>DASZGA010000367.1:0-6701 GCA_035939295.1 Candidatus Elarobacter sp. | reverse complement strand
GTGCGGGAACATGGGGAAGATAGTCTTCGGAATGATGCAGTCTCTCGATGGCTACGTCGCCGGCGTCGAGGGCGAGCTGGAGCCGCCGCTTCATGCGCACCTAGGCATTGCGCTCTTTCGTTATTGGATCGACTACGTTCGCGATCTCGCCGGCAGTCTGTACGGTCGTCGCATGTATGAGGTGATGCGCTATTGGGACGAGGATCGACCGGAGTGGGGCGCGGCCGAGCACGAATTCGCGGCGGTGTGGCGGGCGCAACCGAAATGGGTTGCATCACGCTCGCTACCATCAGTTGGCGCCAACGCCACGCTTGTCGGCGAAGATCTCGAAGCCTTCGTTCGCCGGCTGAAGGCGGAGGTCGACGGCGTCATCGACGTTGCCGGACCCGATCTGGCGGCGAGTCTTACGGATCTCGGTCTGATCGACGAGTATCATCTGTACTTTCGTCCGTTTGTTCTTGGCCGCGGCAAACCGTACTTCGCCCGTGCCCGAACGGCGCTCCGTCTCGTTGGCACCGCTCCTGTCGGTGAGGACGCGATCAGGCTCACGTTCGTTCCTGCCTGACGGGGCAATGAACTGCGGCCAACCATACTCGTTTGCGCCGCGTGCGAGCGGCAGGAACGCGCGCGACGCGCCGCGCAGGCGCCGGAGCGTATGAAGCGAGCCGGGCGGAGGACGTGGACCGACTGGAAGCCTGTCGTTCTCTACGGGGCCCTGCTGGCAGCCGGGACCGCCACCCTCCAGTGGATCGACTACCAGCGGGTCGCACGGGCTCATCCGGGCGAACTCTACACGTTCGTTCTCGCCGCCGGCTTTCTCGCGGCCGGCGTCTACATCGGCGCGCGCGTCCTTGCCGGACCGCCGCCGGCCGGGGCCAACGGCAACGCCAAGGCCCAGGCCGCACTCGGGATCAGTCCGCGGGAGCTCGCGGTGCTCCACGAGATCGCGGCGGGCCGCTCCAATAAAGAGATTGCGGAGTCGCTGAACGTCTCGCCGCACACCGTCAAGACCCACGTGGCGCGGCTGTTCGAGAAGCTCGGTGCGAAGCGGCGGACGGAGGCGATCAACAAGGCCCGCGAGCTCGGAATCGTGCCCTGACGGCCGGCAATTCGGGTGATTCTGCTCGAATCACCCTTTTTACCGATTGCGCCGCCGCACGTCGGGGTCGATGCTGGGTCCAATTTCACTGAAGGAGGACCTGATGCTTCGAATGGTTTTGTCCTACGGCTTGCTGGCGGGTCTCATCGTCGGGGTGCCCCTGTCCGTCCTGACCATCGCGATGAACGGGCACGCGATGTTGCGCTTCGGCATGGTCATCGGCTATACGCTGATGCTGATCGCGCTCAGCACCGTGTTCGTCGCGATCAAGCGGCGGCGTGACGTGGACTTGGGCGGCGTGATCAGATTCTGGCCCGCCTTCGGACTCGGTCTCGGGATCAGCTTCGTCGCAGGGATCCTCTACGTGGTCGCCTGGGAGACGGCCGTCGCGCTGACGCACAGCGATTTTGCCGGCACGTACGCAAACGCTCTCATCGACCAAGAGAAGGCCAAGGGCGTCACGGGCGAGGCGCTGGCGAAGTTCGTCGCGGCGATGGAACAGTTCAAAGTCCAGTACCGGAACCCGTTCTACCGGCTGCCGATGACGTTCGCCGAGATCTTCCCCGTCGGCGTGCTCGTGTCGCTGGTATCCGCCGGCCTCCTGCGAAACAGCCGCTTCTTGCCGGCGCGCCGAATTTGAGCGGCGAACCTTGATGGGCGGTGACGCCCTCCGTCTGCCCGCGTCCATGACGGACGGCGTGGTCCTGCTCGATGCCCACACGATATCGGACGCCGAAGCCCACTTGCGGGGCGAGGACGCGGAGATGCTCCTGCGGTTCGATTCGCCGGCGCGCGCGACGCTCGAGCAGACGCGAGCGGCGATCGGCCGTTGGATCGATGCCCGGGCTGCCGGAGGGCCGATGTTCGCATACGCGCTTCGCCGCCCATCCGGACTGCTCGTCGGCGGCTGCGAAGTTCGCCGCTCGTCGCCGAAGAGCGCGAATGTTTCCTATTGGGTTTTTCCGGAATTTCGCAACCAAGGATACGCGACGCGCGCGCTGACACTGTTGTGTGAGAGCGCTCGGCGGCTGCGCTATGTCCCGCAGTTGGAGGTACACGTCGATGCGGACAACATCGCCTCGCGCCGGGTGGCGGAGAAGGCCGGCTTCGTCGAGGCGGGCCTGGTTGAAGACACGTCTTGGGCTGGAACGCGGTCAACCCGCGTCCTCTACGTATGGCGTGTCGACCCTGCCGACGGAGCTGCGCGCGGCGCGTGGTTGGACGCGTTGCCGTCGGTCGTCGGGGAACTCGCGGAGCGCTGGTCACTGAGCGTCGGCGCACCATTTCAGCCGGGCGGCGAAACCGCGTGGGTAGCACCGGTGCGCGGTCCGTCGGATGCCGAGATGGTTCTGAAAGTCGCACGGCGCCACCCCGAAGCTCTGCACGAAGCTGATGGCCTTCGCGAATGGGACGGAGACGGCGCTGTTCGGCTCTACGCGTGCGCACAAGTCGGCGACGCGACTGCGCTGCTGTTGGAACGTTGCGTACCGGGTGACCCACTGGCCTGCCGGCCCGAAACCGAGCAGGACTCGGTTATCGCAGGATTGTTGCGCCGGCTGTGGCGCGAGCCGGCGCCGGGTCATCCATTCCGGCCGTTGCAACTCATGTGCGACGCATGGGCCGACGAGTTCGAACAAAAATATCAAGCGGGGCGGGTGAACGTCGATGCGGGCTTGGCGCGCGAAGGCATCACCCTGTTCCGCGAACTGCCGGCTACGGCCGAGCGAACCGTGCTGCTGTGCACCGACCTTCATGCCCGTAACGCATTGGCTTCCGAACGCGAACCGTGGCTCGTCATCGATCCGAAACCGTACGTCGGCGACCCCGCATACGACGTGCTTCAGCACATGCTGAACTGCCGGGACCGCCTACACACCGACCCGCGCGCTCTGGCAGCGCGAATGAGCGATCTAGCCGGACTCGAAAACGAGCGCGTGATCCTCTGGCTGTTCGCTCGCTGCGTACAGGAATCGCCGGACTGGCCGGAGCTCGCCGATGTCGCGCGGCGCATCGCCCCGGCGTAGCGGAAGGATGCGTCAGGAAAGCCGCGCGTGTCGTGCGCTCTGCCCCTGATCGACACCGAGTGTCCAACCACCGATCGGGCCGCGAAACCATTCGGCGCTCACGGCGGCTTTAGGCAATATGCTTACAAACCGAATCGCGCCGTTCGTGCTCGCCTTGGTCGTGGCTAGCGGGACCTCTGCCGGCGCCGCCGACAAGCCGCTCGTGGTCCGAGGCTCGATCGTGTCGATGTCGTCTTCTGCGTTCACCGTCAAGACTGCGACCGGCGTGGTTACGATCGCCTACGGTCCGAAGACGGCCTTTGTTGGCGTCGATCGCGGCTCGCCGGCGGACATCGTTCCGGGTGCGTTCCTCGGCATCGCGAACGTGCCGGGTCCTGCGGTTTCGCGTGCTCTTGAAGTATCCGTGTTCGATGAGAAGCTGCGTGGGACCGGGGAAGGCGACGGTCCGTGGGAAGCGCCGGGGTACCATGGCTCGCGGATGACGAACGGCACCGTTGCGCAGCCGCATGCGATGATGACGAACGGCACGGTCGGCGCGATGAACGCCGGAACGACGAAGACCATCACGGTGAATTACAAGGGCGGCTCGCGCAAGATAGCGATCACGCCGGGAACGCCGATCGTCCGCGTCTCGCCCGGCAGCGCGCAGCTCCTTGCCCGCAATGCCAGCGTCTTCGTAAGCGCGCAGAAAGCGACGAGCGGCCTCACCGCGCGTTTCGTCGTCGTCGGCAAGAACGGCACCGTCGTCCCGCTATAGGGAACTCGCCGAGATAAAAATCCAGCGTTCGCGTATGTCTCGAAGAAGTCGGCTTCGATCTGCGCGGCCCGCTGAGTGGTCCTCCGTCGGAGCGCGCACCGCGAGCGCGTCGCTCGCCGCCCTCGTGGACGAGTTCGACGAAATCGTCAAGTCAGTTTTTGCCGATTCGTAGGTGCCGCAGTTCGCACAACCGTGCGCCGTGAGCAAGGGGAAGGTGAAGACCTCTGACACTGTAACGCTATAAATCGACTCCGACTGTCGGATGGAGTCGTGGCTACCACACCTTAAGTCGTGGAAGGAATGACGATCGCGTGACCGAGTTCATGCTCAATGTTCTTGCCGGCCTTGTCGCGGCTGGCCTTGGCTTCAGCTTGGGGATCGGTTACTCCAGGATCCGCGCCTTTCGCCGATTCCGGCATCTGGAGCGCCTGATTCCTAGGGACCGACGAGTACAGCTTGTTCTCCCGAGCGCCCAGGTGAAGGATTTTCTCGTGAAGGGTGAATCAACTGTCGCTACATTTCCCAGCAACGTGCTGATCATGCCCATGCCGGAGGGAGAAGCAATCGCGACTCTGGTCAATTGCCTCCGCAGCCTGCCGGGGGGTGTGCGCATCGACCTTACTGACGATGGGAATGTTAGCCGTTTCTACGGCCTAACCATCTCCGTCGGAGGTCCAAGTGTCAACTACTACTCTCGTCGTCTACTTGCGACTGACTATCCGGCGTTCACTCTGAAGTATCCCGACCATGTCGCCGCTTTCGGATCAACGACGTTTGTCCCGCAACGGGGAAAATCTGACGATCTGCTCGAGGATTATGGCTTTCTTTTCTGCTCTCGTCACGATGAAGAGCACCGTTGCATCGTTTTGTGCGGGGTTTGGGGTACTGGAACGCGTGCTGCGGTACAAGGGCTTATGCAACTGCCGCCATCCTCTGACGCAGCCCGGTCACTCGCGACTTCCTCTCGCACGTTTCTAGCGTTCCGGACGGAGATCTCGGGCCTCGAGTCGGGCACTGCACAACTGATGATCCACACTGTTCAAGAGTAGTCAGCATCCATGTCAAAAGTAGTCGTGATCGGTGCGGGATACCTCGGGCTCCCTACGGGTATCTGGCTGACCGACCTCGGACACGAAGTAACAGTTGTCGAGTGCGCACAAGACCGCTTGGCCTCGCTTCGACGTCGTCAGCCGCCCTTTAGCTGTCCAGAATTGCATTCAAGGCTCGAAGCAGCATGCTCCACGGACCGCTTGACCTTTGAACTGAGCCTTGGGGACTGCCAGCCGAAAGTTGATGTGGGAATGGTCGCGCTGGCTGTTCCGGCAGATACGCGCCCGGACGGATCAGTTGACCTTTCGGTCCTCGTGACCGTCCTAAAGACGGTGGTTGCTTGGCAGCCGGCCCGCGACGCAATCGTTTGCGTCCGATCGACGCTCAGTGTTGGCGACTCAGCCCAAATGCTCGCCGCAATCGGAGATTCGGACTTGCCGAACCGATACGTGTACTGGCCAGCATTCTTACGGCAGCATCGTGCGTTCGTCGATCTGGCTCGGCCCGACCGGATCGTACTTGGTTCTGGGACGACACAAGTCGCGAACAGGTTTGTGAACCGGATTCTTCCCGCGGACCTCCACAACCGAGTATTGACCATGTCGTTTGAGGCGGCGGAGGCGGTAAAGCAGATGAGCAACTCCGTCCTCGCCGTGAACCAGGTCTTGGCTGCCGAACTCGCCTCGATTTGTGAGAAGTACACGATCGAGCCCGAAGCTGTTTTCCAAGGTATAGCCGCCGACTTCCGCATCGGGCAAGAAATTCTCGAGCACCGCCCGGGTTTATGTGATCTCTGCCTCAGCAAGGACTTGTCTGCCATGTGCAGGGTCGCCGGCGTTAACGGCGAGCTCTTGTCGAGCGCAGCTCGCCGTAGCGACGAACTGCGGCGGCTCGCGGTCCAAAACGTTGTCGGCCACGTTTGCCGAATCGGTCCTCAGCCAAATGTCGCGATAGTCGGCTTGGGATACGCACCGGGCGTCGGAGATACTCGTGGCGCACTCAGCCCTCAGCTATTGACCGCGTTGCAAGGTAGAGCGAAGGTGCGCGTATGGGACGGGTATGCTGACGTTTCCGCAGTGATCGGGGCGACGCCAGGCGTTGAAGCGTTCCCGTCACTCGAGCTTTGCCTAGAGAGCGCTGACGTTGCTGTTCTGCTCGTCGACCATCCCGAGCTACAGCAAGTCGATTGGAAGACTCAAGCAGAGTCAATGAGAGGTGCGCGCCCGATCTTCGATTTCGCACACGCACTATTTGCTTCTCAACGCGGTGCCTCGGAGTTTTGTCACCCTTGGTACACGCCGGGGGTCTGCACATTTTGCTCGTTTGAAGTGCCCCCTCGGGAACCGGACACCTCGTAAGCGAAGTGAATGTGTCCGATGCGAAAGCCGTCTCCACCAGCGAAGCCGGAGCCTAAACCCGAGAAATTGCGTATACGTCGAAGACATCGATGCCGCAATCGGAAACGGCGCGCCTAATCGACGCATTCGATCCCGTCGAATTCGAGCGCACGATGTGAGTCCCCGGGAAGTCGTCCGATCTCGTGAGGTTCGCATATGTCTCGACGAAGTCGGCTTCGAGCTGCGCGCCGGTTGAGTGGTCTCTATGAGCGTCGCGGCGTGCCGGACAAGGATCGGCGCGCAGCGCCCGCCGACGTCTAGAGTCAACGCTGCGCGGTGACGGCGAACCAGGCAGATAGGCACGCAAGCTTCTGCTCTTTTCGCCAGGGTTTGCCGACGGTCGCGCCTAGCGCCCTGAGGCGCGCGTCGATCGG
>DASZGA010000366.1:0-4243 GCA_035939295.1 Candidatus Elarobacter sp. | reverse complement strand
GCCACCGCGGCGCCGAGCGCGAACACGATCGTCGACGCCTGCCGGATGTTGCCGCCGAGCAATTGCACCATGATCCGGTCGCGAATCCCCGCGCGGACGATCAAGCCGTAGTCGGTGCGCACCAGGAACAGCCAGACGAGCGAGATCATGATCAGCACGCCGGCGGCGAACACGAGCCGATACGCGGGGTACGAGATGATGCCCAGGTTGAACGCGCCTTGGAGCGCCGCCGGCGTCGGGAACTGCTGCGTCGTTCCGCCGAAGATCAGGCGGAGCGATTCCTCGACCACGAGCGCGATCCCGAACGTCACCAGGATCTGCGCGGTCGGCGTCTTCTCGTAGAACGGCCGGAGCAGCAGGCGGTCGAGCAGGATCGCGAACACCGCGACCGCGATGGGCGCCGCGATCAGCCCGGCGACGATCCCGAACCGCTGCGCGGCGAGCAGACCGACGTACGCGCCGATCGCGTAGAACGCGCCGTGCGCGAAGTTCACCAGCCGCAGCGTCCCGAACACGATCGTCAGCCCGACTGCGAGCGCCACGTAGATCAGGCCCTGAACGAGCCCGTTCAAAACGGCTTGTATGAGCGCTTCCACGGAACTCCCATTTCGATGCGGTGGATATGGAAACGGGCCGGCGCGCGTGCGCCGACCCGTGGTTATTCGACGGAGCCTGGGCTCAGACCGTCGCTTCCATCTTGCAGACCAGACTCGACACCGGCTGCACGCAACTCGGACCGGGGTGAACTTCGAGGACCTTGGCGTACTCGAACCCGCCGGCGCCGCGCTGCTTCGTCGGAATGCCCTCGACGACCAGGCACGAGTTCACACCCTGGTGGTCCTCCTTGCGGTACCACTCCTCTTCCTTGGTGAACTGGAACTTCGTCCCTTCGAGCGCGGCGACAACTTTCGCCGCGTCGAGGCTGCCGGCTTTCTCCACCGCCATCTTGTAGATGAGGATGTCGGCGTACGCCGTCTCCGCGCCGTTCGACGGCGGGAAGCCGTAGCGCTTGGTGAACGCGTCGACGAACGCGCGCGCCTTCGGATACTTCTCCGCGTGGTACTTCCAGTACCACGGCGCCGTCGAGACGACGTTGTCGAAGTTGTCGCCGGCGCCCTTGGCCATGTACTCGTCGACGAGCGGCACCAGGATCTTGGTCGACTTGGTGAGACCGAACTGCGCCGACTGGTTCACGCAGTTGACCATGTCCTTGCCGAACTCGGTGATCACGAGCACGTCGGGTTTGGCGGCCTGCGCCTCGGCGAGCGCCGAGGAGAAGTCGGTCGTGCCGAGCTTGAGCAGCACGTTCTTGATCGTCTTGGCGCCCTTCGGCTCGACGACCGCGGTCAGGTTGTCGTAGACCGAGTGGCCCCACGCGTAGTCCGCGGTGATGTGGAACCACTTGCCGGTGCCGTACTTCGAGAGCAGCGTCTTCGCCATCGACTGCGCGCTCATGTACGCGTCGTTGTAGCGGCGGAACGTGACCTTGTGGCAGTTCTGGTTCGTCGTCTCGTCGCCGTGCGTGAGCGTCGCCATGAAAACCGTGTGCTTCGATTGGCAGAGCGCCGAGACGTTGATCGCGGTTCCGGTCGAGGAACCGCCGGTGATCATCACCGCGCCGTCGCGCTCGATCATGCGCTGCGCGTTGTCGCGCGCGACGTCGGCTTTGGTCTGGTCGTCGGCCTCGACGGCGCGGACCTTCATCCCCATGATCCCGCCCTTCGCGTTCACCTCGTCGATCGCGAGATGATAGGCGCGGAGCTGGTCGGCACCCTGGTCCGAGTACGAACCGGTCTGCGGGACGTTGAGGCCGACGACGATTTCCTTCGTCGGCGCAGCAATGACGTACGGCCCGCCTCCGAACGTCAGCGCGGCGACGCCGGCGGTACCGGCGACGAATCGGCCACGCGAAAGAGATTGCTTCACGAGCGGAACTCCCTGTGGGGAAGCGGCGTGAGTGGTGGACCAGCGATTTAGGTCACTCCCAGGAAACTTCCCTCCGTTCCAAGCGCGACCGTTTGCAAAAGTCTTGACACGACTTCGTTGCGGCGGTATCGTCGCGGAACCGTGTTCGACCATCTCGAATGGGGTTTCAAATACTGAAATGGCCGAGCTGCTCGGAACGGTCCGGCGTGCGCTGCGCGTCCTCGATTACCTCGCCGAGTCGCAAGAGCCGGTCCCGATCAAGCGGATCGCCGCCGAGCTGGAGCTGAACATCTCCAGCGCCTATCACGTGATGAACACGCTGTGCGCCGACGGTTACGCCTCGCGCGACGAGCGGACCGGCGCCTACGGGCTGGGCGCGAAGACGGCGCGGCTCGGCGAGGCCTACTCGCGCTCGTGGCCGGTCGAGCCGGAGCTCCGCACGATCGTGAGCGAGCTCGGCGCGCGGACCGGTGAGAACGCCTACCTGGCGATGGTCCACGGCAAGAACGTCGTCATCACCGACATCGTCGAGTCGCGCCAGCGCGTTCGCGTCCACGCGCTCCACCGCGGGTACTCCGCCGACCTCCACGCGCGAGCGCTGGGCAAAGCCGTCCTGGCCTACCGCGACGCCGCCGCGGTGCGCGAGCACTTCTCGGCCCATCCCCCGCGGCGGATCACGCAGCGGACGCTGGTGACGATGACCGCGATCGAGACCGAGCTCGAGCGCGTTCGCCGGCGCGGGTACGGGGAAGACCTAGAAGAGTTCTGCGAAGGCGTCTGCTGCCTCGGAGCGCCCTTCTTCGCGCGCGACGGGTCGGCGGCCGGCTCGCTCTCGATCTCCGTTCCCTCGTTCCGCTACCGCGCGGTGCGGACCGCGGTCCGCGACGCCGTTCTCGACGCCGCCCGCGCCGCCACCGCGGCCTTGGACGCCGCTCACCGGAGAGTTTCCCTTGGCTAAGACCTTGACCGCGCCGGTCGACGGCGCGCGCCGCGACCTCGGGCTCGCGCTCCTGCGCACGATGATCCGCGTCCGCGTGCTGGAGGAGGGGATCGAAAAGCACTTCCTGGCCGGCGACATCCCGGGCTTCGCGCACCTCTCGATCGGTCAGGAAGCCGTCGCCGCCGGAACCTGCGCGAACCTGCGTGCCGACGACGCGATTGCCTCGACGCACCGCGGCCACGGCCACACGCTCGCCAAAGGGACGTCGATGCGCGGGATGGTCGCCGAGCTGTTCGCGCGCTCGACGGGCGTCTGCAAAGGCAAGGGCGGCTCGATGCACATCGCCGACTTCTCGGTCGGGATGCTGGGCGCGAACGGGGTCGTCGCCGGCGGGTTCGGGCTGGTCGCGGGCGCCGCGCTGAGCGCGGTGCAGCGCAAGACGGATCAGGTCGCGGTCTGCTTCTTCGGCGACGGCGCGACGAACCGCGGTCCGTTCCACGAGAACCTCAACCTGTGCGCGGTCTGGAACCTGCCGGCGATCTTCGTGCTGGAGAACAACCGCTACGCCTCGACGACCTCCACCGCCGAGACGATGAAGATCGCCGACGTTGCGATCCGCGCCGCCGGGTACGGGATGCCCTCGGCGATCGTCGACGGGTTCGACGCGTTCGCGGTGTACGACGCGCTCGGCGACGCGGTTGCGCGCGCGCGGAGCGGCGGCGGGCCGACCTTCGTCGAGTGCAAGACGTACCGCGCCCGCGGCCACTACATCGGCGATCCGGAACGTTACCGCGAGAAGACCGAAGTCCAGGACGTGATGACCGCCTCGGATCCGATCGTGCGAATGCAGGCGATGCTCGGCGATGCGCTTGCGGCCGACGAGTTCGAAGCGTTGTGGCGCGAGGCGCGCGAGGAGTTCGCCGACGCGGTCGCGTTCGCGCGCAGCTCGCCCTCGCCGGAACGTGACGAAGCGTTCTTCGGCGCGTACGCCGGCGATCGCGAGGCGAACGATCCGGTGCACGTCATCGAAGCGCGCGAGCGCGACCGCTTCCTCCCGTTCGCGCCGAACGTCGGACACGGCTCGCAGGGGAGCGGGCACTAATGTTGTTGAGCGCGCCCTCGGGGGATGTTCACTTGATCGAAATCGCGAGCGCGCGTGAAGTCGGGGGGCCCCACGAAGTGGGGGGCGCGGAGCCTGGGGCGGAGCGCCGTTAGAATGCGCACCATTTCGTTTTCGGAAGCGACGCTGGAAGCGATGCAGGAGGAGATGCGGCGCGATCCGACCGTGTTCTTGATGGGCGAGGACATCGCGAAGCAAGGCGGGATCTTCGGCCAGTTCAAAGGGCTGCCGCAAGAGTTCGGGTTCGACCGCGTCCG
>DASZGA010000365.1:0-4271 GCA_035939295.1 Candidatus Elarobacter sp. | reverse complement strand
GTTCCGACGCGCAGACCTTCGCCCAGCAGCGCTTCGCCGTCGAGCTCGACCTCGTCGCGGACGAACGACCCTTCGATCGCTTCCGTCTCGGGCGGGATCGCGACGCGCAGGCGAACGTCGTCGGCGTCGGTGTCGCCGTCGTCCGCGACTTCCACCACCACGGTGACGATCGCGCCCGGGATCAGCTCGTGCTCCGGGCGCGCCTGCAGCGAGACGCGCAGCATCGCGCCGCGCGGCGCGGCGATCGGGACGCCGTCGGAGAGCATCGACTCGGGACCGAACCGCAACGCGGTCGACGAGCCGGTCGAGGGCGCGACCGGCGGGAGCCCCAGCTCCTCGCTGCGGCGGCGGTCCAGCAACCGAGTGTCCGCGTTGCGATCGAAGAGGCCGTCGACGTCGATCTCGCGCGGGGTCATCGTGGCCACAGCGCCGCCAGCCATGGGAACCGCCACCACGGCGCCTGCGCCGCCCGCGGCGGCTCCCCGTCCGCTGCGGACCCGCTGGCCTGGCCGTTCGCTGCTGCGGGGCCGGCCACCGCAACGGCCGTCGCCGCGCCGCCCGCGGCCGCTGCGGCACGGGGGCGGCCGGCCGGCGCGTTGACGATGCCGGCCGGGACGGCGAGCCGGCGGGAGCGCGCGGCGGCTTCGGCGTCGATGCGGGTCGCGCGCGGGCGGCCGAAGGCCGCGGCCTCGCGCAGCGTCGCATGAGCCAGCGTCAGCAGCCTGCGGGGCGTTCCGGCGGCAGCGGCGACCAGCGCCGCCAGCGCTTCGGGGTCGAACAAGGCGTCGATGCCGTCGACGCCGCCCGCCCGCGCGACGCGGTAGGCGATCAGCGCGCGGGCTTCGTTGTCGTCGAGCTGGCCGAGCTCGTACCATTCGTCGACCCGGTCGGCCAGGTTCCGCCGCGCGTCGAGCCGCGGCCGCAACTCGGTCTGGCCGTACAGCACGACGTTGAGCAGCTTGCGCTGCGGGACGTCGTAGTTGAGCAGCAGCCGCAGCACCTCGAAGATGTCGTCCGAGGCGTTCTGGGCCTCGTCGATCAGCAGCGCGAGGGTGAGCCCGTCGAGGACCGCGGCGTCGTACAGGAAGTTCTTCAGCGCGTTCTTCAGCGCGGCCGGCGAGCGCGGCGGGAGCGCGAGCCCGAACGAGCGCGCGACACCGAGCAAGAACTCGGTCTCGCTGGCGAACGAGGGGTCCAGAATTTTTCCCAGCCGAACCTCGTCGTGGCCGAGCAGCTCGCGCTCGATCTGCGCCATCAGGCTGGTTTTGCCGGTCCCGGGGTCGCCGACGACGACCTGCAGCCCGCGCGACTCCAAGACGCCCCCGACCAGGCGCTCCCGAACGCGCGTCAGATCCGGCGTCGTCCGGTAGAAGTGCGGGTCCGCGGTGTCGAGGAACGGATCGCGCTCCAACCCGAAGTGCCGATAGTACGGGGTCATCCGAACCGTAGCTTCGGCGTACCCGCTCGCGCCCTCTGCCTTCAGGGAAGCTGCGGCGATGCCGATACCCTAGCAGGATGAAGGCGGTGATCCTGGCGGGCGGCCTCGGCACGCGAATCAGCGAGGAAACGACGACCCGCCCGAAGCCGATGGTCGAGCTCGGCGGCAAACCGGTGCTCTGGCACATCATGAAGACGTACTCCGCGTACGGGATTCACGACTTCGTCGTCTGCTGCGGCTACAAAGGCTACGTCATCAAGGAGTTCTTCGCCAACTACGCGCTGCACCAGTCGGACGTCACGTTCGACATGCGGGAGCGCTCGATGCACGTGCACAACAACGCCGCCGAACCGTGGACGGTAACGCTGGTCGACACCGGCGACGACACGATGACCGGCGGCCGCCTGCTGCGCGTGCGGCGCTACCTCGACGACGCCGAACCGTTCTGCTTCACCTACGGCGACGGTCTCTCCGACGTGAACGTGCGCGCGGTGATCGATCACCACACCGCCTCGGGGGCGCTCGCGACGATGACGACGGTGCAGCCGCCGGGACGCTTCGGCGCGGTGCGCTTCGAAGAGCAGAAGATCGTATCGTTCGACGAGAAGCCGCAAGGCGACGGCGCCTGGATCAACGGCGGCTACTTCGTCCTCTCGCCCGGCGTGTTCGACTATCTCGACGGTGACGGCACGGTGTGGGAGCGCGAACCGCTCGAACGGCTCGCCGCCGACGGCAAGCTGTCCGCGTTCTTCCACCGCGGTTTCTGGCAGCCGATGGACACGCTGCGCGACAAGACGATGCTCGAAGAGTACTGGTCCGCCGGCCGCGCGCCGTGGAAGGTGTGGTCGTGAGCGACGAACGCTACCCGCTGATCAGCATCTTGATCCCGAACTACAACTACGTGAAGTACGTCGCGACCGCCGTCGACAGTGCGCTCGCGCAGACCTATCCGAACATCGAGGTCGTCGTCTCCGACAACTGCTCGACCGACGGCGCGTGGGAGCTGCTGAACGAGCGCTACGGCGCCGACCCGCGCGTGCGGCTGCACCAGAACGAGACGAACGTCGGGATGGCGCGCAACTTCGACCGGCTCATGGAGCTCGCGCGCGGCCGGTACGTGCTCTGTCTCTCCTCCGACGACTTTCTCTTTCCGCAGCATCTCACGCAGCTGGAGGAAGTCTTCGCGCGCGAGCCGGGGCTCGACGTCGTCTACTGCGGCGCGTACTTCGCGCACGAGGACGGCACCGTGTACACGACGCGCGCGATGCCGGGGCAGTTCCCGGTCGATTTCGTCGACGCGCGCGACGAGCTGGTCGAAGAGTTCACCACCGTCTGCCCGGTGTGCTTTCCGTGCGCGCTCTTCAAGCGCGAGGTGCTGCTCGAGCCCGAGATGTGCGGCGATCCGCAGAACGGTCAGGACGCGCGCGACTGGGAGCTGATCATCCGGCTCGCGCTGGCGAAGAAACGGTTCGCCTACGTGGCGCGGCCCGGGATGGCGATCCGGCTGCACGGCGATCAGTTCAGCGGCGACGCATACCACCGGTCGGGGCGCAACGTGCTCGACTTCGCCTCGTACATCGAGCGGTACGCCGATCATCCCGAGTTCGTGAGCCGGATGCGCGGACGCGAGACGGGCGTCGCGCGGATGCTGAACGTGCTGGTCGCGCAGGCTCCGTCGATGAACGGCGGCGTCACGCCGTTCGACGAAGCGCAGCTGGCGAAGTTCGCCGCGCTCGAAGCGAAGCTGCACGCGCGCGCGGCCGTCTACGAGCCGGCGCGGGTGCGCGAGTCGCGCGTCAGCGTCGTGGTGCAGACCGCCGGCGCGCCGCGACCGCTGCTGCGGGCGCTCGATTCGCTGACGGCGCAAAGCTTCTCGAACTGGGAGGCGGTCGTCGTCGACCACGGCTCCTTCCCGGTCGAGGCGCTGCTGCGCGCGCATCCCGCCTGGGATCGGATCTCCTACGCGCGTTTAACAGGCGTGCACAATCCCGGCGCGGCGCGCAACCTGGGTCTGCGGATGATCCGCGGCGAGTACGTCGCCTCGCTCGAGGCCGACAACGTCTTGACGCCCGATCATCTGCAGCGCTCGGTCGATGCGATCGCGCGGCTGGGGGCGATGGCGTCGGTCGCCGGGTCGCGGCTCATCCTCGAGCGCACCAACGGGGCGGCGAGCACGTCCGAACCGCTCGGCGAGTCGGCACCGTTCGGCGGCGAGGAGAGCGACGTCGCACGGCTCGAGGTCGCGCACGCGGTCCCGCTCGACGCGATCGTGTTCTACCGCGGAATGATCGACCGCATCGGGACGTTCAACGACTCCGTTCCGCTGCTGGACGACTGGGACTTCACGCTGCGGTTGGCGCGCGCCGCGCGCTTCGCGCCGACCGGGACCGCGAGCGTCGGCGTCGGCACGCGGATCGGCCTGGTCGCACAGCGGCTCGGCGCAGCCCTGCCGCACTATCTCGCCGTGCTCGACGCGCTGTACGCAGCGCATCCTGCCGACGCGCGCGTCGGCGAAGGACGCGCGCAGCATCGCGCGAGCGTCGTGAACGCGCTCGCCGCGGCGAACGACTGGCTGCGCGAGCCGCAGGGGCTGATCGCCTTCATGGACGCGCTCGGCGGACGCGCCTCCTCACCGGTGCGCGCAACGCAGCCGGCATAGCGCCGCTCCGGCTCTCAGCCCGCTTAACGCCGACGGCTCGGTTCAGCTCGCGTACGCGTCGAGGTCGCGCGTAACGAGCTTCTCGACGCGCTCGCCGGCGACGAAGTCGCGATACCACGCCGCGGTCACGCCGACGGCGGCGCTCGCCGACCAGCGCGGCTTCCACCCGAGCGC
>DASZGA010000364.1:0-1562 GCA_035939295.1 Candidatus Elarobacter sp. | reverse complement strand
CGAGCGCAACGAGCATCTCGCCGGAATGCGGATCGACGCGATTGCATCGATGTGGCGCACGACGCCGCCGCGCGCGGTGATCCGGCTGCTGATCGAAGAGGAGATGCGCGTCGAGTCGGTCTTCTTCTCGATGAGCGAGGACGACGTCGCGAGCGTGCTGAGCGCGCGCTTCTGCTGCATCGGCAGCGACGCGTCGGCGCGCGCGTTCAGCGGGATCACCGCGCGCGGCGTCCCGCACCCGCGCACGTACGGGACGTTTCCGCGCGTCTTCGGCCGCTACGTTCGGCAGCGGCGCGTCTTCGACACCGCCGAAGCGGTGCGCCGGATGACCTCGCTCCCGGCGGCGCTGTTCGGCTTGCGCGACCGCGGGCTGATCGCGCCCGGCGCGTTCGCCGATCTGGTCGTGTTCGACGACGAGCACGTCGTCGACCGTGCGACGTACGAGCGGCCGTTCGTCCCGCCCGAGGGGATTCGGGACGTCTTCGTCAACGGGCGCGCCGTCGTGCGCGGCGGTTCGCCGACCGGCGCGCTGCCCGGGCGCGTCCTGCGCAACGGCACGTGAACCGGGTCTACTTCGTGCACGGCGGCCGGGTGAAGAGCGTCGCCGGCCGGCTCGTCAATGCGCTGGGCCGGCTCGCCGCCGAGCACGGCTGCCCCGAGCCCCGGCGGCACGATCCGGATCGGGATCAAGACCCGTCAGGGCCTCGCCGGGCTGATCGGGACGAGCCGCGAGAGTGACCCGCGAGCTCGGCGCCCTCGCCGACGTGGGACTTCTCCGCGTCGCGCACAAGACGATCACCTTGGTGCAGCCGCAAGCCTTTCCGTTCGCCCAGCGCTCGGTCGAGGAGCTCAAACCGAGCCGATGACCCGCGCCGAGATGCTTTCGCTGCTGGTCGCCGTCGCGACGCCGCGGCCGCCCTCGCCGGCGCCCGCGCACGAGGTGTGGGCCGACGTGACGCTCGACCGTGAAGGCACCGCGCTCCTCGCGCCGTTCACCGTCGCGATCGCGCTGCACAACCCGACCGGGCACATCGTGCGGCTCCGTTTTCCGACGGCCGATCTCTTCCGCGTCGACGTGCTGCGCGACGACGCGCCGGTGTGGTCGTCGGTCACCGGGCACAAGCCGATCCCGATCACGCGCCAGCTCGACGTTCCGCCGGGTTTGCTGCGGCTCGCGCAAGTGATCGTCGACTCGACGACCGACGACCGGCACGCGCTCGCGCCCGGCCGCTACACCGTGCGCGTCGCAATGCTCGGGACGAACTTCGGGATGATCGTCTACAAGCCGATCGCGTTCGATCCGCCGAGCACGATCGCGCAAGCGCTCGCATCGAAGCCCGGGACGGTGATCACGATCGCCGGCGATCCGTACCTCGACGGCGGCACACCGCGGCTGCGCGATGCGAGCGGATCGATTCGGCTCTCGCGCTCCGTCGGCCGCACCAACACGACGTTCGTCGTTCGCGGCTTTCTCGACGCGCAAGGCGACGAGCGCGTCTTCGACGTCGGCCGCAGCGCGCCGGCGTTCGAGACCACACCGTCGCCGACACCGTAGCTACGCC
>DASZGA010000363.1:0-2074 GCA_035939295.1 Candidatus Elarobacter sp. | reverse complement strand
ACCGCGAGGGTGCGAATCGCCTCGACGACCGCGTCGACGCTGGGCGCGCGCTCGCGCACGACGGCGCGCGGAAGCGCCCGCTGATCGAGAAACCCGACGGCATCGCCGTCGTACCAGACCGAATCCACGACGAGGCGGATTCGGCAGGGTCGGTGTTACGCCCTCACTGCGTTCATTGCCGAGTAGCAGTTCCGGCAGTACACCGGCCGATCGCCACGCGGCTTGAACGGAACGGTCGTCTCGGTCCCGCACTGCGCGCAGACCGCGTCGAACATCTCCCGAAGGCCTGCGGTCGAGGTGGGCGCCGCGCCCAGGCCGTTCGTGCGCTGGGACTTCCGCACCGTGCGGCAGTCGCGGCACCGTTGCGGCTCGTTCTCGAACCCCTTCTCCGCGTAGAACATCTGGTCGCGGACCGTAAAGTCGAACGTATTGCCGCAGTCTTTGCAGATCAGAACTTTGTTTTCGTACACCGACCTCGGCCGGGCGGCGAAGCCGCTCGACCCCCCAATTGGAAACGGATGGAAAACACGGCGCCGACCGATCGGTGGCGTCGTACGCGGAGTATACGGTAGAGGACGTTTCTTGGCAATCCGGGACCACCGGCCCGGCCAGGCGCGCCGGCCGCGGCTCGCGAACGCGGCGGACCGATGAGACGCGTGGGCCACGTCGTCGCCCGCTTCGCCGCTACTCTCTTGCTGTTCGCTGCCTCGGAGACGCTTGGATCCGCAGCCGAGCCGGGCCCCCCCGCGTCATCGCCGTCGCCCCGGCCTGCGCGGGCTGATTCGACGACCGCAGTGCCTTTCTGCCCGCTCGCCGCGCACGTCGTCGACGTCGACGGAACTCGGACCCGGTACGCCGTCGTCTTGACCTCGCTCGAAACGGGGCGCGCCTCCGGCGTCGTCTCGCTGTACGCCGGGAACACCCGGTACGACGTGCCGTTTCACAACGCCGTCGCACTCGACACGCGTGATCTGAAGACGCCGGCAACGCCGATCGTGGTGCGCTTCGCAGCGTCGACGGTACTCGACGGCGCCGCGGTGACGTCGATCGAAGACAACGGCACGAACCCGTGCGACCCGGTGTTCTCACCGTGGTCGTCGATCCTCTTACTCAGCCCGCAGACCCCTGAAGATCGCCGCCGGCGCGAACTGCTCGTGGCCCGCGCTCGGGCGGAGATCGGAATCGAAGCGCCGACGCCGGTCGCCGATCGCATCTCGTGCGCGGTGCCGTACCGGCTGCCGCGCACGACGTTTGCGTTCGAGCCCACGACATACCGGGACGCCCGCGGCATCGCCCATGTGCTGGTCCTCCTTGGGCCCGACAACCGCGTGCTCGGCACGCGGATCGAGCAGTCCGCCGGCAACGAGATGATGGATAACGTCGCTCTGTACGCGGTGGCGCACTCGCGGTTCGAAGGTGCGATCTTTCGCTGTCGCCCCGTCTTCGGAACCTATATTTTCAGCGTCGAGTTCAACGGATGACGTCTAGCGGAAGCCGACGCGCTTCTTTTCGCGCTTGCGCTCGATGACCGCGACGGTTGCGGCGGCAACCGCGGCTTCGTAACCTTTGTCGCCGCGCGCGGGGTCGGCGCGCTCTTCAGCCTGCGCGCGGTTGTCGGTGGTAAGGACGCCGAAGCCGATGGGGATTTCCGTCGCGATCTGGACGTTCATGATCCCGCGCGCGCACTCGCCGGCGACGTAGTCGAAGTGCGGCGTTTCGCCGCGGATGACGACGCCGAGCGCGACGATACCGTCGAGCTCGCCGTCGGAGATGAGCCGTCGCGCCGCGACCGGGAGCTCGAAACAGCCGGGGACACGTGCGAGCTCGACGTGATCGTCCGCGACACCACAATCCCGCAGACCGCGGCGCGCGCCGTCTTCGAGCTGCGCAGCTAGGTCGGCATAGAAGTCGGCGACGATGATGGCGAACCGCTTTCCGCTCGCGTCGGGGAGCGCGGGTTTCTTCTCGCCCTTCTTGCGATTCTTCTCAACCTTCATTCGGAACCAGCCGGGTTCGGCGCGCCGAACATATGGCCCATCTTGTCGCGCTTCGTCTCCATGTAGTGCACGTTGTG
>DASZGA010000362.1:0-5955 GCA_035939295.1 Candidatus Elarobacter sp. | reverse complement strand
GCGCTTGCGATTTCGCGAAGGATCCGGTACAGCGCGCGCAGCTCGCCGAAAAGGCGGCCGAGGCGCTGTACGCGACCGGCGACGTCGCGAACGCCGTGCACTGGCTCTCCGAAGCGATCGAGTCGTTGAAGGAAGACTCCGCAGCGAACCGGCTCGCGCTCCGCAAGGCGTATCTGCTCTTCGACCAAGGCCGCTTCGACGAGAGCTTGCGCGTAGCGCTCGCGGTCGTCGAACGGCTGCAGAACGAGGACTCGGCGATGCGCTTCGACGCCGAGACGATGACCGCAGGGCTGCTGACGGCGCGCGGCCGCGCCGAGGAGGCTCTGGTTCACCTGCAGCGCGCCGACGGGCTCGCCGCGCGCGCGGGCGCTTCGTCGTCGGCACGGTTCGCCGGCAACTACGCGTATTGCCTCGGCATCCTCGGCCGTCCCGACGAAGCGCGCGAGCGGTTCGCGCAGGCGCAGGGCGAGGCGCGCGAACGCGGCGACGTCGACGTGCTGGTGCGCGCGCTGAACAACCACGCGAACGTCGAGCTCTCGTACGGACCGCTCGACGTCGCGCGCACGCTCTACGCCGACGGGCTCGCGGTCGCGCAAGGGATGAAAAACCTGCGCTTCGTCGCGTGGCTTTCGCAGAACGCGGCGCTCTGCGCGGTGCTCGCCGGCGACACCGCCGCGACGGCGGAGCATCTCGCGCGTGCCGACGCGATCCGGCACGACGTCGGGACCGTCTTGCGCTGGTCGCTCGCCACCACGCTGCGCTCGTCGACGCTGAGCGGGACGGACGACGAGGCGCTCCGCGAGCAAGCGCTCACGGTCGCGCGCTCGGCGATTCAGGAAGGCGATGCGCCCGCGGCTGCGATGCTCGCCGGTTCGGTCGCGCTCGATCTGCTGCGCACCGGCCGCACCGCCGACGCGTCGGCGCTGGTCGCCGACGCGCTGCGGATCGTCACCCACGCGGATCCGCCGTACTGGCTCCACGACGCGGCGAGCCGGTGCGGCGCCGCCGACGTCCGGGCGGCCGCGCGCGAAGCGCTCAGCCGGATCGCGACGCGCGACGGCGCCTGGCCGGCGCGCGCCTTTCTCGCGCTCGCCGACGCGCGCGAGGCGCTGCGCAAGCGTCGCCGCGAGGACGCGGTCGCGCTGGCGGACCAAGCCGTCGACGGGTTCCGCAAAGCGGGCTGGCGGGTCGAGGAGGGGTTCGCGCTCGAGCTTGCCGGCAGAACGGCGGACGCCGTCGCGCTCTTCCGCAAGATCGGCGCGGGCGGCGAGGTCCGCCGGCTGACCGAGACCGCGACCGGCGCGCCACGCCGCCGCGGCGATGCGACGCTGACGGCGCGCGAGCGCGAGATCGCCGGGCTGGTCGCCTCCGGACAGCCGACCCGCACGATCGCCGAGGTGCTCGTGATCTCCGAGCGGACGGTGGAGACCCACATCGCCTCGGCCTATCGCAAGCTCGGGGTCACCAACCGGCGCGAGCTCTCCGCCCTCCTCGAGGACACGGCCGCCCAGGGTATGTAGTCTCAGTACCGAGTCGCGCCAAGCTCCGTACCGTCACGGATAGTCCGCTCGGACCAGCTTCGATAGGCTTGGTCCATGAACGCTTCGTCCGATTCGCGGCGCGTCGTCGGCGCACTTCGGTTCCTCGCCGAGCTCTCGGCAGTGGCTGCCGAGTGTGCTGAGGCCGGGGTGTGGGATGACGAGCTGACCGCCCGCCGCCGCCAGCGCGAGACCGTGCTGGGAATCGGCGAGATCACCGAGGAGCTTCAGGTGAAAGCGCTGTGATCTGGTTCGCGCCGTTCGAGGGTCTCGACGAGGACGACCGCGTACGCCGCAATCCCCGTCCCGTCACCCGTGTAACCCATCCCTTCGCTCGTCTTCGCCTTTACGCTGATGCGCGCGACGTCGAGACCGAGCACGTCGGCGATCGCGTCACGCATCAGCGGGACGTGCGGCGATAGCCTAGGCAGCTGCACGACGACGGTCGCGTCGATGTTCGCGATCGTCCAGCCGTGCCGCACCGCGAGCTCGTGACAGGCGGCGAGAAGCCGCAGCGAGTCGGCGTCCTTCCACTGCGGATCGGTGTCCGGGAAGTGCGCACCTAGGTCGCCCAGCGCACACGCGCCGAGCATCGCGTCGCAGATCGCATGAGTCAGCGCGTCGCCGTCGCTGTGACCCAGCGGTCCTTTTTCGTATTCGACCCGCACCCCGCCCAGAACGAACGGCCGCCCTTCGACGAGGCGGTGCGCATCGAATCCGTGCCCTACGCGAAAATGCGGCAGGTGCATTCTAACGGCGCTCCGCCCCGGGCTCCGCGCCCCCCACGCGCTGCGCGCGCGGGGCCCCCGGTCCGAGCTCGCAACAACATGTCATTAGCGCACGATTGTTCTGCGCTCGCTCCGCCGCCATGCTGGCTAGTGCTCGCGGTCGAGCGGGGTCGGGTTGCGCGGGGCGAGGTGCGAGAGGTGCGCCGTGTAGAGCGCGTCCTCGCCGGCGAGCGCGTGCAGGCGGGTGCCGAAGCCGCGCAGCGCCGCATTCGTCGCGTAGGCGCGGATGACGGTTGCACTCGGCAGATCGCGGTCGATCACGTCGACGCGCGCGTCGCGCGCTTCGAGCTCGAGCAGCACCGAGTCGACCGCGCGCGGGTCGACGTAGCACTCGACCAGCAGGATCTCTTCGCCCGCGATCCCTTCCGGGCCGCGCTCGCGCAGGAGTGCCTCGGCGCGCGCGAGATCGCTCGGCAGCGTTACCTTGAAGTTGTCCGGCGATCCCTCGACGATCACGACGTCGAGCCCCGCGCGCTCGAGGAGCGCGGCGTCGTCGGTCGCCGGCGGATGGCCGTGGCGCTGCGCTTCGGCGTGCGCACGGCGCAGATCGCGCGCGGTCGCGAACTGCGGGGTTTGCGCGGCCCACAGCTCGGCGCGGTCGAGCGTGCGCGTCACCTTGCCGTCGGCGCCGGCGACCTTCACCGTGTCGACGACCGGCGTCGCGAGCAGCGAAGCCGTTCCGGGGCGCACCGGCCGCATCCCGTTGCGCACGTCCGACGTTTGCACGAGCGGACGCGCGCCGTCGTGGACGAGCACCGCCGCGACGTCGTTCGAAAGCGCGTCGAGCCCGTTCCGCACGCTCGACTGGCGATCCGGCCCGCCGCGCACGACGAGCACCGTCGCGTGCTGCACGCGCGCGTGCGCGATCGCTTCGACGCGCTCGACGAACTCCGGCTCGGTGACGATCACCAGCTCGGCGATCTCCGGCATCGCCGCGAACGCTTCCACCGACCACGCGATCATCGGCTTCCCGCCGATCTCCACCAACTGCTTCGGCCTGCCGAACCGCACGCCGTGCCCTGCAGCAACGATAATCCCGCCCCAAATCATGTGCGCAATTTCGGGCGGGCGAAGATCATGCGGCCGGCGTTCGTCTGCAGTGCGCTCGTTACCGCGACGTCGACCGTTTCGCCGATCAGGCGGCGGCCGTTCTCGATGACGATCATCGTGCCGTCGTCGAGGTAGCCGACGCCCTGGTGCGACTCGCGGCCTTCGCGGATCACCGCGACGCGCAGCTCTTCGCCCGGCAACAGCACCGGTTTGACGGCGTTTGCGAGCTCGTTGATGTTCAGGACGGCGACCCCCTCGACGTGCGCGACGCGGTTGAGATTGAAGTCGTTGGTCACCAGCTTGGCCCCGCGCTCCTGCGCAAGCCGCACCAGCTTGGCGTCGACCTGCCCGATCTCTTCGGGATCGCGCTCGACGATCTCGATCGGGACGGTCTCCTGCAGCGTCGAGAGCAGCTCCAGCCCGCGCCGGCCGCGCGTGCGCTTGAGCGGGTCGGCGCTGTCGGCGATGAGCTGCAATTCGCGCAGCACGAAACGCGGCAGCAGCAGCGGTCCTTCGAGAAACCCGCTGCGCACGATGTCCAGGACACGCCCGTCGATGATCACCGAGGTGTCGAGCACCTTCGGCTCGCCGCCCCCGGCGGTCGCCGCTGACGGCGTCGCGATCCGCCCGAGGGAGACGCGTTGCTTCGCACCGACGCGCGCGCCGAGAAACGCGGCGAAGATCGAGAGCACGAGGTACAGCGCGATCGCGATGTAGCCGCCCGTCGGCCCCGCGAACGCGACGAACTCGAACAGGATGCTCTTCACCAGGAACGCGATGACCAGCCCCGTCACCAAACCGATGGCGCCGCCGACCAATTCGCCCGGCGCCAGCCGGTCGATCGCGCGCTCGACCGCGTGCAGCTCGGTCTCGAAGAAGACCTGCGCCGCCGGAACGATCAGCACCCCGATCACCGCGCCGACCACCGGCGCGACGACGAGGAACGCGAGCTGCCAGAACTGGCTCGCGACGTGCAGCGAGATCAGGTGAAGATAGGCTTCGCGGCCGAGTAAAAACCCGGTCGTCCCGAAGATCGCCGCGAAGACGAGGCGGAGGACCGCGGTCGCGATGCCGCGGCCCGGTTCAGGCGAGGAACGCACCACAGACATCGTTCGCTACGAACCGTCCGCGCTCGGTGAGGCGCAGATGCGCCGCGTCGGCGGCGAGAACACCCGCCGCCACGAGATCGTCGACCACGCTCCGGTACCGCTCGTTGACATCGATGCCGTACCGTTCGCGGAACGCTCGCAGGTCGACTCCTTCGGCAGTCCGGAGGGCCAACATGATCGCCTCGCCGGCCCGGGCCGGGCCCTCAAGCCGCTCGCTCTCGCCCGGGATGGGCGTCCGGGCGAGCGCCGCCTCGCAGTAGGCTTCGAGGTCGCGGGTGTGGGTGGAACGCATGCCGTCGAGGTACGACGCAGCGCCGACCCCGAGTCCGAGATAGGGCTCATTCGCCCAGTAGAGCGCGTTGTGCTGAGAGCGGAACCCCCGTTTGGCCCAGTTGGAGATCTCGTACTGCTCGAATCCGGCGGTGCGCAGCCGGTCGATCGCGATCCCGTACATCCGCGCCTCGCGTGACTCGTCGGCAAACGCGCTCGGATCGCGCGCGAACCACGTCGCGTACGGCGTTCCCTCTTCGATCGTCAGCCCGTACGCCGAGATGTGCTCGGCGCCGAGCGCGACCGCGGCATCGAGCGTCGCAGCCCAGCTTTCTTCGGTCTGCCCGGGAACGCCGAAGATCAGATCGAGCGAGACGTTCTCGAACCCCGCCGCGCGGGCGGCGCGAACCGCGTTCGCAACGTCGGCCGCAGTATGTCGGCGCCCAAGCACGCGCAGCTCCTGAGGCTCGAACGACTGCACCCCGATCGACAACCTGTTCACGCCCGCGTCGCGCAACCCCGGAATCCGCGCGGCAAGCGACGGATCGGGATTTGCCTCGGTGGTGACTTCAGCGCCATGCGGCAACTCGAACCGCGCGCGCGCGTCGCCGATCAACGAGCCGATGATCTCCGCCGTGTACAGGGTCGGCGTTCCGCCGCCGAAGAACAGCGTTCGCGCCTGCACGAGCGGCGCCGAAGCGATCTCGGCGCGCAGCGCGTCGATGTACGTAGCGGCGCGCGCGTCGTCCCACGCCCACTTGGCGAAGTCGCAGTACGGACAAATATACGGACAAAACGGCAGGTGCAGGTAGACGCCCGCGCGCTCAGCGATGATCGAGCACCTCGCCGGGACGCTGCTCGACGTACGGCGCGACGATCCGTGCAATCGCCGAGGCCGCGCGAAAGCCGATCGTGAATTGCCCGTCGACGCGAAAGCTGTCGAACGAGGCGAAAAACCACGTCACCAATCCGAGCGGCTCGATGCTCGACCACGGGATCGCGATCGGCGGATGACCGATCCGCATGATCCAACCTTGGCTGATGTGCAGACCAGCGTCATCGACACGCACCGTGACCGAACGGATGTATTCCGAGGCAAGCCACTTCTCACCGAACCGCACCGTTTGCCCGTGCAACCCATCAGAAAACGCGAACACGGCTCGCTCCGGGTAGCGCCTCGCAAGGGTCCGCCAACCGCTG
>DASZGA010000361.1:0-2561 GCA_035939295.1 Candidatus Elarobacter sp. | reverse complement strand
CGGAGAGGTTGAACGCTGGGTTCGGATTCGCCGACGCGGGGCCGGCTTGGACGATCAGCGTGGCTGCCATCATCGAGAGCATTGCCAGCCGCGCCGTTTTCGAAATGATGTTCATTGCGGGTTTGTTCTTTCTATCGAATGACGTGATGTGCGCGGTGAGAACCGCCCCAGCACCGTAACGCGGAGCGCTTTCACCGGCATTTCACCATCGCCGCCGGCGCCGGCGACGACGCTCTGAAAGCGGCGTCGATATGCTCGCCGCATGCGATTGTTAGCTTTTGCGCTCGCCGTCGGACTGGCGGCCGGCGCCCTTCCTCTCCCCGGGCGTTCGCCGCAAGCGGCGTTCGCAGCGATCCCGAACAATTCGGGGCAAAACCTTACCGGGCCGCGCGAATGCGACGAAGCGGCTCAACTCGACGGCAACGGCCAGCCCGTCGTTCCAGCCGGCGCGACGCAGGTCGGCGGTTCCGACACGTTCACCGAGGACCGCGGTTCGCTCGCCTCGTTGTACCCGGACCGCCTGACGAACACCGACGCGATGTACCCGCTGCCGTGCGACCCGTCGATCGGTGGCGCGTCGCCGCCGCCGGTCCCGACACCATCTCCCGATGAGCTCGACGCAGCGAACGCGCTGCAGAAGTTCGACCAAGTGAAAGCGCCGCTGATCGCCAAGCAGGCCCAAACCGGATCGCTGCCGCGGCCGCAGTTTCCCGGCGGCAAGGTCGTCGGCTGCAAGATTCAGGGACAGAACGTTCCGTGCGACAGTCCGCTGTTCTTGCGCTCAGGTCAGCCCTTCGAGGGCCGCGACGTCATCTACGTCCACGGGCTGCAGCTCCATCAGATCAAAGACCGCATCAAACACAAGGCGGGAGCAATACAGACGTGGCCGGCGAACCAAGCCGCGTTCTTGAATGCCGGCGGATATTATCGCGCCGACGCCGAGGCGTATTGGCACGACCACATTCGAGAGAACCTGTTCGATCCGGACGGAAACCACACGAACCCGAACTCAGGCTGGCAGTGGACGAGCACCGACCAGCAGCCGGTCTACGTGCCGAAGTCGAACCGCTATCTCATCGTAGCGTGGTCGTCGAACCAGACGATCGACTACGCGCAGAGCGCGCTTCTGACGCAGCTCGATCTCGCGATGCGGTACGGCACGAACGTCGTCACGCCGCCGGCCTATCCGGCCTCCCATGTCCGGCCCTTCTGCTCGAACGGCTGCGTGATCGTCAGCCACTCGGCCGGGTCGCTGGTCACGAGCACGTCGATGTCGATCGCCGCGCACGGCGGTTTCGGGTTCGGCGGCATGCTGATGGCGAGCCGAATCTACGCACACGTCTCCTTCGAGGGCGCGATCTCGGGAAGCCCGCTCGCCACGATCGGCGTTGCCGCCGCGCAAGGGATGACGGTACCGGCGGCCCTCTGCAACGTGTGGACGAACATGCTGAATTTCAGTTCGGGGTGCTCAGCGAACGCGAGCACAGCCTTCGTGGCACACAGCATCCTGCGCGACCTGATTCCATACGTCGCGCAGAACGTGTGGGGGCCGATCCTCAACGAATCACCGGTCCCGACGCTCACCATCGCGGGCGGACATCCGAGCGCGAACGACTACAGCATCACCAAGATCGTCCTACCGGGCTTGGACGACGGCGTCGTCTCGATGAACTCCGCCTGCGGGAACCCGAATCCCGCGCTATTGGGCCCGCCGCCGAGCGGGCTGGTCCCGACCAGCCTCGTCAAAGCGTTCGACATGACGGAGAACGGCGCACAGTTCATGCGCAATGCGAAGCTTTTCCTCAGCCAAGAGAACGTCGGACAACTGGCGCCTGCGCCGACGTATCTCGCCTCGGCCTGTACGCCCTATCTCTCCACGACCGGGATGGTGATGCCGGTGCTGGCCGCCTTCGGCAGCACGCCGTTCGATGCGCGCCGGCGCTACAAGAACCACTACTCGTTCATCCAAGGCGTGATCGACCATTCCTTCGATCCCGGCGACCCGTCCAACCAGTGGCCGAGCGCGGCTGGGAACCCCGCGTGGTGGCTGCGACACTACCTGCACTACAGCATCGACAACGTCGAGGAAACCAGCGCAGTCACGGACGCGAACATCTACCAGCAGTTCAACGACGGCACGTACCTCGTCCATCCTTCGTTCGCGAACATCCACGAAATCGTGCGCGGCCGGTCGTTCCAGTACAAGCTGTTCGGCAAGATACACCGCGTCTGGATCTGGAAGCGCACGTATCACCTGCTCGACAAGTGGGAGAAGAAACAGAGCAGTCACTACGTGTACGAGTTCGTCGGGCGCCGCTGAGGCGGCGCTCGACGCTCCGGAGGCCGTCTTGCGATACCTTGCCGCCTTCTGCTGCAAGCTGCGGGAATTCTGGAGGCCCAACGGCGCTCGGTTCGCAACGTGAGCGGTATGGACGCCGGCGAGGGCCCGACCCGGGTGTCGCGGTGACAATCGCGTGGGGCCTCGTCGCAGTACTGCTGTTCACCGGCAGCATCGGCGTCGGGCTCGCGTGGATCGGCCGCGGCTACTGGCTGACGTCGCG
>DASZGA010000360.1:0-39627 GCA_035939295.1 Candidatus Elarobacter sp. | reverse complement strand
CCGGCGACGATCTCGCGCAGCTGCGTGAGCGGATCGACGGCGTCGGTGTGCGCGGTCAACACGCGGTCGAACGAATCTTCGAGACCGGCCGTGCCGTAGCGCGACGACGCGTAGCCGACCGCTTGCGCGGTCAGCGCGCCTTGCGGGTAGATGCGCTTCGCGCCACGGCTTACCGCGAGCGGCGTGCCGTCCGACGCGAGGATCGACCCGCGCCCGACCGCGATCTGCGCGTGCCGCGGATTGTACTGGTTCGCGGCAAGCCGCGGCCCTTCGACGACTTGCAGCCAAAGCTGCCGCGCCGCCAGCAAGATGAATAAGACCGTGAAGATCGCGCCCAGACGCGCGATTGCGCGATCGGTCAGGACGGCTCTCCCGGCGCGCCCGCGCCCGACGTTTCTTCGGGCTGATCGCTGGGCTGCTGCTCGCGGCGTTCGCGGAGCAGCGTGTAGCCGCCGGCGGTGCGGACGGCGAGGTGCGCGTGCGCCGGATCGCCGGCGATCGCTTCGTTCAGGATGCGATGCGCGAGCTCGTCGTCGAGCCCGTCGATCGCGAGGACCGCGTCGACGGCGATCTCTTCGAGGAGCGGTCCGGCGACGTACGCGGCGTTCGGGATCGTCTCCCAAAAGCGTTCTTCGTAGGGGCCGTCGCGCCACGGTCCGCGCTTCCCGAACACGGTTTGGTGAAAGTCCCACGCGCACAGCCGGCGCTCGTTCCAGACAAAGTGATCGCGCACGCAGGTTCGCCGGCAGATCGCGCACTGCACGAGCGATTCCGGCGGGTGCGCGAGCGCGTCCAGGATGTCTTCGGGGAGGTCTTCGTGGTTGACGACGATCTCTTCGGTCAGCGCTTCGGGGACCGGCGCCGACCAGCCGATCCGCGCCAGCAGCTCGAGCTCGCGCAGCGACGAGACGAACGAACGCTCGTCGGAGGGATCGAAGGTTTGATCGGTCCAGCCCGCCAGGTTGTCGGCGGCGACGCCGACGCGCTGCCAGTTCTCGCCGAGGACGACGCCGATCGGGGTCCACGCCAGCGGGACGAGCCACGCCGTCACCTGGCGGTTCTCGGGGACCAAGCTGGAGGTGAACGCGAGCGTGCTCGCGTTGCCGCCCAGCACGTAGGCGCGCGGGTCGGCCTTCGGCGGTGTCGGTTCGGCGGGGATGGTCACCGCGCACCGCGTACGGCGGCCGGCCGCAGCCCTCCCGCCGGGACCTCGAACCAGCGCCGCAGTATGGCCGTTCCCATGGTCACGATGAAAAAGCTCGCGCTCCTCGCCGCGCTCGCGTTCGCCGCGGTGACGACCTTGCCGGCCGGCGCCGCCGATCCGGGCAAGATCACCGTCTTCGCGGCCGCGTCGCTGCGCGAAGCGTTCGAAGCCGCGGCGCCCGCGTTCACCAAGAAGACGGGCGTCGCCGTGACGTTCTCGTTCGGCGGCTCCGACACGCTCGTGGCGCAGCTCAAGCAAGGCGCGCCGGCCGACGTCTTCGCCTCGGCGAACGAGGCGCAGATGAAGGCGGCGTCCGACGCCGGGCTGCTCGACGGCGCGCCGCGCACGTTTGCGCGCAACCATCTGGTCGTGATCGTTCCGAAGGACAACCCGGCGAAGATCGCCGAGCTCGCCGATCTGGCGAAGCCGAACGTGAAGGTCGTCTTGGCTGCTTCGACCGTGCCGGTCGGCAACTACGCGCGAACGGCGTTTCGCAAGCTGAACGGCGAGCGCGGCTTTCCGGCGGACTTCGGCGGGTTCGTCGAGCGGAACGTCGTCTCGAACGAGCTCGACGTGAAGGCGGTCGCGACCAAGATCGCACTCGGCGAAGGCGACGCCGGCGTCGTCTACGCGACCGACGTCACGCCCGCGATCGCCGACAAGGTCAAGACGATCGCGTTTCCGCCCGGCGCGGCGCCGCCCGCGATCTATCCGATCGCCGCGCTCAAGGCCGCGCCGAACCAGCCAGGCGCACGGGCGTTCGTCGACTTCGTCGTCTCGCCGGCCGGGCAAGCGTATTTGAAAGCGCGCGGTTTCGCTTCGCCGTAGCCTTGAGACGGTCTTGAGACGGCGCCAAGCTAAGGTGAGCGCAGGGTGATCGCTGCCCGCCCTTCCGGAGGCTTCTCATGACCACCACCGCAACCGCACGCAAGTTCATCGACTGCCGCGAGTACCCGAGCGAGAAGAACTGCTCGCTCAAGATCTCGGGGACCGAGGCGGAAGTCCTCGAGACCGCCCGCCACCACGCCGTCACCGCCCACGGCCACCAGGACACGCCCGAGCTCGTGACGATGCTCCGCTCGGGGCTTCGCGACGAGCGCGCGTCATGAGCGCGACCGCGGCGCCCGCCGCCTTCGACAACGCGAAGTTCGAAGCGTTTCTGGGCCGCATGGTCGGCGACGTCGGCGCGACGCTGACCGGCGCGCTGATCGTGATCGGCGACAAGCTCGGCTACTACCGCACCCTCGCCGAGCGCGGCGCGCTCACCTCGCAAGGCCTCGCCGACGCGACCGGCACCAACGAGCGCTACGCGCGCGAGTGGTTGTCGAACCAAGCCGCCAGCGGCTACGTCGACTACGATCCGGCGACCAAGACGTTCACCTTGCCGGCCGAACATCAGCCGCTGCTCGCCGACGAGTCGAGCCCGGTACTGCTGTGCGGGCTCTACCAGATCGCGCAGACGATGTTCGCCGACGAGCCGGCAATCACCGAGGCGTTCAAGACCGGCCACGGTTTCGGGTGGCACGAGCACGACCCGCGGCTGTTCGGCGCGACCGAACGCTTCTTCCGCCCCGGCTACAACGCCAACTTAGTGTCGAACTGGATCCCCGCGCTCGACGGCGTCGAGGCGAAGCTGCGCGCCGGCGCGTACGTCGCCGACGTCGGCTGCGGTCTCGGCACGTCGACGATCGTGATGGCGCAAGCCTATCCGAAGTCGCGTTTCGAAGGCTACGACTACCATCAAGGCTCGATCGACGCGGCGCGCGCGGCGGCGAAGAAAGCCGGCGTCGAAGACCGCGTGAAGTTCGAGGTCGCCAGCGCGAAGTCGTTCCCGGCAAACGGCTATGACTTCATCGCGTGCTTCGACTGCATTCACGACATGGGCGATCCGACGGGCGCGGTCGCGCACATCCGCAAGTCGCTGCACGACGACGGCACGTTCCTGATGGTCGAGCCGTTCGCGAACGACGCGCTCGAGGACAACCTCAACCCGGTCGGCCGCGTGTTCTACGCGGCGTCGACGCTGCTGTGCACGCCGGCCTCGCTCTCGCAGGAAGTCGGAACCGCGCTCGGGGCGCAAGCCGGCGAAGCGCGGCTCCGCGCGATCTGCACGGAGGCCGGGTTCACGCGCTTCCGGCGCGCGACCGAGACGCCGTTCAACCTCGTCTTCGAGGCAAAACCCTAAAGCCGGGTGGCGAGCGCCTCCGCGACCGCGACGTTGAACGGCAGCGCAAGATACGCCGTTCGCGTCGTCGTGTCGGGGATCGCGGAGGCGCGCGCTCGCATTACGGAGTCGGCGCGCCGCAGCAGATCCGCGGCCGTCTCGCTCGCGCCGTGTGCTTCCGCGACGCACGCGGCGGTGAGCAGCCACTCCGCGGGCTGCGGGGCGAGCTTCGGGTTCGCGTCGTAGAGCGCTAGCAGCTCGTCGGCGGCGGCGCGCGCGGCGTCGACGTTGCCGCTGCGGAGGTGCGCCAGCGCGAGGGCGCACAGGTTGTCGCCGAGCCGTGGTGTTGCACCGCTCGGTCGCCGCAGTTCGACGCCGGCTTCGAGGTGCGCGATCGCGTTGGCGTGTTCGCCGAGTGCGCTCTCGGCGGCGCCGAGCACGCCGAGCGCGGCCGATTCGAGCGGTTGCGAGCGAACTGTGCGCGCCAGCTCGAGCGCGGACTCGGCCGCGGAGCGCGCGAGCTCGTACTCGCCGCGCAGCCGGTGGCAGTAGCCGGCGTTGACGCGCTCGACGGCAGCGACGAACGTGAACCCGATCTCGTGCGCGACCTCTCGCGCCCGCGCGTAGAGGTCGAGCGCCGCGTCGAGAAGGCCGATCTCGGTGTGGAACAAGCCGAAGTCGCACGACACGCTCGCCGTTCCGACACGATGGCTCATCCGTTCGTACAGCTCCGCCGCCTGCACGTAGAACGAGCGCGCCTCGCCGACCCGGAACGTGTAGACCAGCCCATTCGCCGTCGTGTGCAGCGCCAGCGCCTCGCCTTCGCGGTCGCCGATCGCTCGCGCGATCTCCAGCGCTTCCGCGGCGAATCCGGACATCGCCGCGTAGTCTTGCTGCTGGAGCGCGGCGCGAGAGAACGCGATCAGCGTGCGCACCAGCGCGGCACGATCGCCGTCGGCCTGAACCGCCGTGCGCAGCTCGTCGAGCACCGCGCGCGCCTCTCCTAAGCGGCCTTCGAAGGTGTACGAGTCGGCATACGCCAGCCGCGCGTCGACATAGCGTCCGCGGTCGCCGGCTTCTTCGGCAAGCCGCGTCAGCTCGTTGAATGCCCCGCGCGCCGCATCGAAGTCGCTGACACATCGGTAGTAGCGCGCCTTGCACTGCAACAGCCGGGTGTGCATGGTCGAGCGGTCGTACAGCTGGGCGGAACCTTCATGCTCACCGTATCGAGGCGTTTGGTTTGCGGAGTCGCCGGCCTTACGGACGCGGCGTTCGAGGAGTCGCAGCAGGACGCGTTCGCGCCGGCGTTCGCCGGTGACGTTGGCCAAGTCGATGCGGCGTTCGAGGACGGTGCAGACCGCCTCTTCGTCGAGATGCCTCGTGAGCCGGGCGAGCATGTCGATGTCGCGGGCCTGGGCCGCACGGTCGCCCTCCGCCGCGGCGAGCTTGACCCGCAGCAACAGCGCTTCGAAACGCGTCCGGGAAAGGATGCCGAGCTCGAGCGCGCGCGTAGCCTGCTGCGCCGCTTCGTCAAGACCGTAGACGCTCGCCGCGTGCTTTGCGGCGCGGAGGTACTGCTCGGCGGCGCGCTGGGGTTCGCCGCCGCGGTCCCAATGCAGCGCGAGCTCGGCGCTCACGTCGTCGCCCTGCTCGGCGTAGAGCGCGGACATGACGTGCGCGACGCGCCGGTGGCGGCGGATTCTGGCGGGTTCGTCGATCCGCTCGTAGACGACGGCGCGCAGCAGATCGTGGGTAAAGGCGTAGCCGAACGCGCCGTGCGGTGCCGACTCGCTCACGATCCGCCGGTCGAGCAGCCCGTTGAGCGCGTCCATCACCGTCGCCTCGGTCCAGCCCGTTGTCTCGCGCAGCAGCTCGACGTCGAAAGCGCGGCCGATCACCGCCGCCGCCTCGGCTAGCGTCGCGGCGTGCTTGTCGAGCCGCGCGATCCGCGCGCCGACGGCGTCGCGCAACGCGGGCGGCACCGGTGACTCTTCCAGCGCGCCGAACGACCAGCGGCGCTCGACGATTCGCACGTGCCCCGTCTCGGCGAGATCTCGCAGCATCTCTTCGAGGAAGAACGGATTTCCCTCGCTGCGCGCGTGCAGTGCGCGCGCGAGCTCGTGGCTTTCACCTCCGGCGAGCGCGTGCAGCAGCGTCTCGACCGCTTCGCGCGAAAGCCGCGGGAGGGCGAGACGCGCGGCGGCGCCGTCGTGCTCGAGCCGCCTCCGCAGCGCGCGCAGCGCGTGACCCAGGTCCAGCTCGTCCTCGCGGTACGTGGCGACGATCAGGATTCGCGCGCGCTGCGCGCGGCGCGCGAGATGCTCCAGAAGCGCGAGCGTCGCGGCGCCGGCGGATTGCAGGTCTTCAACGACGAGGACCAGCGGCCGTCGCGCCGCGATCGCGGTCCAGAGGTTCACGCACGCTTCGAACAAGCGCAACCGCTCGCGCGCCGGATCGAGCGCGGTGAGCGGCGGAAGCTCGGCGGCGTACTCGGCCACTGTAGGTACGAGGGCCGCGATCGCGCTCAGCCACAGCGGGTCGACCGCGACCGACGCGGCGAGCGGGACGGCGAGCCGCAACAGCGCGACGAAGGGCTGATACGGTGTCGTTTCGGGAAACGTCGTCGAGGCCGCATGGACGAGCGCGCCTTGCGCTTCGCACGCCGCGACGAGCTCGCGCACGAGCCGCGTCTTGCCGACGCCGGCTTCGCCTCCGATCAAGATCAGCGCGCCGCTCCCCGCCGCGGCGGCGTTCCAGCGCTCCCGCAACGCGTCGAGCTCCGCGGCGCGGCCGACGAACGGCAGCGCGGCCGGACCATCGGCGAATCGCTCGCGCACGGAGCGCTTGGACGGACGTTCGGCAAAGCGCTCGTCCGCGTCGCGCGGCGCTGCGTTGATGTCGGCGGCAACGTCGTCGCGCAGGATCGCCTCGTACAGCGCGACCGTCTCCGCCATCGGGGCGGTGTCCAGTTCGTCGCGCAACGCGCCCGCGAAACGCTCGTATTCGGCGAGCGCGCCGGCGCGGTCGCCCGACTCGTAGCGGATCAGCAGCGCCGAGCGCAGCGCGTCCTCGCGAAACGGATCGTGCTGCAACAACGCGTGCGCCGCGCTCAGCGCGGCCGCGTACTCGCGCGCTGCGCGCAGCTTCGCGACCAGCGCGGCGAGCAGCATGCGGTGCAGTCCTTTGAGCCGCTCGCGCTCCGCGTCCAGCCACTCTTCCTCGACGTCGACCAGCAGGTCGTCTTCGTACAGCGCCACCGCTTCGGCGAGCTGTTCCGGAACCGCGGCGAGCCGCTCGAACTCGGCGACGTCTAGCCACAGCTCGCGCTCTGGATTCCACTGCAGCTTCCCGCCGTCGGCGAGCAGCCACGGGATCGCCCCGGCCGGCGGCAGCGCATGGTGCAGGTAGTTCAGGTGGCGGCGCAGGTTCGCGCGCGCCTCGTCTTCCGGCTCATCCGGCCAGAGCGCGTTGGCGACCGTTTGACGCGGCAGCGGCGCGCCGCGGTGCAACAGCAAGTACGCCAACAGCGGGACGACTTTCGGTCGCCCGCCGATCGGGAACGCCGTCTCGTCGAGCGACAACCGCGGCCGCCCGAACAGGTGGACCCGCAGCACCCGGAAGACTTGCGCGGCCGCCCGCGCCGTTCCCGCCCCTCAGCCGCGCGCCAACATCAAACCCCAGGCGATCCCCTCGGGGTCGAGGATCACCGCCATCTCGTCGCCGTCCGGCAGCACTTGCTTGGGGATGACGACCTGCGCGCCGTTCGTTTGCGCGGTCGCGAGCGCGGCGTCGACGTCCGGTACGGCGACGAACAGCTGCACCATCGGCGAGCCGTCCGAGAGCGGCCACAAGCCGCCGCCGATTCCGTCTCCGGCAGCGCCGATCGCGCGGTAGCCGAGCGCGTTGCGATCGTCGGCGTTCCAGCCGAAGCACGCTGCGTAGAAGCTCGCAGCACGGTCGGGATCGCGCACCAGCGCCTGCCAGTGCACGACGGGTCGCGCTTCCATCAGCGCTGCTCAGGCGCGAGCGCGACCCAGCGCGCCGGCGAGAGCATTCGCAGCTTGCGCTCGCGGAGCAGCCGCACGAGCGCGGCGTTGATCTCGTCGGTCCGCAGTCGCAGCCGTCGCGCGAGCGCGCGCGAGCTCGCCGTGAAACCGTCGCGGCCGACTTGGCGCAGGATCCGCCGCTCGTGGCCGGCGCGCAGCGCTTCGCAAATCACGGCGTCGCGCTGCGGCTGCGGGAGCGCGAGCCGGTCGCACAGCGCGGCGGTCGCGCGCGGCGAGAGCCGGCGGCGTCCGCGCAGCACCTGCGAAAGCGTCGCGCTGTCGATCCCGAGGAGCAGCGCGAAGGCGCGCAGCGAGTATCGCGGGTTCGAGCGGCGGCGCCGTTCGAATTCGTCTCTCAGCATGCCGTCGATGCTACGCGAGCCCGCCGGTATAGCACAACCGGCAGGCGCGCGAAACTGCGGCAAAAACTGCGCGGCTACGTGAGCTTGCCCGAATACGACTCCAGCAGATCCCATGCGGTCGTGCCGAACTCGCCCTTCCAGCGCTTGTAGTAGTCGGTGAGCTTCCCTTTGAGGCTGGCGCGGTCGGCGTCGCTGAGCTTGTTGACGGCCATCCCTTGCGACTGCAGCTTGCCGATGAGCGTGTCGTTCAGCTTCATCACGTCGCTGCGCTGGCGGTCGGTGATCCGCGATGCGTTGCGGGTGACGATCCCCTGCACGTCGGCCGGCAGCTTGTTGTACCAGTCGCTCTCGGCGAGGAGCCAGTATCCGCCCCACATGTGGCTGCTCAAGCTCAGGTTCTTCTGCACCTCGAAGAACCGCGCGAACTCGATGTTCGCCAGCGGGTTCTCTTGGCCGTCGACGACCTTCGTCTGCAGCGCAGTGTAGAGCTCGCTGAAGTTGATCGGCGTCGGCGCCGCGCCGAGCGACTTGAACAGGTCGAGCGCCATCCGCGAGTTCGGCGTGCGGATCTTCATCCCCGAGATGTCGCCCGCGTTGCGCACCGGCTTCGTGCTGGTCGTGATCTGGCGCATCCCGTTCTCCCAGATCTTGTCGAAGGCGTGCAGCCCTTTGCCGGCGATCTCGCCGCGCACGTACGCGCCGAGCTTGCCGTCGAACGCGCGGAACGCGTGCGCCGAGTCGGTGAACGCGAACCCGACGCTCTGGATCGCCGCGACCGGGACGACCGATTCGAGGATCCCGCCGTCGAGCGTCATCACCTGCAGCGCGCCGGAGCGCAGCTGCTGAAGCATCGCGGTGTCGCCGCCGAGCTGGTTGTTAGGGAACACCGTGACGTCGAGCCGCCCGTTCGTGTCCTTGCGAACGGCGTCCCAGAGATCTTTCATCGCGACGCTCAGCGGATGGTCGACGGGCTGATTCGTCCCGGCCTTGCCGGTGAACTCCGCCGCGGAGGCGGGTGACGTGACGACCGCGATCGTCGCGAACGCCGCAGCGGACGAGGCGATGAACGCGCCGCGCGTTGTGCTCTTCATGGACCAGGAGTAGCCTACGCCGGTCCTCCAATCCTGCGGCATGGGTTCCGCTCCGCCGCCGCTGGCCGGCGTCCGCGTCGTCGAGGTCGGCAACTTCATGGCCGTGCCGTTCTGCGGAATGCAGCTCGCCGATCTCGGTGCCGAGGTGATCAAGGTCGAGAACCCGCCCGGCGGCGACCTCACCCGTTCGACGGGTCCGTTCCTCGACGGCGAGAGCTCGAACTTCGTGCGGCTCAACCGCAACAAGCGCAGCGTCGCGCTCGACCTCAAGGCGGCCGACGGGAAAGCGCTGTTTCGACGCCTCGCGGCGAGCGCCGACGTGGTGATCGAGAACCTACGGCCGGGGACGATGGACGGCCTCGGGCTCGGCTACGCAGCGCTCGCGAGCGAGTCGCCGGCGCTGATCTACCTCGCGGCGACCGGCTTCGGCAACGACGGGCCGTACGCGCAGCTAGCCGGGCTCGACATCATCGCGCAGGCGATGTCGGGGCTGATGAGCATCACCGGCGAGCCGAATGCGCCGCCGGTGAAGGTCGGCGTCCCGATCGCGGATTTGACGACCGCGCTGTACGCGACGATCGCCGTGCTCGCGGCGCTGCGCGCGCGCGACCGCGACGGGCGCGGGCAGTTCATCGACGTCTCGCTGTTCGAATCGGCGGTCTCGTTCGCGGTGTGGGAGGCGGGGCGCTACTTCGCGACGGGTGAGGTTCCGAAGCCGTCGGGGTCGGCGCACCAAGCGATCGCGCCGTACCAGGCGGTGCGCTCCGCCGACGGCTGGTTCACCTTCGGCGCGAACACGCAAGGGCACTGGATCCGCTGCTGCGCCATCTTCGGGCTCGAGCGTCTGACGAGCGATCCGCGCTTCGTTAACAATGACGACCGGATGGCGAACCGCGGCGCGCTGATCGCGGAGATCGAGGCGGTGACGACGACGCAATCGTCGGCGCACTGGACCGAACGGCTGAACGAGGCCGGAATCCCGGCGGGTCCGATCCTCACGTTCGACCGCGTCTTCGGCGATCCGCATCTTGCCGCGCGCAACTTCTTCGTCGAGGCGAAGCACCCGACGCTCGGCGAGGTGCGCCAGCTCGGCTCGCCGCTGCGGTTCTCCGAGACGCCGGTGCGGATCGAGCGCGCGGGGCCGCTGCTGGGCGCCGATTCCGCCGACGTGCTGCGCGGGATCGGTGTGACGGACGACGAGCTCGCGCGGCTCACGGGCGACGGCGTGATCGCGGTGCCGGCGTGATCCGGCTCGAGCGCCGCGAGCGCGGGATCGCGTGGATCCTGATCGACAACCCGCAGGCGCGGAACGCGATGACCTTCGCGATGTGGGAGAAGCTGCGCGAATTCGCGACCGAGCTGAACGCCGATTCGAGCGTGCGCGCCGTCGTCATCGCCGGCGCCGCAAAAGACGCGTTCGTCTCCGGAACCGACATCGGCGAGTTTCGCGCGTTCGCCGGTCCGGACGACGGCGTGGCGTACGAAAAACGGATCGGGTCGGTGATCGAAGCGCTCGACGCGATCGCGGTTCCGGCGATCGCCGCGATCCGCGGGGTCTGCACCGGCGGCGGCGTCAGCATCGCGGCGACCTGCGACGTTCGGATCGGCGGCCCGATGACGCGCGTCGGCGTTCCGATCGCGCGGACCCTCGGCAACTGCATCTCGCTGCGCAACATCGCCCGGCTCGCCGAGATCGTCGGGCTGGACGCGGTGAAGACGCTGCTGCTCACCGGGACGCTCCTCGGCGCGCGCGAGGCGCACAAGATCGGATTTCTCACCGAGGTCGCGGAGTACGACGACACGGTCCCGGTGCGCGCGCAGACGATCGCCGAAGAGCTGGTCGCGCTCGCGCCGCTCACGCTGCGCGCGACCAAAGAGATGTGCCGGCGGCTTCGCAACGCGGCGCCGATTCCGGACGACGGCGACTTGATTCGGCTGTGCTACGGCAGCAGCGACTTCCGTGAAGGGCTGACGGCGTTCCTCGACAAGCGCAAGCCGGTCTGGACCGGAAGCTGACGCGCCTTCAGATTTGAGGCATCGTCCTCGCTTTGAGCTCGGGGACGAAGTGGTCACCGCGCAGCACCTGCACGTCGCTGATCAGCACGACCCCGGAACGCTGGTTGAGCAGCGGGATCAGGATGTCGAGGATCGGGTCGATGTGATCGCGGGTGACGACCGTCACCAGCAGCACGGTCTCGCCCGACTCGCGTTTTCCGTGGTGACCGTAACCGGTGACCTCCGGGATGATCGTGTATCCGGTCGAATGCTGGCCGAGGACGCCGCAGACCATCGGAATCTGATCGCGCTCGAGGACGATCTCGAGCCGTTTCATGGTGTTGAGAATTCGCCGGCGCATGATCCGTCATTCGGGGCCGGCCCGGCGAATCCGCGTCAGTTCGAGGCGTGTGCCGCGATGACGGCCGCGTGCCGCCGGATCGCGGGGTCTTCGCTGCCGTAGCGGAGCGCCTTCGCGATCGCAGCTCGCGCGACGTCCCAGCGGCCGGAGCGCGCGGCGGCCCACGCCAGCGTGTCCTCGGCGTAGATGTCGTCGCGAACGGCGAGCTCGCGCCGGGCGATCGCGTAGGCTGCGTCGAGCTGCACGCCGTGGTCGGCTTCCCAGACGGCGATCAGCCGGTCGTTCACGCGCAGCGCGTTGCCGAGCCGCGCGACCGCGAGGAGCTCGTCGCGCGTCGCCGCGGCCGCCGCGGTCTCGCCTCGCGCCGACTGCGCATCCGCAAGAATCCCGAGCACTTCCGGATTGGGCTGGACAGCGACGGCGCGCTGCGCGGCCTCTTCCGCCTCGGCGTAGCGGCGTGCTGCCAGCTCGGTGCGCGCCAGGACCGTCAGCGCGCGCAGATGATTCGGGAAGATCGCCAACGCCTCGCGGGCGGTGGTGCGCGCGGCGTCGTTGTCGCCGCCGACCAGCGCCAGCTCGGCGGCGCGCGCGTGCAGCCAGGCACGGCGTTCGGCTGGGGTGTCGTAGATCGCGTCGGCCCGTTGCGTCGCGCGGGCTACCAGCGAGCGCGCTTCGGCGAGGTGTCCGGTCTCTTCGTCGAGCCGCGCGACGACGACGTCGAAGGCGGGATCGTTGCGATGCGCGGCTGCGATACGGCGCGCGCCTTCCACGTCGCCGAGCTCCAAATCCAACGCTGCTTCTTCCGCCGCGAGCCCGGGATCGTCACGGCGCCAGCGGCGGGCGTCGGCGATCGTCGCTTTCGCTTCGTGGAAACGGTGCAGAGCGAGCAGCGCGCTTGCCAGCGCCGCGTCGCCGGCGACGTTGCCGCGCGGCATCGCGGCGAGCGAACGGCGTGCCGCGCGTTCGGCGCGCAACACGTCGCCTAGGTCGCCGCGCTCGCGGTAGCGTTGCAAGTATTCGGCGGAGAGCATCCGCGGAGTGAGCATGTCGCCGCGCGTCTTGCCGGCGCGCGACTCCAGAAACGCGATCTCGGCGTCGCGCACGTGCCAGTCGGGCTTCACCGGCGCGGGCGTGAGCGCCGCGAACGGTTCGGCGGGAGCTGCCGCGCGCGCGGCGAGATACGCCGGCCACGCCGCGAGCACGACGAGCGCGCTCACGGCGATGACGGCGAACGCCGGAACGCCCAGCTTAGTGCGGCGCTCCGACATACGGGAAGACGGCCGGGGTGACGTTGTCCTTCGCGTTCTGCTGGGGGACGTTGTCGGTCGTCAGGCACGGCGACTCTTTGCCGTCGTCGGTGGTGAGGCCGAGCGCGGAGAGCGTGTTGCCGAACACCGCGCCGAGCGAGATGTCGATCACGTCGTCGGCAAGACCGCGTCCGCCGAACTTTCCGCCGGTTGCGCCGCCCGTCTCGACGCCGAGATACGCGGCGGGAGCGGGTTGCGAAAGATCCGCCGCAACTTCATCCGGGATCAGCACCGATTGCAGCACGCCGGGGACGCCGCCGCTCGGTCCGCTGGTCGAACGTCCCGCCACATTTGAGGTGAACGAGCCGATCTCTTGGTACAGCGATGGCGTATTGAGCGGCTGCTGCCAAGGCGCGGTGCGGTTCGTGCCGTCGTGGTTTGCAAATTGCTGGAAGAGCTCTTTGACCGCCGGCCGCGCGAGCCGTTCGATCTGGTGGTACTGCGCCACCGATTGACCCGAATTGAACACCGGAGCGTTCGCCGAGCCGCCGTTGCAGCTCGACGTGCCGAGCACGACCGCGTACACGGCGACGAACGTCATCACTGATTGTCGCATGATTTTCTTCCTACGCTCCGGTGGTGGTGCTGGTCGTCGCCCACACGTGGATCGTTTGCGATCCGCTCGCGGGAGCGATCAACGTCTTGGGTGCTTCGATCACGATCGACAGAACGTTGAACGAGTTGCTCGAGAGCGCGTCGTTCGGCGTCCCCTTCACGCAGCTCGCGAACTGACCGGCGGGCGCGGGAAACTTGAACGAGAACGGCGCTTTCGGCGCGCTCCCCGCGGTCTGGTAGTTGCGGTCCGGCAAGAACGAGAAGAACTGGAACAGGTCGAAGAAAAACGGGTCGGCGCGCGGCCCGACGAAGACGCGCATCCCGTTCGAGAGCTGCGCGGCGGTCGTCGAGTTGAACGCAACGCTTCCGGAGCTCGCTCCGACGATCGACGTCGTCCCGGGTGTCGGCGCGAACGGGCCGTAGACGTTGACGGTCTGCGCGGTACCGGCGGCGCTCGCTTGGAGCTGGATCGTCATGTCCTCGGGGCCGGCGTTCGCGCCGTGCGCGATCTTGAACTCATAGAGCACCGCCGGATCGAGCGCGGCTTGTCCTGCGTTGGCCGGCGTGAGCAGCGGATCGACGTCCATCTGCAGCACGACGTTGTTCGGGTTGTCGCCGGCGGGATAGACGAAGACGTCGGTGATGTCGGCGGCGGGGCGCGCGACGGTCGTCGGCGAGTCCTGATGGTCCGAGCCGCGCACCGGGAAGGCGTTGTAGAGAACCGCCGTCAGGACGAGCGCGGCGACGGCCAGGCCGCCCCCGAGCGCGCCGGAACGTGATGTCATGGAATCTCTCCTGACGTTCGAGACGATGTAAGACTACGGCGGCTGCCCCACGGCATGTCGCCTACGATGAAGACGCACGCAATCGCCGCGCGGATTGCGCGCGGCCGCGTAAGTTTGCGTTATCCGGCGGGTGGTTCGGCCGGGACGGCGGCGACCGGCGGTTCCGTCGCGCGCGGACGGCGCGTTCCGATGAAGACGAAGCAGAACACGCCGATTAGCGCCGCGACGAGCAGCCCGCTTACACCGAGATCGCTGACCGGCGAGTGCCAGCCGAAGACTTGCGCGATCTCGTACAGCGCGACCACGACCGCAAGAACCGTCACGGCAAGGATCCAGACCCGCATGAGCGCGGGGAGGCGGTCGGAGCGGAACGAGATCAGCCGGTGGACGAGCAGCGAATCCAGCGTGTCGGTGCAGATCATCCCGGCCGAGAACGTCGCGCCGACGATCAAGCCGCCGACCAGCCCGGCGTCGGGACGGAACGCGAGCGAGTACGCGACGATCTGGCTCGAGGTCTCGAACCCGAAGCCGAACAGCAGCCCGATCGGAATCGCGAGCAGCGCGCTCGATCCTTCGCGCAGCCGCTTCGGCAGCAAACGCGTCTTTGCGCCGGCGACGCGCGTCGCGCCGGCCCGGAGCGAGCGAACGTTCATCGCGGCGACGGCGAGCAGGACGACGATGGAGATCCAGGTTCCGACGCGCTCGATCAGCGCGCCGTGCGCCGCGAAGCGGGTTCCGAGCATCCCGACCAGCGCCGAGATCGCGAGCACCATCACGCTGTGTCCGCCGGCGAACAGCGTTCCGGTAAAACGGCTGAGCAACGGCGTCTTCACGTACGCGTTGCGGGTGACGTTGTCGATCGCGGCGAGGTGGTCGGGGTCGGCGCCGTGGCGCAGCCCGAGGACGAAGACGGTGAACGCGCTCAGTCCGATCACGTCGCGAGCTCCGAGCGGCTCGAGTACTGATGCCACGCGAAGGCGTATCCGACCACCGCGGCCAGCACCAGCGCCGCGACGACCGGCACGCGCACGCCGGTTCCTTGCGCTGCGAAGCCCTGCCCGATCATCACCGCACCCACCGTGGCGATCGCGCACGACGTTACGAGCGGCGCCAACCGCGCAACGCGCTCGAAACGCGGCCGCGCAACGAGCCACGCCGCACCGCGCACGACGGCGACCCCCAAGACGGTGAGCACCGCGGCGAGCCCGATGCTGAACGCGACGATCAGCACGAGGCCGTAACCCACGCGGTGCAGCGCGATCGCCGCGAGCAGCACCACGAGTGCTGCCGGACACGGCGCGATGTTTCCGCTCGCAGCTGCCAGCACCGCGCTGCGAAACGTCAGCGGCGCGGTTCCGGGAATCGCGTGCGCGCGGGCATGCGCGACGTCGTCGAGGTGTGCGTGATCGTGATCCGCGCCGTGATCGTGGTGGCTGGCGTGATCGTGATGGATGTGATCGTCGTGATGGTGCTCGCCCAGGGCGTGGACGTGGTCGTGCGCGTGCGGGTGCGCGTGGGGGTGAACGTGCGGGTGCGCATGCGCGAACGGGAGCCGGCTGCGGACCTCGCGCGCCATCGCGCGCGCACCGAGCACGGTAATGAAAATTCCGGAACCCAGCGTGATCCACGGATAGATCTGCTCCGGAACGACCCACGCCGCTGCCAGCAACAGCACCACCCCGAGGGCGAGAACGCCCGCGGTATGCGCCACGGTGAGCGCGGTCGCCAGAACGACCGCTTGTCGTGCGGTAGCACGCGCGCCGACCAGCGACACCGCGAGCAGCGTCTTCCCGTGACCCGGCTCGAGCGCGTGCAGCGCGCCGAGCGCGAGAGCCAGCAGCAGCGCGCCGATCACGACGAGCGGATCGCTCGCGCCTTTCGCCAGCACGTCGGACAGCGCATTGGATCGCGCAAGCGGCGCGCCGGCTACAGCCGTGACGCCGCCGGCGCCGGCAGTCGAGCCGGCCGCTGCGTCGGAAACGACGACCGCGTCAGCGACGATCGTGCCGCGCGCGTCGACGCGCGCGGCGAGGGCCGTGCGTGTTCGCGGCGATCCGGTGAGCGCGTTCGGATACGAACGCAGCTCGTTCGTCGGTTCGCCTTCGTTGCCGGCGACGACGTCTTTCCAGCCGAGCCGGCCTGGTTCGGTACGATCGCGGTACACCAGCGCGTGCGCGCCCGGCGCGACCGGCGCAGCATACAGCGCGGTGAAATACAGCGTCGGCAATCCGCCGGCGCCCGGCCGCACGCGAATTGAAGATGCGGTCGGGATCAGCGCCGCCGCGCGCCCATCGACGGTCAGCTCCAGTTGCGGCGCGATCGCCTTCGCGTGCTCGCCGGCCCAGCGCGAGAGCGCTTCACGAGTCGGCGTGCCGTACGGGTCGAGGGAGCGGTCCAATGCGAACGCGGGGATTTCGGCGAGGTCGAGGACGTAGCGCACGCGCAGGCTGTCGCGCTCGGCGGTGATCCGCGAGAGATGGTTGACCGTGAAGTTCCCCAACGGATGCGCCGCCGCCGGCATCGCGAGCGCGAGTACGGCCGCGGCGACCACCCCGGCGATCCGGAGCAGACGACGCATGTGCACCTTCTCTGGTCTGAGCGAAGCTATCCGCGCAACGGCTCAAATCCCAGCACGGATTGCGAAGGTGCCCAGTCGCGGCCTGCTTCCCGCCCACCGTCCGCCCGCTTGACCGTTAGCCGCCGCCGGTTGAGGGGACCACGATCATCGAGCTGACGAACGCGCGCCAGGCGGCGTCGACCTGGTCGGCCGAGAGCGCGTGGGAGAGGTCGGGGCCGCCGCCCTTCTTCATCATCGATTCCGGGTGGATCGTCTTGCAAACGAGACCCGTCTTCGCCATCATCGCGGTCGGCTTTTCGTTCGCGGCGGCGGGGCGGCAGATCATCGTCGCCGTCATCGCGTGGCCCATCGCGCCGTGCGACATCGAGTCGTGCGACATCGCGTCTTCGGCGAGCGCGAGGCCGGGAATCGCAAGCGTCGCACACGCGAGCGCCGCGGAGAACATCAGCTTCTTCATGTGCTCACGGTACCGCGCCGGCCGCGAACGCGCGGTAAGCCCGCTTACCGGATCAGAACGCGCGCTTCGTATCGAGCAGAATCGTGACCGGGCCGTCGTTGACCAGCTCGACTGCCATCTCGGCACCGAAGACGCCGGTCTCCGCGTGCAGCCCGGTCGCGCGCAGGTTTGCGGCGACGCGTTCGTAGAGGCGTTCGGCCTGCTCGCCGCGCGCCGCGGCGATGAACGAAGGACGGCGGCCTTTGCGGACATCGCCGAGGAGCGTGAACTGCGAGACGACGAGCACCGCGCCGCCGACGTCGGCGAGGGCGAGATTCATCGCGCCGGTCGCATCGTCGAAGATCCGCAAGCCGGCGATCTTCTGCGCCAGCGTGTCGGCGTCGCGCTCGTCGTCGTCGACGGCGACCCCGACCAGCACCAGGAGCCCCGCGTCGATCGCGCCGACGACGTCTTCGCCGACGGTCACCGAGGCGCGCGTCACGCGCTGCACGACGGCCCGCATCAGGCTGTCCTCGCCGGTGTATACTGAGGGCGATGGACGCCGTCGGAATCCGAGTTTCGTGGAGATGGTTGGCCCTGGTGCTGCGGGGCGTCATCGCGATCGCGGCGGGGATCGCCGCCTTCACGATCTCGGTCGAGGCGGCGAAGCTCTTGCTGGCGTGCTACTTCTTCGTCGACGGGGTGCTCGCGATCAGCTATGCCGTGCGAATGCACGAGCGCCTGCGCACGCGCGCGCTGGTCGCGATCGACGGCGCGATCGACCTCGTCGTCGCGGTGCTGCTGGTGACGTACGTGCCGAGCGTCGCACTGCTGATCCTGGTCGTCTCGCTGTGGGCGATCGCGACCGGGCTCCTCGAGGTCGTCGTCGCGGTGTTCGTCCGGCGGATCCCGGCGCTTTCGTGGGGGATCGCACTGATCGGCGTCGCCTCGTGCGCGGTCGGGATCGTGATGCTCGACTGGACGAGCCTGGCCGAGATCGGGCTGCTGTACGCGTTTGCGGCGTACGCGCTGGTCGCAGGGCTGCTGTTTCTCACGCTCGGGATCGTGCTGGCGCGCGCGTTTCACCGCACCGGCACCTGATCGCGCTACCACACCGTCATCGCGCCGGCGAACAGCGCGGCCAGCTCTTCTTCTCCAACCGCGCGCGGCGCGTTGGCGAGCAGCCGCTGCTGCGCGTACGCGCCCGCGACCAGCGCCGGAACGTCGGCCTCGCGATACCCGAGCGCGCGCAAGCCGTTCGGCATCGCCGTCGCGCGCATCAACCGCGCGAGCTCGGCTGCTAGCGCCTCGCCGGCCTCGTCGTCGCGCGGTGCGTGCTCAGCACCCAGCATCTGCGCGGCGCGGGCGTGCTTCTCCGGGGCTGCGCTCGCGGTGAACCTCGCGACCGACGGCGCCGAGACGATCACCGACATGCCGTGCGGAACCATCGCGTGATCGGCGTCGTAGCCTTCCGGAACGAAGCCATGCACGAGGCCCGCGACGGCGTACGCCATGCCGTGTGGAACGTGAACGCCGGCGTTGCCGAACCCGATTCCGGCCAGCGTCGCGGCGTACATCACGCCTTCGCGCGCTTCGTCGTCGCGCGCGTCGTGCACCGCGCGTTCGAGATAGATTCCGAGCAGGCGCAGCGCTTCGACGCAGGCGAGATCGCTGTACGGGTTCGCGCCCTGCGACAGCGGGCGCGCGAGCGGCGTCGCGGGGCGAAGCCGCTGCGTGTACGGCTTGGCGGTGAACGACTCAAGTGCATGCGCGAGGACGTCGAACCCGCTCGATGCGACGACCGCGCCCGGCAACGTTCGGGTCGCGTCGGGATCGACGATGCCCAGCGTCGGGCGAAGGCGGCGCGACGCGATCCCGGTCTTCACCTCGTGCGCCTCGAAGTCGAAGATCGCGATCCCGGTGCACTCGCTGCCGGTTCCCGAGGTGGTGGGGCAGGCGATGTGCGGCGCCAGCGGCCCCGGAACGGGGGCGCCTTCGCCGAGCGGCACGTTGACGTAGCGTTCGAACGGCGCCGGGTAGGTCGCATAGAGGTTCGCCGCCTTTGCGGTGTCGATCACCGAGCCGCCGCCGACCGAGACGTAGCCGTCGGCGCGCGCCTCGGTAGCGAACGCGGCGGCCTCGCGGAACGAGGTGTCGGTCGGCTCGATCCGCACGCCGTCGAACTCGGCGACGTCGACCCCGGAGGCGCGCAGCGAGCGGCGTGCGCGTTCGACCAGCTCCAGCTTCGCCACGTGCCGGTCGGTGAAGAGCGCGACGCGGTGCAGCCCGAGCGCGGCCGCCTCGGGGCCGACCTCGTCGATCGCGCCGCGGCCGAACTTGACGCGCGGGGCTTCGACTTCGAGGATCGTCTCACGATCGTGCGGGGCCGGCTGCATCACGGGTGGAAGTCCGGCTCGTGGCCGAACCGATCCTTCGCGCGCGCGACGTCGTCAAAGTCTACGCGGGGTTCACTGCGCTCGACGGCGTCTCGCTCGACGTCGCGGAGGGGACGGTCCACGCGATCATCGGCCCCAACGGCGCCGGGAAAACGACCTTCTTCAACGTCCTCTCCGGGTTCGCGCCGGCGACGCACGGGAGCGTGCAGTTCGCCGGGACGGAGATCTCGCAGCTCGATCCGGCCGGGATCGCGCGGATGGGGATGGTGCGCAGCTTTCAGATCAACAGCATCTTCCCGCACATGACCGTGCTCGACAACGTCAAGATCGCGCTGCAGGCCCGCACCGCGCTCTCGCGCCGATTTCTCGCATCGCCGTCGGTCACCACCGTGCTCGACGATCCGGCGCGCGCGGCGCTCGACGCGGTCGGCCTCGACGACGTGCGCGAGCAGTCGGCGGTGAACTTGCCGTATGGCAAGAAACGCTCGCTCGAGCTCGCGATCGCGCTCTCGCAGGACCCGCGCGTGCTGCTCCTCGACGAGCCGACCGCTGGGATGGGGATGGAAGACATCGAGCGTTCCGTCGAGCTGGTGCGCCGGATCGCGCCGGGCCGCACGATCGTGCTGGTCGAGCACAACCTGCGCGTCGTCGCGGATCTGTGCGATCGCGTCACCGTGATGCAGCGCGGCAAAGTCTTGGTCGAAGGGACCTACGACGAAGTCCGCAGCGACGCACGCGTCGTCACCGCCTATCTCGGCGGGGGAACGCACTGATGCTGGAGCTGCAGGACGTCCACGCGTACTACGGTGAGTCGCACATCCTGCACGGGATGACGTTGCGCGTCGAGACCGGCGAGGTCGCGACGTTGGTCGGCCGCAACGGGGTCGGGAAGACGACGACGCTGCGCACGATCATGGGGATTCTGCCGGCGCGCCGCGGGACGATCTCACTCGACGGCAGCTCGATCGCGGGGATGCCGTCGGACCGCATCGCGAAGCGCGGGCTCGGCTACGTCCCTGAAGAGCGCGGGATCCTTTCGACGCTGAGCGTCTACGAGAACCTGACCCTCGCGCCGATCGTCGGCGACAAGGGCTGGACCGTCGAGCGGATCTTCGCCGAGTTCCCGATCCTGAAAGAACGCGCGAAGGCCGGCGGGACGACGCTCTCGGGCGGCGAGCAGCAGATGCTCGCGATCGCGCGCGTGTTGCGCTCCGGCGCGCGCACGGTGCTCCTGGACGAGCCGACCGAAGGGCTCGCACCGGTGATCGTCGAGCGAATCGGCGAGCTGATCCGCGCGATGAAAGCGGACGGAATCACCGTGCTGCTGGTGGAGCAGAACCTGCGCTTCGCGACGGGCGTCGCCGACTGCCACCACATCGTCGACCACGGAGCGGTCGTCCAAACCCTCGCCAACGCCGACGTCATCGCCCGCGAAAACGAAATCCTGGAGCTGCTCGGCGTCTAGTACTTCGGGGCCTTCGCGGTCCAGGTTTTCAGCGTAACGAGCCGTATCCCGCGCAGCGTCGTACGTTCGTAGTGAAAGTCGGACGGACAGCAGTTTCCACCGCTGCCGGGCCCGTAGATCGGCGTGCGAATCAGCAGCGCGCCGTGGTCGATTCGAACGTCCAAGTGTCCGTTTTGCGAAGGGACATAGCCGACGAAGCGCGTCTTTCCACCCAGGGTCGTGAACAGCAGCGTGGTGTTGATTCCCATGGTCCCGCCGGACAGGAGCGGTACGACCATCACCGCTTGGCCGGTCGCGAGCACGCCTTCAACAGCTTCGTCCGAGGCCACGAAGCCGCCGTCCGCGCCGTCGACGTCGACGTGCACGTGCTGTCGCCCGTCCGGAGCCTGGCGCATGGTGCGCACGATCTGCGGCGACGACGCGAGCCAACCGTCGATCCGAGCTTGCGAAACGCCACCCGCCGCCGTCACGGCGAGGGCGAGCGGCAGCGCGACCAACACTCGAAGCACGAAAGCATCTTCAGCGCGCCGTCGAAGCGGCCTGCGCGATGAAGATTGCGATCACCGGCTCGGCCGGTACTATCGGGAGGCCGCTCTGCGACGACCTCGCACTGGACCACGAACTCGTGCCAATCGACTTGCACGACGCCGACGTGATCGCCGACGTGCAAGACGTCGTGGCCCTCGAGCGTGCGTTCGCAGGCTGCGAGGCCGTGATCCACCTCGCGGGCGTCGTGAGCGTCGAGGCGTCCTGGGAAGACGTCGCGGGACCGAACATCGCGGGAACGTACGCGGCGTTCGAGGCGGCGCGGCGGGCCGGCTGCAAGCGCGTGATCTTCGCCAGCTCGAATCACGCCGTCGGCATGTACGAGGTTGAAAACTCGCCGGCCATCTACGAGCCTGCGTTTGGCCTCGTCGTCCGAACCGATGCGCCGTACCGACCAGACTCCTTGTACGGCGTCTGGAAGGCATTCGGCGAAACGCTGGGTCGCTACTACAGCGACAACTACGGGCTGCAGGTCACGTGCGTGCGAATCGGCTCGATCACGAAAGCCGACAACCCGCGCGATCCGAGCGTGCGCGAAAGCTCGGGCTGGCTGAACCTCACCGACGAGCAGAAGTTCGCGCGCTACGCCGCAACCTGGATGTCGCAGCGCGACTTCGCCCGCCTCGTCCGCGCGATCCTCGCCCAGGACGTCCGCTACGCCGTCGTCTACGGCGTCGGCGACAACGCAACCCGGTTCTGGGACCTCGAACCAGGCCGCGCGATCTTCGGTTTCTGGCCCCTTGACGGAACAAAGTAAAACCTGACCCACTAGTCGCTCGCGGTGGATCCGGATGAAGACGTCCTGGCTATTTAGGTATGTCGTCGTTACAGTTCATACGCTATGATTGGGATAATATGAGCAAGCACGCGGTCGAGATCACGCAGATTTACTCGCCGGCTCCGGGCTGGACGATCACGGTGGACCACATCCCGGCGATCGAGATCAACCACGAAGACCGGACGGAAACTGTCCTTGAGATGGCCGTGAGCGCGCGCTTGTACGACATGGTGCACGGCGCGGTCCGCGCGGGCGGTGCGCGCGAGCAGCACCTGACCTTCCGCGGTACGGAGTAAACCGCTCACCTCGTGCCGGCGAGCCGCACCTCTTTGCCGGGATACCAGATCAGGGTTCCGCGTTCGAACTTCGTCATGAGGCCGAAGCCGTCGGGGGTTGGGATCTCGTCGGTCAGCGGGTAGCCGAGGCGCTGGACGCCGCCTTGCGCCAGAAAGACGCGGCGGATCTCGCCGCGGACGATGTGCGAGCCGGCTTTCGGCGAGGCGTAGATCGAGGAGAGGATGCGCATCTTGCGCTGCGTCTCGGGGTGGTTGCACATCGGGATGATGATCTGCACGCTCGCGGGGACGCTGATGTTGCCGTAGCCCGCGCCGATCACGTCCTGCGCGAAGTCGACGTGCGCGCCGCCGCCGGCGGCATCGCGAACGACGGCCGCGCTACCGGCGTTGACGGCGAACGCGGCGGTACGCTGTGCGACCGGGGCGCCGAGCGTCCCCGCCGCGCCGCCGCTGAATTGCCAACGCCGGCGAATCGCTTCGCCGATCGGTAGACCGCGCAGCGGCTCGCGCCAATGCGGCGGCGCGCGCATACCTGCCGGCGCGAGCCCGTACACCTGGAAGTGCCCGACGCTTGGCAGGAAGACGCGGCCGTCGGCGATCGTCGGCGAGTTGAACTTCGCGAACGCCGCCTGATCTTCGCCGGCGTTGTTCCAGAGCACGTTCAGCGTCTTGGCGTCGAACGCGTAGAGGATCGCCGGCGACGCCGGCCCCCACTGACCGTCCTGCTGCTGCACGACGCTCCACACGATCCCGTTCGTAGCGCCGGACGCGGAGAGCGAGCTGAACCCGCCGGGCATCCCGTCGTGGCCCGGACGGATCGTCGCCACCACGGACGGCGTCGGGTTCAGCGTTCCGGCCGAGGCGTCGTAGGCGAACGCTTTGAGATAGTCTTTCTCCGGCATCTTGTAGACGATCCCGTGCGTCGCGTCGGTCGCCCAGTAGATCGGGCCGCCGTGGATGTTCGGCCCGTACGACTCGCCTTTCGGATAGAGCGCGGTGTCGATCCAACAGTGCTGGTCCTTGTTCGCGACGTGCCCGACCGCTACGTCGAGCGGGCATTGCGTCGGATAGACCGGCGGCGCGTTGTACGGATACGGCGTCGGGCCGACGTGGAACGTGTTGTAGAACGCTTGAAAACCCGTCGCCCCGCTGGTCAGATTCGACTGCGGCAGCACGTAGAACGCGCCGTCCTTTCCGCCGCCGACGAGTCGTCCGCCGGGGAGCAGCATCGGTCCGCCGGCACCGAGGTCGGTGTCGCCGTTGCGAAGGTCGCCGGCATTCGAGGGCTGATAGCGCGCGGCGAACGAGAGCGAGGTCGCCGTGCTCGTGAGCTTCACGAACGCGTCGCCGTTGTGCAGCACGCCGCTCCCGCCGATGTCGTTTCCGGTTTGATAGAAGATCGCCGAGCCGTCGTCGCTCCCGGCCAAACCGTTCCCCGACGCCCACACGCCCATCCCGCCTTCGCCGGACGCCAGCGAGTTGGTGAACGCACCGGCGGGCGCGAAATCGCTGGCGCGGAAGCCGATGATCCAGCCGCGGTACGGTTCGTTGTTCGGACAGCCCGCATCGCACGTGTAGGTGCCGTAGCCGAGATAGACGTTGCCGCTCTGCAGCAGCAGCCCGGGTCGCTGGCGCTGGCAGCCCGCGTTGAAGCGCATCGTCGCACCGCTCACCGTCACGCTCGCGCCGACGACAGCGCTGCGCAGGTCGGCGCCGGTAGCGATGTCGATCGCGTGGAGCACGTCGACCCCAAGCCCCGGAAGCCCGTGCTGATCGCGCGCGACGACGTACATCCGGCCGGCCGCGACGTCGATCACCGGCGTGCTGGTGACGCCGACGACGGGCGGATCGGTTTCGCCGCAGATGTCGCCCGTGTGCGGCGTACCGATCGGGCGCCGCCAGATCCATTTCGTCGACTCGCCGCCGGAGACGACGTCGGGCGACGTGTCGTCGGCATCGAATGCGTAGACGATGTCCTGCGAGGTCGCGACGTAGACGAGGTTCTTGAAGGACGGACCAGCGGAAACCGTCGCCGTCTTCACACCGTGCACGTACAGCGGTTGCGCCATGATCGTGCCCAGGACCGCGCGGTCGTAGAGCAGGCCGAAGCTCGGGCCGGCGACGTTCGCCGGCGTCAGCGCCGTCTCGGCGAGCTGCGCGCCGTGGCGCGCGTTGTCGTTATGCTGCGTGACGACGTTCTGCCGGAAACAGTTCACGATCACCGGTCCCGACATCGGGCTGACCACGCCGCCGATGTACTGCAGCGCGGTGAACGAATCGCCGTTCGCCGCCACGTTCGGCGGAGCGAAGTTGAGCGTGACGTCGCCCGGCGCAGCGCCGCCGTAGCCGGCGATCGTGCCGTTGCGGAAAAGCACGACGTTCGCGTTGATCACCGTTCCGCGAATCTTGGCGGCGTGCTGTTTCGGGCAGATTGGCGGCAGCACGACCGGCGCCGGCAGCGTCTTCACCGGCGGTTGCGGCTTCGAGGGCGGGCTGTGGTGGCACAGCGACTGGCGAGCGCTGATCAGTGATCCGCCGCCGACCGGCGAGTTGAGCCCGGCCCAGTTGTTCGCGCCCGTCGCGTAGCCGGATCCGTCGGGGGTCACGTGGTCGAAGATCTCGAGCAGCGCGCCGGTGTAGAGCCCGTGCGCGGTGACCGCGTCGTTGCCGAGCACCGGCGGGTCGAGCGACGGCGCGAGCAGCGGCATCGGCTCCGGCATCACCGGAACCGCCGCCGAGGGCGGGCTGACGATCGGACTGCACGACGCCTGCGTGGCGGTGACATGATGTGCCGCGACGAGCGGCGAGGTGAACGCCGGCGTCCAGTCGGTGCCCCAGTCGTTCGGGGTGAAGCCGCTTCCGATCGAGCTCGCCGACTCGACCTCGCGCACGTCGACGGTGACGCCGGAGACCAAGTTGTGCACCGGCACGATGCGGCCGCACGCGTAGATCACCTTGTCGATCGACGGCGCAGCGAGCGAGGACGGCGCTTTGCCCACGATGGCGGGCGGATTCGTCGGCGCGCTCGTGTCGCCGAGCACGGTCTGCGTCGCGCTCAGCTTGTCGCCGAACGTGAGCGGCGGAACCGCGACGGTCACGAAACCGAACTTCGGTACGACGGTCGCGAGAAGGTTGACGCCGTTCTTGTAGACGCGGACCGTTGCTTTCGGGACGAAGCCGCTCACGTGCACGTGCCGCGAGCATGCCTCGACGATGTCGACGTTCGGCGGCGACAGATGGCCTTTCGGCGGGAACTGGTCGTTGATGCCAGGCCCCCTGCCGTCTTGCGCTGCCGCCGCGAGCGGCACCGTCGCCACGGCGGCCGCGAGAAATGCGATGACGCAGAGACGCGAAGCACGCATCGGGCGGACCCTCTCCCACAGCTCGAGCCGGTCGCCCGAGTGTCCCTACCGTACGCGCGCTCGCTCGCCCTGTCAAGCGGCACAGAACACTTGATTCCCTAAGAGAAGTCGCCACCGGTGAGATGCCGCAAATAGCGTTGCGGTGCGTTGAGAAAGTCGCGCGTCACCTGGACGTGCTCCAACTCTTCGTACGGTGTTTCGACGAGCTTGTCGCCGTTGAAGACGAGGATCGACGCGCCGGGAAACGCTGCCAAGATCGGGGAGTGCGTTGCGATCACGAATTGCGAGCCGGCGGCGACGGCGTCGAGGAGAAGCGCCAGCAACGTGAGGACGCGCGTCGGGGAGAGCGGCGTTTCGGGCTCGTCGAGGAGGTAGAGGCCGCCGGCGCGCAGCTGCGCGCGGACGATGCCGAGGAACGTCTCGCCGTGCGAGCGCGCGTGCGGGTCGTCGCCGTACTTCGATGCGAGCATCCGGCGCGTGCTGCGCACGACGTTCGCGCCCAAGTTTCGGCGGAACTCGCTCGCCTTCGCGTCGTCGAGCATCGCGCGGGCTTCCGCTTCGATCTCCTTCATCTCGCGGTCGATCCGTTTGGTGAATCCGAACGCGTCCTCGGCGCGAAAGTACGTCCGCGTTCGCGGACGTCCGCGCTCGACCGTTTCGAACGCCGCGGCGAGCCGCCGCGATCCCGCCAGCGTTTCGTCGGCGTCGACCTCGACGGCACCGGCGGCTTCCGCTTGAACGGCGGTCGCGAGCGCCTCGAGCAGCGTCGATTTCCCGCAACCGTTCTCGCCCATGAAGAACGTCACCGGCGCGGCGAAGCGCACCTCGTGCAGCGCGCGCAGCGCCGGAACGGTCCAGGGGTACGCGTCGTCGACCCGAGCGCCGCGACGGCGCCGGAACGCCTCGAGGAACATCGCGGCCTTTCTCCCGGCCGCCTCGGCCGCGTTCCTGCGGCGCTACGCTTTCGCGCGCTTCTCCCGCGTCGCGAGCAGCTCGCCGACGACGCCGCGCCGGAACAGCAGCACGCACAGCGCGAAGATCGTCCCCATCACGATGTTCGTCTTGTCGCCGATCGCGGTGAAGTTCGGCAGGAAGTGCTCGAGCGAGGTGAAGATGCCCGCGCCGACGATCGGGCCGAAGATCGTTCCGATCCCGCCTAGGATCGACATCATCACGACCTGACCGCTGGTGTGCCAGTCGACGCCGTCGAGCCCCGACTGGCGGTTCCCGATCGCGAACAGCACGCCGGCGACGCCCGCGAGCGTCCCGGAGAAGACGAACGCCGTCAGCTTGTAGCGGTCGACCCGAAAGCCGAGCGCGATCGCGCGCTGCTCGTTCTCGCGCATCGCGCCGAGCACCGCGCCGAACGGCGAGCGCACGATCCGTACGACCAGATACGTTCCCAGCGCAACGAACGCGAGCGCCGCATAGTAGAAAGCGACGTCGTTCTCGAGCGGGATCCCGAACAACGTCCCGCGGCCAGTGGTCATTTGAACGCCGTTCTCGCCGCCGGTCCACTCGCCGAGCTGGTAGGCGAAGAAATACTGCAGCTGCGCGAGCGCCAGCGTGATCATCGCGAAGTAAATTCCTTGGCGGCGGATCGCGATCGCGCCGACGATCAAGGCGAGGACCGCCGCGTACACGACGGCAGCCAGCACTGCCAGCGGGAACGAGACGTGTACCTTCGCGATCAGGATCGTCGCGACGTAGGCCGAGCCGCCCCAGAACATCGCGTGGCCGAACGAGAGCAGCCCCGTGAAGCCGAGCAGCAGGTCGAACGCGACGGCGAAGAGCGCGTAGGCGATAATGTCGATCGCCAGCACGGGATACACGATCTTCGGCAGCACCAGCGCGATCAGGAGCAGGACGGCGGCGACGATCGCACCGCGCCGGGTTCCGAGGAGCGCCGTCGTCATTTCGCCGCCACCGGGCTCCCGAACAGCCCGCTCGGGCGGATCAGCAGCACGATGATCATCAGCATGAAGATCAGCGTGTCGTTGAATGCCGGGAAGAGCGCCGCGCCGACCGTCTGCAACAGCCCGAGCGCGAAGCCGGTCAGCACCGAGCCGCCGATCGAGCCGAGCCCGCCGATCACGACGATCGCGAAGGTGTTGATGATGATCTTGTCGCCCATCGTCGGCTCGACGTTCTGGTTGGGCGCCGCGAGAACGCCGGCCAGCGCGGCGAGCGCCACGCCCACCGCGAACGTCACCGAGACGAGCGTGCGCGTGTCGATCCCGAGCGCGCGCACCAGCACCGGCGCTTCGGTCGCCGCGCGGATCCGCGCCCCGATCGGCGTGCGCTCCAGGACGTACCACGCCGCGATGCACACCACGATCGCGACGCCGATGACGAAGAGCCGATAGGTCGGGAACAGCGTGAAGCCGAGGTTCGTCGCGCCTGAGAGCGACGGCGGCGCCGAGTACGGCGAACCGAGCGCGCCCGCCGCGAGCCGCATCCCGTCCTCGAGGATGAGCACCAGCGCGAAGGTGAACAGCAGGCCGTAGAGCGGGTCGAGCCCGTAGAGCCGCCGCAGAAACGCCACCTCGAGCAGCAGCCCGAAGAGGCCGACGACGACCGGCGCGACGATCAGCGCCGCGTAGAACGGCAGGTGGACGAGCTGCGCGCCGTAGTACGCGACGAACGCACCCAGCATGAACATCGCGCCGTGCGCGAAGTTCACGATCCGCAGCATCCCGAAGATCACGCTCAAGCCCAGCGCCAACAGGGCGTACGACGCCCCGTTGACGAGGCCGTTGAACGCCTGGGTGAGCAGGTAGCTCAGACTACCAGTCCTTCTTGCACACCGAGGCGGATTCGGGGCGGAACGCGCGGCCCGGCGGGATCGTCTGCACGACCTTGAACCACGCGTGCGGCTCCTTCACTTGCTCCTTCGGGAGCACGTCGACGACGTACATCTCGTGGATCACGCGGTGGTCGCGCCCGCGCCACTCGCCGCCCTTCGCGTAGAAGTCGTTGAACTGGCGGTTGTCGAGGTAGCCCTGCACCTTGTCGCCCTCGGTCGTTCCGACGGTTTTCACGGCGTTCAGCCACTGCGTCGCCGCCGAGTAGTCGGCGGCCTGAATATCGGTCGGCCGCAGCCCGTGCATCCGCTTCGCGTACTTGTCGGCCCACTTGCGCGCGGCCGCGTCCTGGTTCCAGTACCACGACGTCGTGATGCGCGAGTTCGCGAAGACGTCCGGCAGCGCGTCGACGTCGCTCAGGAACAGCAGGCCGACCGCGATCTTCATCGACTTGTCGACGCCGAACTGCTTCACTTGCTTCATCGAGTTGACGGTGTCGGCGCCGGCGTTGAAGAGCCCCAGCACCTGCGCGCCGGAGTTCTTGGCCTTGAGCAGGTACGACGAGAAGTCGGTCGTCGCCGGGAACGGGTAGAGGTCGGCGCCCTGCATCTTTCCGCCCTTGCGCTCGATCGCGGCGGTGAAGTCGGCGAGCATCTGCGTCCCGAACGCGTAGTTCGGAACGAGCCCGTACCACGTCTTGCCGTTCGACTGCGCCGCGATGTTCGCGCCGGTCGACGCGGCGAGCGCATAGGTGTCGTAGGCGTAGTGATAGGTGTAGCGGTTGCAGCTCGCGCCCGTCAGTGCCGACGACGCGCCGCCGGTCACGATCGCGAGCTTCTTCTTTTCCTTCGCGACGCCGGCGACGGCGAGCGCGACGGCCGAGTTCGTCATGTCGAGCGCGAGGTCGGCACCGCCGTCGTACGCTTCGCGCGCTTTGATCGCAGCCTCGGGGCCGTTGTTGCGGTGGTCGATCGCGATGACCTCGATCGGGCGGCCGAGGACCTTCCCGCCGAAATCCTCGACGGCCATCTTGGTCGCCTCGACGGCGCCGGGACCGGCGAGGGCGGCGTAGACGCCGCTCATGTCGGTGATGACGGCGATCTTGATCGGGCCTTCGGCCGCGCGGGCGGGCGGCGCAGCGAACGACGAGCACAGCAGCGAAACCGCGAGCGCTGCCGGAAGAGAACGAAAACGAAAATAGCGCATCGGACCTACCTCGGAGGCGGTGACGAGAGTTGCGCGGTCGTTACGCATCGGGAGCGTCGTTCCTCTGCGCCGCCGAACGGATCGCGGGTTACCGGGAAAGCGTAAGGAGGTCTTGACCGAGCACCCGGCCTGGGCGTCGTGGTACCCTTCGCCCTCGCGCCGCGGCCGCTCAGAGATGCCGGCCGACGAACTCGAGCAGCGACGGCGCGCTGGTGCGCCAGAAGCCGTCGTCGTGGCAGCCCGGCTGCACCTGGACGTCGGCGGTCGGGCAGGCGCGTGCAAACGCGTGGACGCCGGGGACGAACGGATCGCGCTGCCCGCATCGGATGCGGACCGGGCGGCCGCGCAGCGCGTTCGCGTGCGCGATTACGTCGTAGCGCGCGAAGTCGGCAGCGGAATCGAACGCGTCGCCGACGCTGCCGCGCTCGTCCTCGTAGGACGGGAAGATCGCCGGTCCGGCAACCGCGACGGCGCGATAACGCCGTGGCTCGCGCTCGGCGGCGAGCAGCGCACCGTAGCCGCCCATCGACATGCCGATCAGCGCTTCGTGCAGCACCGCCGTTCCTAACACGTCGCGCACGAGCTTCGGAAGATCGATCGTCGCGAATGCCAGCCGGTCTTCCCCCGACGTTCGCGGGTGAAAGTACGACTCGCCGGCGTCGACGAGCGCGAGTGCGAACGGCCGTCCACCGGCGCGCAGGTATGCCGCGAGAAAGCCGTCGAGCCCGATCGCCAGCGCGGCGACGGCGCTGCTGCCGCGGCCCGGAAGCACGTACGCGACGCGGTCGAGCTTCCGCGCGCCGTTCGGAATGACGAGCACATACCTCACCGCGTCCGGAACGTATGCCGTGAGAACTGCGCCGCGCTCGACCCGAACGCCGTCGGCCGGCGGCACGCGCGCGTCCACGCATCCGTGCACGCGTTCGGCAGCGCGAACGACCGCGCGACCCGCACCGCAGCCGGAAAGCAACGCCGCGCCGAGCGTTGCGAGCGCGGCGCGGCGGATCATCGAGCTGCGGCCGGCGCGATCACGTCGCGAGCGCGCCTGTGTGCGTGGCCTGGTATTCTTGCAGCGAGCGCGGCGGGCCGGCATCGGATTCGAGCGCGGTGACGAGGGCGCGCGCGGTGTCGAGCGAGGTCAGCGATGCGATCGAGGCTTCGACGGCGGCGCGGCGGATGCGGTAGTTGTCGGTTTGTCCGCGGCCGCCGAAGTCGTTGATGACGAGGTCGACCGAGCGCCGCTTGATCACGTCGAGGACGTCCGGTGCGCCTTCGCCGATCTTGTTCACGCGCACGGCGGCGATCCCGTTCGCCTCCAGCAGCTCGTACGTCCCCGGCGTCGCGACCAGCGAGTGCCCGAGCGCGACCAGCCGGCGCATCAAATCGACGCCGTCGGGTTTTTCTTCGTCGCTGACGCTGACCAGCACGCGGCCGCCTTCGCTCGGCAGGCGAATCCCCGCACCGACGAAGCCTTTGCGCAGCGCGCCGGCATAGGTCGCGTCGATTCCCAGCACCTCACCGGTCGACTTCATCTCCGGTCCGAGGATCGTCTCGACGCCGCGCATCTTAGCGAACGAGAACACCGGGACTTTGACGACCACGTACTCCGGTTTCGATCGCAGACCCGTCCCCCACCGCATGTCGCGCAGCTTTTGCCCCAGCGCGATCCCGGTCGCCGCGGCGACCAAGTTGATCCCGGTCGCTTTCGAGATGATCGGCACCGTGCGGGACGCGCGCGGGTTCGCTTCGATGATCAGCAGCTCGTCGGTCCCTTCGGGGATGACGAACTGGATGTTGATCAGCCCGCGGATGCCGAGCTCGCGCGCGATCGCCTCGGTGACGACGACGATCCGTTGCTCCATCTCCTCGGAGATCGTCTGGGTCGGGAAGACGCTGATCGAGTCGCCCGAGTGGATCCCCGCGCGCTCGACGTGCTCGAAGATCCCGGGGATCAGGATGTCGTCGCCGTCGAACGCCGCGTCGACCTCGACCTCGCGGCCGCGCATGTACTTGTCGATCAGCAGCGGCGCGCCGGGGGTGATCGGCGGCGCGCTCTCGACGTAGCTCGCCAGCTGGCCCTCGTTGTACACGATCTCCATCCCGCGCCCGCCGAGGACGTACGACGGCCGGACCAGCACCGGAAAGCCGATCTCACGCGCGATCGCGCGCGCTTCGCGGAACGTGTTCGCCGCGCGGCCGCGCGGACGCGCGACGCCGAGCTTCTCGAGCGCTGCGTCGAACTTCTCACGGTCTTCGGCCATGTCGAGCGAACGGCGGTCGCTCCCGACGATCGCGATCCCGCGCTTCGTGAGCTCGCCCGCCAAATTGATCGCGGTCTGCCCGCCGAACGCGAGCATCACGCCGCGCGCGTTGGTTGCGCGTGCGGTCGCTTCGACCTCGTCGGCGCCCGGCGGCTCGAACACCAGCACGTCGCTCACGTCGAAGTCGGTCGAGACGGTCTCGGGATTGTTGTTGATCACGACCGCCGCGCGGCCGGCTTCGCGCAGCGCCCACGCGGCGTGCACGCAGCTGTAGTCGAACTCGATCCCCTGCCCGATGCGGATCGGACCGCTCCCGACGACGACGACGGCTTCCTTCTTCGGCGAGCGCATCTCGTCCGTCTCGCCGCGCGAGAGATAGTAGTAGGGCGAGGTGGCTGGAAACTCCGCCGCCGCGGTGTCGACCATCCGGAACTGCCCGTAGCTGACGATCGCGCCGTCGCCGTTGCCGCTCGCGGCGGGGACGGATTCGATCTCGCCGCCGAACAGCGAGTTGATCCCGCGGATGCTGTAGCCGTTTTCCAGCGCGCGCCGCAGCAGCGCCGGGTCAGGATACCGCTGCTCGAACAGCGGGCCGGCGGAGCGGAAGGCGCGGAACTCTTCTTCCATCTCGACCAGCGCTTTGAATTCCCACAGCCAGAAGCGGTCGATCGACGAGAGCGCGTTCAGCTCGTCGACGCCGCGACCGCGCCGCAACAGCTCGCACACCGCGAAGAGCCGCTCGTGCGTCGCCGGTTCGAGGATGCGCACGAGCTCGTCGTCGCTCCACTCCGCGAACGCGTTGCCGGTCAGCGTCTCGAACTTGAGATCCAGCCCGCGGACCGCTTTCAGCAGCGCGGCGGCGAAGGAGCGTCCGATCCCCATCGCTTCGCCGGTCGACTTCATCTGCGTCCCCAGCCGCGTGTCGGCAAGCGGGAACTTGTCGAACGGCCAGCGCGGGAACTTCACCACGCAGTAGTCGAGCGTCGGTTCGTACGCCGCTTTGGTGCGCCCGCCGGTGACCGGGTTCGGGATCTGGTCGAGCGTCTGGCCAAGCGCGATCTTCGTCGAGATCTTCGCGATCGGATAGCCGGTCGCTTTCGAGGCCAGCGCCGAGCTGCGCGAGACGCGCGGGTTGACCTCGATGATCTGGTACTCGCTGCTCTCGGGGTGGAGCGCGAACTGGATGTTGCAGCCGCCCTGCACGTTGAGCGCGCGGATCACGTTGATGCTGGAGGTGCGCAGCATCTGATAGTCGAGGTCGGAAAGCGTCTGCGAAGGTGCGACGACGATCGAATCGCCGGTGTGCACGCCGACCGGATCGATGTTCTCCATGTTGCAGACGATGATGCAGTTGCCGGCGCGGTCGCGCAGGACTTCGTACTCGATCTCTTTCCAGCCCAGCAGCGAGGTTTCGACCAGCGCCTGATGGATCAGCGAGGCTTCGAGCCCGGTCTGCAGCGTCGCGCGCAGCTCGGCCTCGTCGTGCACGACGCCGCCGCCGGTGCCGCCGAGCGTGTAGGCTGGACGCACGACCAGCGGATAGCCGACTTCTGCCGCGAACGCGACGCCGGCGTCGGCGTCGGTGACGATTTGCGAGCGCGGGACCGGTTCGCCGATCTCGAGCATCTTGGCCTTGAAGCGCTCGCGGTCTTCGGCGAGCTTGATCGTGTCGAGCGGCGTTCCCAGCAGCTCGACGTCGTACTTCTCGATCACGCCGGCTTCGGCGAGCTCGACGGCGAGGTTCAGCCCCGTCTGCCCGCCGAGCGTCGGCAGCAGCGCGTCGGGACGCTCGCGCTCGATGATCCGCTCGACCGACGCGACGGTCAGCGGCTCCAGGTAGACCGCGTCGGCGATCTCGGGATCGGTCATGATCGTCGCGGGGTTCGAGTTGACGAGGACGACCCGGTGGCCTTCCTCGCGAAGCGCGCGACACGCTTGGACACCCGCATAGTCGAACTCGGCGGCTTGCCCGATGACGATCGGACCCGAACCGATCACCATTACTGTACGCCGGGGCATGTCCAGCGGGGATACGGCCGTAGGTCCATCGGTCCCTCTGCCGCAGCCGAGGGAACCGATGGAGCGCCCGGACGCTCAGTGCGTCAGTGCGTGGTTCGGTTGGCGCCCGGTTTGCGTTTGACCGCGAACGGGTTCACTTGGGTGAAGTCGAACGCGTTCGAGAACGGGTTCGCCGCCGCGTCACGCGTCCCCAGCGGCTGCAGATTGTACAGCTTTTCGATCAGCGCGAGGATCGAGACGGTCTCGTATTGCGTGTGGTCGACGAAGCCGTGCTTCGCCCACGGCGAGATCACGATGAACGGAACGCGCGTCCCCGGTCCCCAGCGGTCGATCGCCGGCGGCGCGACGTGATCCCAGCGGCCGCCGTTCTCGTCGTACGTGATGATGATCGCGGTGTTCTTCCAGTACGGGCTGCTCTGAATCGCCTGCACGAGGGACGCGACGTGCTGTTGTCCGGCGAGTAGCGACGCGTAGCCGGGATGCTCGTTGTTCTCGCCGATCGGCTTGATGAACGAGACCGACGGCAGCGCGTTGTTGTGCAGGTCGGCGAGGAAGTTCGTCTCGTCTTGCAGGTGTGCCGCTTTGGCCGGCGTTCCGTCGGCGAAGTTTGCGTAGTACGCGAACGCTTGGTGGTGGAACTGGAAGTTCGGGTCCGGGTTGCCGGCGAGCGCCGCTGCCCAGCCGCCGGAGTACCATTTCCAGCTCACGTTCGCGCCGCTGAGGCGGTCGCCGATCGTGGGGTTCGTCTGGTTCGGAACGAGGTTCGCCGCGGGGACACCGTTCGGATGCGGGCTGTTGACCGTGAACGCGGTGTTGACCGCGAAGCCGTCCGGCGTGACGAAGCCGTCGTGCACGATCTTTCCGGTACCGTCGAGCGCGAGCTGCTTGTTGCTCGAGTCCACCGTCGCCACCGCGGCGGCCGGCGCGCCCGCAAACGTCGGCGCGCACGCGCAGATCAGGAACTGGTGGTTCAGGAACGAGCCGCCGAACGCGCTGTGGAAGCCGTTGTCGGCCATCGTGTACTGCGCGGCGAGCTGGCCTTCGGGCATGTTCGTCGCGTCGAACGTGCTGAACAGCAGACCCGGGTTGTCGCTCCAGGTCATGAACTTGTCCATCTTGCCGCCGTCGATCTGCGACTGCTCTTGATAGAAGCGGTGCACGATGTCGCCGGTGAGCTGCGAAGGCTGGATGTAGGTGACGGCGGCGTACGGCCCGACCGGCTTGCCGGTGACGCCGGCGAAGTTCGGATCGGGCGCGCCGTTGATCAGCGGCTGCGGCAGCGTCGCGATCGGTGCGCTCGAGACCTTGTCGATCTGCGGAACGGCGGATGCGCCGTTCGAGATTCCGTTCGCGCCGGGGAAGCTTCCGTAGAGCGCATCGAAGCTCCAGTTTTCCTGGTAGATCACGACGACGTTCTTGATGTTGCTCTGCAGCACTTGGGTCGGCGTCGGCGACGGGGTCGCCGTCGGGACGGGCGTCGGCGTCGGCACCGGACCGGCCGGCGTCGAGCCCCCGCCGGACGAGTTGCAGCCGGTTGCCAGTCCCAGGCAAATGGCTGATGCCGCGATGCGGCGTGCGTTATAGGCGAAGAAGCCCACGTTCGTAGATACCTCCGGCGTGCGCGGCGAGTCGGTTGACGACCGTAGCGTGCGCGGCGATCTCAAAGGATCGTTGAAGGCCGGATTAACCTGCGCTTATGGCGACGGGATCATCGCGGAGCGGCTTGGGTGAAGTCGAACGCACCCGAGAACGGGTTCGCCGCAGCATCGCGCGTTCCGAGCGGCTGCAGATTGTACAGCTTTTCGATGAACGCGAGGATCGAGACGGTCTCGTATTGCGTGTGATCGACGAAGCCGTGCTTGGCCCACGGCGAGATGACGATGAACGGGACGCGCGTCCCCGGTCCCCAGCGGTCGACCACCGGCGGCGCGACGTGATCCCAACGCCCGCCGTTCTCGTCGTAGGTGATGATGATCGCGCTGTCTTTCCAATACGGACTGCTTTGGATTGCCGCGACGAGATCGGCGACGTGCTGCTGCCCGGCCATCAGCGTGGCGTAACCGGGATGCTCGTTGTTCGCGCCGATCGGCTTGATGAACGAGACGGCGGGGAGCGTCTTGTTTTTCAAGTCGGCCGAGAAGTTCGTCTCGTCTTGCAGGTGCGCCGCTTTGGCGGGCGTTCCGTCGGCGTAGTTCGCGAAGTACGCGAACGGCTGGTGGTGGAACTGAAAGGTCGGGTCCGGGTTGCCGGCGAGCGCATCGTTCCAGCCGCCCGCGTACCACTTCCAGCTCACCTTCGCCGCGCTCAAGCGATCGCCGATCGTCGGCACCGTTTGACTCGGGAGCAGGTTCGCCGCCGGGACGATCTTCGGATGCGGGCTGTTGACCGTGAACGCCGTGTTGACCGCGAAGCCGTCCGGCGTGACGAAGCCGTCGTGGACGATCTTGCCGCTCGCGTCGAGGGCAAGCTGCTTGCCGGTCGCGTCGAGCGTCGCGATCGCCGACGCCGGCGCGTTCGGAAACACCGGCGTGCACGCGCAGATCAGCCAGAAATGGTTCAGGAACGAGCCGCCGAAGGCGCTCTGGAACCCGTTGTCCGCCAGCGTGTACGCCGCGGCGAGACGCCCCTCCGGCATCGGCGAGACGTCGAACGTGCTGAACACCAGACCCGGGTTGTCGCTCCAGGTCATGAACTTGTCCATCTTGCCGCCGTCGAGCTGCGACTGCTGCTGATAGAAGCGGTGCACGATGTCGCCGGTGAGCTGCGAGGGTTTTGCGAAGAGGCTCGCGTCGTACGGGCCGACCGGCCGGCCTGCGACGCCGACGAAGTTGGGGTCCGGCGCGCCGTTGACCAGCGGCTGCGGCAGCGTCGCGATCGGCGCGCCGGTGACTTTGTCGATTTGCGGGACGGCGTTCGCGCCGTTGGCGTAGCCGTTCGCCCCTGGAAACCGGCCGTAGAGCGCGTCGAACGACCAGTTCTCCTGGTAGATCACGAAAACGTGCTTGATGTTGGTCTGCAACGGCGCCGGCGCCGCGCTCGCGCCCGGCGTGTTCGAGCCCGCCGCGAGGATCAGACAAACGGCCGCGGCGGCGATGCGGCGTCCAGATCCGGCGAAGAAACCCACGTTCGTCGATACCTCCGGCGCGCGTGCGCGCTCAACCTTAACGTTTGATTATCGGGCGGAGCCGTTCGCGCGGCGCGCGAAGCGCGTGCGCAAGGATGTCGCGCACGTTTCGCATCGTTACCACGCTGGCCGCCGCGTTCCTCGCGCTGTTCGCGCGCTCGTCGAGCACGGCGGAACCGGCGCGCGCACCGGTTCCGGATATCTTTCCGGCGATCCCCGAGGTGCGCGCGGAGCACGGCGTCGCCGACGTCGTGCTGCACGTCGTGCTCGATCCGGTCTCCGGCTATCCGGCCTTCTCGTGGAACGCGCGGCTCGGCGTCGTCCCGACGATTCGCGTGCGGCCGGGCGACGCGATCGCGATGACGGTCTCCAACGACATGCGCCCGTTCGCGGGCCGCCCCGACGACGTGAACGTGCACTTCCATGGGCTGACCGTCTCGCCGAACGCGCCGGGCGACGACGCGCTGACGACACTGGCGCATCCCGGCGAGACGCTGCACTATCGCGTCGTCATCCCGCCGGATCACGAGCCGGGACTCTACTGGTATCATCCGCACGCGCACGGCGAGACCTATTACGACGTGACGAACGGGATGTCGGGGGCAATCGTCGTCGAGGGGATCCAGCAGCATCTTCCGGCGCTCGCTTCGATGCGCGAGCGCGTGATCGTGCTTCGCGACGTCCCGACGGGGCCGGGATTCGTCGACGACGACATGCCGATGAACGGGATGGCGGGGATGACGCGGCCGACGGCGATCGTTCGCTCCGGGACCGGGCCGCCGTGCCGGCCGGAGAAGGGCTTGCAGCCGACGCTGAACCGCCAAGCCGACGCGCACGTCGGGATCGCGCCCGGCGAAGCGCAGTTCTTCCGGGTCGTGAACGCGTCCGCCGCGCGCTACTACGATCTTTCCGTCGACGACGCGATGCTGCACGTGGTCGCGATCGACGGCGTTCCGCTCGACGCATATCCCGGCACTGCCGCGGTGCGCACCGTGCAGCACGTGCTCGTGCCGCCCGCCGGCCGTGCCGAGTTCGTCGTCACCGCGCCGAACCACGCGACGGTGCTGCGCTCGTCATGCGTCGATACGGGGCCGCTCGGCGACGCGAATCCCGCCGTGGTGTTGGCGCACCTCGTCGATCCGGTATCGGCTTCGGCGCCCGCAGTATCGAGCGTGACGCCATCGCTGCCGACGTTGCGCGTCGTCGGCGCTCCGTTGCCGCGCAACGTGCTCTCGCGCGCGCTGCCGCGGCCCGCCGCGAGGCGCACGATCCGGTTCACGGAGGACGAGCGCGGTTTTTACATCGACGGAAAGGCGTTCGCGATGGACGGTCCGCCTGCGATCGTGGCGCGCTCCGGCACGGTCGAGGAGTGGACGATCGAGAACGCGACCGACGAGTCGCACGACTTCCACATCCACCAAGTGCACTTCGTCACCGAATCCGTGAACGGCGCGCGCGTCGCCGAGCGCAACTGGGCGGACACCGTCGACGTCCCACGGCGAACGCGGACGCGCGACGGGCGCACGGTCCCCGGACGCGTTCGGCTGCTGATCGACTTTCGCGATCCGGTCGTCCGCGGGACGTTCGTCTACCACTGCCACATCCTCGACCACGAGGACCGCGGGATGATGGCGAGGATCCGCGTGATCTGAAGCCGGCGGGTGGGGCGCCGCGCGTCGCGCAGCGAAAGCCGCCCGCGATGCACGCCGTGATCACCGCGGGAGGTCTGGTCGACGGAGAGTTTGCGGAGACGATCGGAACGCGGGTGAAAGCCCTCGCGCCGTTCGGCGCGCGAACGCTGCTCGACGTCGTGCTGGACGCGTGCGAGGGCGCGGGGATCGCAGGCGTCGCGGTGATCGGCGACGACGAAGTGCGCGCGTATCTCGCCGGGCGCGAGGGCGTGCGCACGATCGACGCGGCGCTCGACGGCGGGACCAACGTACTGAGCGCGCTGGCCGCGTGGCCCGGAGAACGCTTCGTCTACCTGACCTCGGACATGCCGTTCGCGAGCGCCGCCGGGTTGCTCGATCTGATCGCACGGAGCGCCGACTTTGCGCTGACGATGGCGCTCGCCGACGTCGACGCGTACCAAACGCGCTTCCCCGATGCGCCGGAGCACAGCGTCGCGCTGAGCGGCGAGCGCGTGGCGAACGGGAACGCGTTCGTGATCGCGCCGGAAGCGGTGGCACCGGCACGCGGGTTCGCGACCAAGCTGTTCGCGGCGCGCAAGAGCTTGCCCCGGCTCGCGCTGCTGCTCGGCCCCGCGCTGTGCTGGCGCTTCGCGACGAAGCGGCTGACGATCGCCGATCTCGAAGCCTACGGCTCGCGCCGGCTCGGCGTCCCCGTCGGCGCGCTGCGCGGCTGCGATCCCGGCCTGTGCTACGACGTCGACACGCTCGCGGAGTACACGTACGCGTGCACGCATTTCGCTTAGGCGCGTTCTGGTTCGGGATCCAGGTGATCTGGACGTCGATCCTCGGCGTCGT
>DASZGA010000359.1:0-3642 GCA_035939295.1 Candidatus Elarobacter sp. | reverse complement strand
CAGTCGAACTTGATCGGCGCCGGCGCGGCGCTCTCGCGGCTCGGCGGCGGCGTTGGGACGCGCGGGCCCGGCGAGACGAAGCTCGAGACCGACCGCCGCAAGATCGCGCAGCGCGTCCTGCTGCTGCAGCGCCAGCTCGACGAAGTTCGCAAGCAGCGCGAGACGCGTCGCGGCGGGCGCGGACGCGATCCGTTCGTCGCGCTCGTCGGCTACACGAACGTCGGAAAATCGTCGCTGCTGAACCGCCTCGCCGGTTCCGGACAGGGCGAAGGCGCGTTCGTCGCCGACCAGCCGTTCGCGACGCTCGATCCGACGCTGCGCCGCGCGTACATCGCGCCGGGCGCGAACGTGCGGCTCGCCGACACGGTAGGCTTCATCACCGCGCTGCCGCAAGAGCTCGTCAACGCGTTCCGCGCAACGCTCGAAGAGCTTGACGCCGCCGACGTGCTGCTGCACGTCCACGACGCCTCGAACCCCGACTGGCCGCGGCAGAAAGGATCGGTCGAAGAGATCCTGCGCGAGCTGAAGCTCGACGAGAAGCCGGTGATCGAGGTCTTCAACAAAGTCGACCGGCTCGACCCCGCCGCCCGCGCCGCGCTCCCGAGCGACGCCGTCGAGGTGAGCGCCTCGACCGGCGAGGGTGTGGACAAGCTGCGCGCCGCGATCGTGCAGCGTTTGGAACCCGCGCCGTGAAACCGCGCCGTGTGCGCATCACTGCGTTAGCGCTTACCGTTGCGGCGAGCATGCTCGGCGGCTGCGCGTCGCGCGGCGAAGATGCGAACACCGCGCCGCGCGACCGCTACGTCACCGCGTACGAGCAGCTGCATCCGTCGGTCGTGCTGTTCACGATGAGGATTCCCTCGAACGATCCGAAGCACAAGGGCGAGTGGGACGACGCTTACGGAAGCGGCGTCGTCGTCGAGAGCGGCACATGGGGCTCGCGGATCTTGACCGACGCGCACGTCATCGCCGACGCGAAGGACTTGGTCGCGACCGTCGGCGACGGACCGCACGCGCCGGCGCACGTCGTCGCGACCACCGGTGAGCTCGACGACTTGGCGATCGTCGACATCCCGCTGAAGAATCTCAAAGCCGCGAAGCTCGGGAGCATCGCAAAGCTCGAGCCCGGAACGGCAATCGGCGTCCTCGGCTACCCGATCCCCGACGCGTTCGACGACGAGCACCTCGGACGCACCGTCTCGCTCTACACCGGCCGCGTCGCGAGCGTCCGCAAAGGCGCGCTCGAACTCGACGTCGCGATCATCCCGGGCGAGAGCGGCGGCCCCGTCTTCGACGCCTCCACGGCCGAGGTCATCGGCATCGCCGAATCCCGCTTCGAAGAAGAACGCTCGATCGGCTTCGCCACCCCGATCGACACCGCCACCCGCTTCCTCGCTTCCCACCCGAGAACCAGCGCCGCGCGCCGCTGAGCTATCGCGGTATCCCGACGTTGACGTGGACGCGGACGCGGGAGCGGTCGCCGATCCAGCGGGCCGGCGGGATTCGCCACCAGCGCGCCATCGCGTCGAGCGCGACGGCGTAGCTCGCGCGCTTTTTCGCGAACGCGGGCCAGGCGTCTTCGAGCGGGTGAAGCTGCGCGCCGAGCTCGCGCAGCGCGCGGTAGGCGATGACGAACTCGTCGTACTCGACCGCCGCCGCGTCGCCTTCGGGGAGGCGGAAGTAGCCGTTGAAATCGCGCGCCAGATGCGTCCCGATCCGCAGCGTGATCTCAGCTTGTCCCTTGTGATCCATGTCGAGCGTGGTGATCAGCAGCGTCGAGGCGTCGAGGAGTGCGCCGAGCGTTCCGACCCACGACTCGTCGTCGTGGCTCGAGCGAAAGTAGGTCAGGATCGGGTAAGCGAGATGCGTCTCCATCACCTCGGCGATCCACCGCTGCGATTCGCGCAGGATCGTTCCGAGGTCGTTCATCAGATCGAGCTTGATGTGGCGCTGCACGAACTCCAGCCCGCTCGGCGGCGCGCCGGTGCGTTCCGAGATCGTCACGACGAAGGCTTCCCGCCGCTGGAACGCGCCGAACGTCTGGAACAGGAACGTCGTGACGATCGCGAACGTCGCCAGCCCGCCGCCGGCCGCGATCAGCGCAAGCGCGCGCGTGTACCAGTGCAGCGGCACGACGTCGCCGTATCCGATCGTCAGCAGCGACGCGCCGGCGAAGTAGATCGCGCCGCCGAGATGGACCTCCGGCCGAAGCCCCGCCCGGAGCGCCCAGAACAGCAGCCCGTAACCCACGATCTCCGAGAACACCCAATAGACGAGCAGCGTCATCAGGTAGGTCGGCGCGAACATCGCCAGCGTGTCCTCGCGGCGCTCGGGGTCGGCGATTCGCATCGAGCGGTCGCGCCACGTCCGCCACATCGAGCGCACGAGGATCACGCTGGGCCGAAAGCGGCCGCCGACGGAACGCGGCACGACGACCGACATGAACAGATCGGCGAGCGAGGCAACGACCAGGGCGGCGCCGGCGAGCGCCGCCAGGATGTCGAGAAGGATCACGCCGCTTAGGACCGCGCCCGGCGGCGCAGGGTTGGCGGCTAGAGGCAGGTCGCCGAGGAACGTCCCGCTAGAGGCCGGTCGTCGATTGTAGCCCGAGCAGGCCGAGGTCGGTCGTCTGGTCTTTGCGGACGACGACCTGGGCAGTGTAGGTATTGTAGCCGGGCGAGCTGATGACGATCGTCTGCGTCCCGGTCGGGACGTCCGAGACCGTGAAGGCGCCCTTGTCGGCCGGCGAGATCCGCATCACCTGGGTCCCGATCTGGATCGTCGCGGACGGGATCGGCTGGTCTTGGTGGTTGGCGTCGACCAGCCGCCCGGTTACCGAGCCGCGGTCGGTCACGCCCAGCCCGTTCGGGTTGGGTGCGCAGGCGGCCAGCAGCGCGAACAGACCGAGGACGGAGGCGCGCCGGGTCAAGTTCGTGTATATCTTCAGGTCGTGTCTCCCTATGGTCCGGTCGCTATCTATCTCGCCGTCGCGTTCGCGGCATCCCTCGGATTCTGTATCCTCCCGGGGCTTCTCGCCAAGAAGAAGCCGAACCCCGTGAAGTCGGAAGCGTACGAGTGCGGCGTCGAACCGACCTCCGACGTCTCCGGCCGCTTCCCGGTGCGGTTCTACCTGATCGCGATGCTGTTCGTCATCTTCGACGTCGAGGCGGCCTCGTTCTATCCGTGGGCGGTGCAGATGCACTCCCTACGGCTTTTCGGCCTTGCCGAGATGCTGGTGTTCGTCATCGTGCTCGCGGTCGGCTACGCGTACGTGTGGAAGCGAGGCGGTTTCCAGTGGCGCTGAACGGCGGCGGCGACTTTCTGCTGACGACGGTCGACTCGGTCGCGCGCTGGGCGCAGGCTTCGAGCGTGTGGCCGCTGACGATGGGACTCGCGTGCTGCGCGATCGAGATGATGACCGCGACCGCGCCCGAGTACGACATCGCGCGGCTCGGCTCGGAGGTCTTCCGCGCTTCGCCGCGCCAAGCCGATCTGATGATCGTCTCCGGCCGCGTGTCGAAGAAGATGGGGCCGATCGTCAAACGGCTCTACGACCAGATGCCCGAACCGAAGTGGGTGATCTCGATGGGCGCGTGCGCGTCGAGCGGCGGCGTCTTCGACAACTACGCGATCGTGCAAGGC
>DASZGA010000358.1:0-9694 GCA_035939295.1 Candidatus Elarobacter sp. | reverse complement strand
GCGGATCGCGTCGCGCAGCGCCGGGTCGCGGTCGTCGCGGGCTCGGTACTCGCGCAGCAGCTTCAACTGCAGAAATGAGATCGGGTCGACGTAGGGGTTGCGCAGCTCGATGCTGCGCGCGAGCGTCGTGTCGGCGGCGAGGAGGTGATCGCGCTCGAGCACCTCGAGCAGCGCGCTCACGGTTCGCACGTGCTCGGCGACGATCCGCGGGACGAAACGCTCGCGCAGACCGGCGTCCGCGACCAGCTCGCGGGCGTAGCGCTCGAAGATCGCGAGGTCTGCGACGGCGAGCGCGCGCTCGATGCTGTGGAGCATGATCGTGAAGGACGGAAACTCGCGGGCCATCGCGCGCAGCGTCGCGAGATCGGCGCGTTCGGCGGCGACGGCGGTGCCGAAACCGTACCAGCCCGGGAGCATCGCGCGCGTTTGCGCCCATCCGAACGCCCACGGAATCGCGCGCAAGTCCTCGATCGAGCGCCGCGCGCCGCGGCGGCCGGGGCGCGAGCTGATCTGCATGTCGCCGATCTCGTCGACCGGCGTGCACGCGGCGAAAAACTCCAGAAACGACGGATCGTAGACGAGCTCTTCGTACGCGCGCTGCGCCGTTGCCGCGAGGCGGTCGAGGACGTCGTACCATGCGGCCGGCGCATCCGGCGCGGGCTTTGCGATGCCGGCGACGACCGAGGTGACGGCCAGCTCGAGGTTCCGGCGCGCGAGCGACGGCAGCCCGTACCGGGCGCCGATCACCTCGCCTTGCTCCGTAACTTTGAAGCGGCCGCTGCGCGCCTGCGGCGGCTCGGCGCCGACCGCTTCGCGCGCGTCGGCCGCGCCGCGCCCGGCCGAGCCGCCGCGGCCGTGAAAGAACCGCAGCGCGACGCCGTGGCGCGAAGCGACCTCGCTCAGGGCGATCTGCGCGCGGTACAGCGCCCACGTGCTCGCGACGATCCCGGCAACCTTCGTCGTGTCGGAGTAGCCGAGCATGATCTCCCAAACCTCGCCGCACCGCGCGACGTGCGCGCGAAACGGGTCGAGCTGCAGCAATTGCTCGCCCAGCGCCGCTGCGTTCGCCAGCGACGATGCGCTTTCGAGGAGCGGGACGATCTGCATCGGTCCTGCGTCGAGAGCACCGCATGCGCGCCCGAGCGTCAGCAACGAAAGAACGTCGAACGGCGACTCGGTTCCGGCGAGAATCAATGAGACGACCGCATCCGCGCCGCGGCGCGCGCGCAGCGCGGCGACGGCCTCGAGCGATGCCAGCACGTCGCCGCTTTCCGCTGAGAACACCGCCGCGCGGGGCAGCAGCGGCCGGACAGCGATGAGCTCGCGCGCGAACCACGCGAGCCTTTCTTCTTCGCCGCGCTCGGAGAGCGGCGTTGTGCCGGGTTCGACCGCGGCGACGACTTCGTCGAGCGCGCGCACGACGCGGTCGCGATGCTGCCGCCACTCGAGCGTGCAGAGACGAAACCCGAACAGCTTCACGGCGCGCACGAGCCGCTCGAGCGGGCGCGCGACATCCTCGCCGCTGTTCGCGCGCACGCTCGCGACGATCGGCTCGAGATCGGCGAGCAGGTCCGCCGCGCTCGCATAGCCGCCTTCGGCGTCGCTCGCGGCGAGCCGAAGCCGGCGGTGCACGAACGCGAGCTTGCGGCGATACGGCTCGGCCTCTTGCCGCGGACCGAGCGTATACCGCACGTCCGGGAGCGCGGCGGCGTCGCGTTCCACCGATGCTACGACGTCCGGCGCGACGCCGCCGCGCGCCGCGTCCTGCGAGAGCCGCGTCTGGAGCGCTTCGACCGCTTCGAGATACCGCTGCAACACGAACCGCCGCGCCTGCTCGTGCGCCGCGACGATCGCGTCGGGCGCGACGTTCGCGTTGCCGTCGCGGTCGCCGCCGATCCAGCTGCCGAACGCGAGGAACGTCGGTACCGTCGCGCCGAGCTGCGTCTCGAGCCGCTCGAAGAGCGCGACCGCTTCCTCGAAGAGCGACTCGCGAAAGCGCGCCAGCAGGTTACGGACTTCGTCCTGCACGGTCGGTGCGGTTCCGTACAGCTCGTTGGTCTGCCACAGCAAAACGATTTGCGCGTGCAGCTCGCTTTCGATCGCGCGCGTCTCTTCGGCGGTGAGGACGCGCTCGTCGAGGGTGCGCAGCAGCGCGGCGCTCTCGGCGTGCTTCTCGCTCGTCGTGCGGCGCAGCACCTCGGTCGGGTGCGCGGTGAACACGAGCCCGATCTCGAGCCGCCCGATCGACGCGGCGGCGCCGCGCGGAAGCGTCTCGAGCGAGCCGCGCAGCGGCTCCTCGCCGAGCAGCGCGCGCTCGCGTCGGCGCCGCTCGCGGTGAAGCTGCTCGGCGAGGTTCACCATCTGGAAGTACAGGTTGAAGGCGCGGATCACGTCGACCGCGTCGCCGGTGCCGAGCTCGTCGAGCAGCGCGTCGATCGCCGCGTCGTCGTGCGGGGCGCGTGCCGCGCGGCGCCGGCGCGTCAGCGCGCGCAGCTTCTCGACGCGGTCGAACGTGCCGGGGCGCGCGTGCGAGCGCAGCACGTCGCCGACGAGACGGCCGAGGAGCGCGACGCGCGCGCGGAGCGGGGCGGCGGTATCTCGTTCGATGCAGCCGCCACATACGGGGACGAGACGGCGTCTCCTCGTATTCCAGGCCTTCGTGCGCATTCAGATCGGCGTGATGGGCTCGGCCGGCGGGATCATCACCGAAGACCAACTCGCGCTCGCGCGGCGGCTCGGGCGCCGGATCGCCGAGCGAAACTGCGTGATCGTGACCGGCGCGTGCCCAGGGCTGCCCCATGCGGCGGTGCTCGGCGCGCACGAGGCCGGCGGTGACAGCCTCGGCGTCTCGCCCGCGCGCTCGCGCGAAGAGCACGTCGGCGTCTTCGAGTCGCCGCTAGACCCGTACACCGCGATCGTGTTCACCGGCTCGGGGCTGATGGGGCGCGAGACGCACAACATCCACAGCTCCGACTTCGTCATCTTCGTCGGCGGGCGGAGCGGGACGCTCGGCGAGTTCGCGATCGCGTACGACGAAGGGAAGCTGATCGGAATCCTGCTCAACTCGGGCGGGATCTCGAACGACTTCGAGAGCATCGCCAAGCTGATCGAGAAGCAGACCGGCGCGGTGATGGTCGAGGATGAAGGGCCGGAGCGGCTGGTCGACAGGTGTCTCGACAGGTGGGTCGCCGAGGAACGGCCGACGAGCGTCGCGCTCGCGGCACAGGCGCGGCATATGGCCGGTGCGGCGGACGGCGCCCGTGGCTGAGCTGACCTTCGTCGGCGCAGCCGGCACCGTTACCGGCAGCAAGCATCTTCTCACGCTGGGCGGCAAGCACGTCTACGTCGACTGCGGAATGTTTCAAGGGACGAAGGAGACGCAGGCGCTCAACATGGCGCCGCTGCCGGTGCCCGCCGCGCAGACCGACGCGATCGTCATCACGCACGGGCATATCGACCACGTCGGTTACCTGCCGAAGATCGTGCACGACGGCTTTCGCGGCCCGATCTATTGCACGCCGCCGACGTCGGGGCTGATCGAGATCGTGCTCGAAGACGCGGCGCACCTGCAAGAGCACATGGCGAAGCGCGGCCTCGACCACGAGCGCTCGCACTACATCCCGCCGTTCTACGTCGACGCCGACGTGCAAGCGACGCTGAAGCTGCTCGAACCGGTCGACCTGGAGACGGACTTCGACGTGTTCGGCGCGACGATGCGCTACCGGAACGCCGGCCACATCGTCGGCTCGGCGTTCATCGACGCGCGGATCGAAGGGAAGCGCGTGATCTTCTCGGGCGACGTCGGGCGGTACGGGCGTCCGTTGCTGTACGATCCCGTGGCGCTCGAGGCCGCGGACGTCGTGCTGTGCGAAAGCACGTACGGCAACCGCAACCACCCGCCCGATGCGCTCGGCGAGCTCAAGCAGGCCCTGCTCGACGGGATCGCGCGCGGCGGGCCGATCGTGATCCCCGCGTTCGCGGTCGAGCGGACCCAAGACATCTTGTACGCGATCGGTCAGCTGCAGCAGGATCCGACGATCGCCGCCGTCCCGGTTCACGTCGACTCGCCGATGGCGATCAAGGTCGACGCGCTCTTCGCGCGCTATCCCGACGCGCACAAGCCGTTCATCGACACGCCGCGGCTGCCGTTCGGATGCGCCAACGTCACCGTCCACGTGACGACCGACGAGTCCAAAGCACTCAACGCGCTGACCGGGCCGGCGATTATCATCGCATCGAGCGGGATGGCGAGCGGCGGGCGAATCCTCCACCACCTGCACAACCACATCCCCGACCCGACCGCGACGATCGTCTTCGTCGGCTTTCAGGGACCCGGAACGCTCGGCAACTTGATGGTCAACGGCGCGCAGACGATCAAAGTCTACGGCGACCCGCTCGAAGTGAAAGCCGCGGTAGTCAGCCTGCACGGCTACAGCGCGCACGCCGATCAGACGGAGCTGCTGCGCTGGCTCGGAACGCTCACGACGAAGCCGCACCTGTACGCGATTCACGGCGACCCCGTCGCAGCGACGGCGCTCGCGGCCGAGGTGCAGTTGAAGCTCGGCTTCACCGCGACCGTTGCGGAACGCGGCGCGACGGTGACGCTCTAGCCGGCGAGCCAGACGTAGCGCGCGATCAGCAGCGCGGCGACGAGGTAGAGCAGCGGGTCGACCTCCCTGCCGCGGCCGCTGAGCAATTTGATCGCGGCGTACGAGATCACCCCGAAGCTCACGCCGTTGGCGATCGAGAACGTCAGCGGCATCGTGACGATCGTGAGAAACACCGGGATCGAAACCGCATAGTCGTCCCAGTCGATGTTGCGCAACCCGTCCAGCATCAGCGCGCCGACGACGATCAGCGCCGGCGCCGTCGCCGCGGCGGGGATGAGGACGGCGAGCGGCCACAGCACCGTCGCCAGCAGGAACAGCACGGCGACGGCGAGCGCGGTCAAGCCGGTGCGGCCGCCTTCCGCGATCCCGCTCGCGCTTTCGACGTACGCAGTCGTCGTGCTCGTGCCGAGCACGGCGCCGATCATTGCGGCGAGACCGTCGGAGGCGAAGGTGCGGCGCGCGCGGGGGAGGTCGCCGTTCGCGTCGAGGTAGCCGGCGCGCGCCGCGAGCGCGACCAGTGTCCCGGTCGCATCGAAGAAGTCGACGAAGAAGAACGTGAAGACGATCGCCGCCGCGCCGAGCGAGAGCGCCGCCCGCACGTCGAGCGCCCCGACCAGGCCGCCCGGCCACACCGGCAGCGCGACGAGCCCGTTCGGAAAGCCGGCGAACGGCACCATCGTGCCGTGCGGCCCGGGATAGAGCGGCGCATGCGTGACGATTCCGACCAGCGTCGCGGCGAGGATTCCGAAGACGATCGCGCCGCGGACGCGCCGCACCAGCAGCGCCGAGGTGACGATCAAGCCGAACAGCGCGATCACCACCGGCGGCGAGAGCAGCGGCCCGAGCGAGACGAACGTCGCCGGGTTCGCGACGATCGCGCCGGCATTCTTCAAGCCGATGAACGCGAGGAACATCCCGATTCCGGCGGTGACCGCGAACTTGAGCGGGTTCGGGATCGCGCGCACGATCGCTTGCCGCACGCCGAGCAGCGAGAGCACGACGAACAGCGCGCCCGAGATGAACACCGCGCCGAGCGCGGTCTGCCACGCGATGTGCTGGCCGAGGACGACCGTGTATGCGAAGTACGCGTTCAGTCCCATTCCGGGCGCCTGCGCGAACGGATAGCGCGCGACGAGCGCCATCAACAGGCTCCCGATCGCCGCGGCGAGCGCGGTGACGACGAGCAATTTCGAGAACGCGTTGTCGATCCCGGTGATGGCGCTGCCGAGGACCTGCGGGTTCACGAACAGCACGTACGACATCGTCAAAAACGTCGTCAGCCCGGCGCGCAGCTCGCGCGGGACCGTCGATCCGGCGCGCGCGATCCCGAAGTACGCGTCCATCGGCGCCGACCTTCGGCCCGCGGACCGCGGTTCCTAGAGGTTCAGGCCGCGCCCATGTGCTTGCGAGGGCGCCGCACGCCGCTCTCGACGTCGTCGCTCTTGATCACGCCGATGCGCGGAGCCGCGCCGGAATCGCGCTCGAACGTCGCGCGCAGCGCGTCGCTCACCTCGCCGGCGGACATCGACTTTGCGATGACCGAGCTCGCGCCGGCGGCGCGAAACTGCTCGAGGGTTGCGAAGTCCGTTTCGTCGGTCAGCACGATGACGCGCACCTCGGTTGCAACGGTCCGGAAGAACGCCAGCCCGTCCAGGACGCCGATCTCCGAATAGTCCAGGTCGACGATCGCGTAGTCGGTCCGGAGCGAGACGATCTCTTCGATGTCGAGCGCCTCGGCGAAGCGCACGACGGTCCCGCCGGCGGCGGCGACGATTCGAGCTAGCTCGGGTACGAAGAGCGCTTGCGGTTCGATCATGTAGACGGAAGGCGACATGGCTGCTCCTGGCGGGAGGCTGCTCGGCGAGTCTCGACACGCCTTGTTCAGTACCGCCCGTTAGGACCAACGAACCTACCCGAAATAGGGTATGTGACTAGGACCATACCCACCGCCACCATAGCAAGCACAGATCGGTGCAGCGGAGGGTCGGAAGCGATGAAGCGTCTCCTCGGAACAGCAGTCGGTGTGGCCCGCCGGTCCGTCCTCCATCTTCTCGCCGCGCTGTCGCTGTGTGGGTGTGGAGGCGGCGGCGGGACGGTATTCGCGGCGCCGGTCACCGCGACGCCGGCGAGTTGGGTCGCGACGCTGCGCGCGAACCCGACCGCTGTCCGCGCCAGCATGACGAACCCGCTCCAACAATACATGTACATCGACTCGGGCGCGACGAACGGCGTCTACCCCTCGCCGAGCGCGTTCGCAGCGAACGTCCAAGCGGCGAACCCGGGATTCCCCGACGGTGCCTGTTCGCAGATCGCTCGCATGAGCGCGTCCGTCGTGCAGTTCACCGACGCCAACGGCGTTCAGGCACCCTCGTACGTCGTGTTCTTCACGCCGCGCGCGCTCGGCACGTGCACTCAGCAGCTTCACCTCGGCGCGGCGGGGACGCAGAGCTTCAGCGTAACGGTGGAGTCGTGACGTTCACGCGGCGCTACTGGACCTCCATCGCGCGGGTCGCGCAAATGGACCGCTACAGCGACCTCGGGTTCATGGAACGTTTGCTGTGGGAAGCCTCGAACGTGCTGCGCGCGGACGTGACGTTCTCCGCCGCCATCGTGCGCTGCGACGACGACGGCTGCACGATCGAGGCGGTCCATGACGAGGATGCGGCCGGCGTGCCGATGCCGGAGCGCGGCGAACGGTTGCCGCTGCGCGCCGGGATGCTCGGCGAGACTCTTCGGTCTGGGCGCACCTCGATGGTGCCGGACGCCGCGCTCGGCGAAGCGCGGAGCGGCAACGTGTCGGGCTCGTTCGTGTTTGCTCCGATCCGCGTCGAGCGGCTCTGGTACGCGCTCGTCATCGTTGCGGCGCGCGTGCCGCGGGTTCCGTTCGGCGAGGAGGACCGGAACTACGTCGACGCCCTCGCACGGCTCTGCGCCGTGCGGCTGCGGGAACGCCGCCCGACGAGCAAAGACGATTTGATGCGCGCAATCGCGGCGGAGGATTTTGAGCTGTACTTCCAGCCGCAGTTCCATCTCCCGTCGGGGATGCTGATCGGCGCCGAGGCGCTGATCCGCTGGAACCGGCTCGGGCAAGGAACGCTCTGCGCGGCCGACTTCATTCCGTTCGCCGAAGAGCACGAGCTCCTCGGCGCCGTCGGCGCCTGGGTCGTTCGTGAAGCGGCGTTCGCCGCCAAGAAGATGCGCGCGATCGACCCGCTGTTCCGCGTCTGGTTCCATCTCTCGTCGAGCGAATTGAACGACGCGCGCGTCTTGCGCGCGATCGATCAGACCGGGCCTGCACTGCACGGGCTCGGGGTCGAGATTCGCGCGCACTCCGTCGTTGACGAGGACGGCGCATCGTGCGCATTCATGCGGCTCAAGGACGCCGGACTCGCGGTTGCGCTCGACAACTTCGGCGGTTCGTCCTCGCTGCTGCGCCTGATGTCGCTCCCGGTCGGCGTGGTCAAGCTCGACCGCTCGCTCACGACCGCGCTTCCCAACGGGCGTGCGGAACGCGAGATCGTCGCGGCGGTGATCGAGCTCGGCCACCGCCTGCATTTTGAAACCGCCGCGGAAGGGGTCGAGAGCGACGCACAGGCCGGGTGGCTGCGCAACGCCGGCTGCACGTTCGCCCAAGGACATCGCTTCGGCCGTCCGATGCGCAGCGAGGAGCTCACGGCGCTGCTCGTCGCCCGTTCGGTGCGCTTCTCAGAAGCGGCGCCGATGCTCGTAGGCGATCGTCGCGCGCAGCGAGCTGCCGGGTGGAAACAGTAAGTCGCGCGTGCCGGCGGTTTCGAGGTCGTCGAGCTTGCGCTGATATTCTTCGACCTGCACGAGGTCGGCTTCGGGGCTCCCGGCGGCCACGGCGCCCGGATCGCGCTGCGCGCGAATCAACTCGACCTCGGCCTGCGTTCGCCGTTTCGAGAGCAACCTTCGGACTTCGCCGACCGGCTTGACCCGGGCGTGTTTCCCCGCCGGCGCGACGATCCAGCGCGCGGCGAGCGCACCGGAGGACAGCGTCGCGCGCACGTGAGCTTCGAGCGCGTGCGGGTCGGATTCGACGCTCGCATCGCGGGTGACGGAGATCTCCAAGCAGGGCCGTCCCGCATCGAAGAGGCCGCGGATCTCTTCGTACGCGCAGAACAGGTTGGTCACCGCGATGTGGACGTCGATCGAGCCGTCGATCAGGCGTTCGTCCGACGAGCGGACGACGCGCGCCACCACGTCGGCGCGCGGAACTTCGTCGAGGAAAACCGCGTCGAAGGCCTGCGCAGGCTCCGCGACGACGTCGTCGAGCTCGGCCCAGAACGGTTCGCCGTCGATCCGGCAGCGCACGAATCCCTTGTCGCAGAGAACCGCTTGCGCCATCGCGTGCGTGCGCGTCGTCTCGGCGTCATGGCGGTCGACGATCTCGACGACCTCGACCGCGCCGCGCCTTCGGCGGTCGAACGCGAAGTACCAGCTCGCTTCGGCGTCGTCGGGCGCGCCCGGCAGCTTCTTCCGGTGTACGGAAAACGATCCGTACTCGTATTTGCCGACCCCACTCGAGGCGTGCGACGCCTCCACCGGCGCGTCCCCGTCGATGGGGAACGCGCGGCGCTTTGGACCGCGAGCGGTCCGCGCAATCGTTTCCATCTCAGCACCGTCTTCCAGCATCCGGCGCCGCCCCGCTCGGGGGCGACGCATTTTTCTTTTATGCGCTGATGGTACGGGGCGACGGTGCCAGGTGTATGGCCGTCTGCGTCAGGTCGAGCACGGCGTCGGCGAGCCGTTCACCGAAAATGATGCAGTTCGGGGACCGGGACGGCCCCCTCGGCGTTCTCGGACATGAAAAGACGCGCTCCGTGCGCGTCTTTCAAAACTTGGTGGAGCTGCCGGGGAGCCGCCCCCCGGGTCCGAAAAGCCGGACCGCCGCTTTCTCCAGGCTCAGCACCGATTTTGTCTTTGGCGCGTCAGCTTCTCGGTACAGGAATCAGACGCGCCGCATCTCCGGTTGTGTTTCGGGCGCCTCTCGGAGCATCTCAGCGTCCCTAGCCGGACTTCATGACCGCCTGCGGGATGGATCCGGCTACCTCCCGCGGACGGTG
>DASZGA010000357.1:0-10920 GCA_035939295.1 Candidatus Elarobacter sp. | reverse complement strand
TGGTCGTGGGACGGCTTGATCGAGCGGACGCGGGCGACCTGGCCCATCTTGTTGACCTCGACGACGACCTCGACATGCGCCGGTTTGGTCCCGAACAGCTCGCGCGGCTGGAGCCCCTTGACGTTGACCCGCTGCGGCATGGTCATCGCCGGCTTCGGGGCGTGGGTGGGGGCGGCAAACGCGGGGGTGCCGCTCGCGAGGACCGCGGCGACAAGCAGGACGAGCGGGCGCATCAGTTCCGCGAGAGGGCCGCGAACGCGGCGCCGCACGAGGCGCACGCCACGATTACCTGAAATGTCGCACCGCGCTCGCGGAGATCGCTCGTCGAGCGTTTGTCCTTGCCATGGCTCCCGCAGTAACGGCAGCGGGTCGAGGTAGAGTTCCCCCTCGCTCGTTCGTCCTCCACATCCACCCTGTTCCCGGATCGGGCGGCCTCGTCCCCTCCGGCCGCGGGACGGCCGCCGGAAGCCGCCGAACGCACGGCCCGTCATGATCCACCGTTTCGCCGCCGCGCTGGTCCTCTGCGTGAGCCTCGCGGCGTGCAAAGAGAACGACACCACCCCGATCGGCCAGCAGCTGTTCAAGGGAGCCGGCGACGTTCGCGTCGTCGAGGCCCACATCGTCCCCAGCGGCGACTCGTCGGCGCAGACCTCGGGCGGAACGATCAGCTACGTCGTCATGCGGGTCGAGCTCACCAACGATTTCGGCTACGACGCGACGCCGAGCGTTTCGAACTTCTACTTGATCGACGCGAAGAACAATCGCTATCAAGCGAAAGACAGCGGCTCGTCGGTGTTCACCGGCGTCAGCAACTCGACCATGCCGCTCAAGAAGGACGAGAAGCGCGAGTACACGATCGGCTTCCGCACCACCGATCCCAACGTGACCGGGACGATCTTCTACGAACGCTAGCGGCTTCGGGCGCCTGCCGGCGTTCGCTGTGATCGTTGCGTTGCTGGCGCCCGCTCCCGCGGGTGCGGCGCGCCCGCTCCCCGATTCCGGGAAGTGGGATCGCACCTTCGCGCTCTACGCGCGCGACGTCGCCGTGCCGTGGAAGCGAATCGCGGTGCGTCTCGACACGTACAGCGGCGCGCCGGTCGATTTCGCGGCGTACCAAGTCGATCCGGCCGACGTGCTGATCGCGGGAACGGCGCGCGCCCGCGCGATCGACACCGCGCACCGCACCCCCGTCGCGAAGTGGCGCTTCACCCCGCCGCTGGGTTTGCGCTACACGCCGAACGACGTCGACGTCCCGCTGCAGAACCGCGAAGGCTTTTTCGTCATCGAGGCACGGCGCGGGGACGCGGTGCAGCAGGCGTGGCTCAACCTCACGCGCGCCGGTTTGCTGACGAAAGAGTCGCCGGGCGGGATCGTGCTGTACGGCGCCGACCTCGGCAGCGGCAAGGCGCTCGCCGGGATGCGGATCAGCTATTTGGTGGGCACGTCGTTTCAATACGGGAAGACCGACGCGCACGGAATCGCGCGCTGGAACGGCGCGCAGCGGCCGCGCTTCGCGCTCGCCGAGTGGGGGAAGAGCAAAGCTTTCGTGTCGTTTCTCGCACAGCCGCCGATCCCGGCGGCGCTGGTCGGCGTTCGGGCGGAACGCGCGAACGTGCGCGCCGGCGAGCACGTGCGCGTCATCGGGTTCGCGCGCAAGCGCAGCGGGACCGCGTACCGCCCGGCGAGCGGCGAGGTGCGCGTGTCGGTCGTCGGCCGCGGGCGAACGCTCGCGAGCGCCGAGGCGAAGCTCGACGGCGCGGGCGCGTTCGGCGCCGAGCTCGCGCTCCCGGCCGACGCGCCGGCCGGCGACGCCGCGGTGCTGGCGTCGATCCCGGGCGCGAGCGGCGGCGCGGCGATCCACGTCGACGGCGTCGGTGACGTCGCGCTCAGCGTCGCGGCGGCATGCGGCGACGCGTGCGCGGCCGACGCGCCCGTTCCGCTCACGATTGCGGCGAAGCAGCGCGCCGACGGGCTCGGCGCGGCCGACCGCGACGTGCGGTTGCGCGTGGTCCGCGCTCCGCACGTCCTCGCGCCGGGGGCGACCGACGAGGGGACCACGTGGGGGACGGCTCAGATCGCCGACCTGCGCGTGCGGACCGGCGCCGACGGGATCGCGCGCGCGAGCATCGCGGCGCCGACCGACGGCCTTCCGTCGACCTACGGGATCGTCGCGAGCAGCGGCGCAGCGACGGCCTCGGCGCGCGTCGTCGCGTCGAGCGCGCGGGTCGCGCTCGCCGTCACCCCGCAGAGCGCGCAGCTCGACATCGGCGAGCCGGCGGCGCTCGACGTGCGGGGGTTCGACGTCGCCGACGGCCACCCGGCCGCCGGCTTGGCGGTACGGCTGCAGCTGGTGCACGGTCCGACGGTTCAGGAACAGCAAGTCACGCTCGACGCCGACGGACGCGCGCGCGCCGTCTTCCGGAACGTCGTTCCGGGGACGAACCTCGCCTACGCTCGCGCGGAGGTCGACGGGAAGCCGGCGATCGACGTGAACGCGGTGACCGTCGCGCCGCAGGCGCTGCTCGGCGTTCGTTCGCACCGCAGCGTGGAAGCGAAGATCGCGACGGACAAGTCGCGCTATCGCGTCGGCGAGAAGCTGCACGTCGACGCTTCGCTCAGCGGCGCCGGCGGCGATGCGTTCATCGACTTCGAGGGTGCGCGCGCGATGGGCGAGCAGACCGTCGCGACGAGCGGCGGTCGCGCGGGCGCGACGTTCACCGTCCCGGAGACGGTCGGCGACGCGGCGATCGGCGTCGCGTTCGTCCGCGACGGCGCGCTAGAGTACGCGACGCAGCACGTCGCGATCGACGGACCGGGTCACGCGCGCGCGACGGCCCTCGCATCCGACAAGACTGCGTACGCGCCCGGCAGCGTCGCGCACGTGACGATCGCCGACGGCAACGAGCGCGCCGGCGCGACGCTCGCGATCCGGCTCGCCGACGCGCGCGCGCTCGGCGGCGCCTCGTTCGACGACGCCGCAGCGGTCCTCGCCGGCACCGGAACCACGACGCAAAATCCCGCTTCATCCGATCCCGGCTGGCACGCGTCGGTCGCGCCGGTCCGCTCGACCGCGCTCGACCTCGCCGCGAACGACCGCAGCGCGCCGTCGGCCGAGACGCTCGGCGCGCCCTCGGAGCGTTCGCTGCTGTGGCGGATCGACCGCGCCTCGAAGGAAGGCTTCGACCTCCCGCTCCCGCAGACGCCGGGCCGCTACGTCGTGTCGGTGCTGAAAGTCTCCGACGACGGCGACGTCGGCGCCGCGACGCTCGCGATCGAGGTGCGCTGATGTCCTCGCAGACGACGATGGATCTCGCGCAAGCGCCGGCGCCGGGCGCGACGCGGCTGATGCTGCTCGACACGTACGGCTTGGTCTACCGCGCGTTCTTCGCGCTCCCCGATCTCACCACCACGCGCGGCGTGCACATCAATGCGGCCTACGGCTTCACGATGATGCTCAACAAGCTGATCGCCGACGAGAAGCCGACGCACGTGATCGCCGCGTTCGACAAAGGGCTTCCGCTCGCGCGGCTCGCGCTCTACGACCAGTACAAAGCACAGCGAACCGAGACGCCGGACGATCTGCGCTCGCAGTGGCCGCTGGTGCGCCGTATCCTCGCGGTGTTCGACATCCCAATCGTCGAGATGGAAGGCGAAGAGGCCGACGACATCATCGCGACGCTCGCGCGTCAAGCCGAAGAGCAGCAGCAAGACGTGATCGTCGTAACGGGCGACCTCGACTTGCTGCAGATCGTCGACCCCCACACGACGGTGCTGACGACGCGCCGCGGGATCACCGAGCTCGGCCGCTACGACGAAGAGAAGGTGCGCGAGCGGTTCGACCTCGCGCCGCGCCAGCTCCCCGACTACCGCGGTTTGAAGGGCGATCCGTCCGACAACCTCCCCGGCATCCCCGGCGTCGGCGAGAAGACCGCGATCGCGCTGGTGAAGAACGCCGGCTCGCTCGACGCGCTCCTCGAGGACCCGAAGCTGGCCGGAAAACCGAAGTGGGAAGCGCTGATCCGCGAGTACGGCGAGCAGGCCCGCGTGTGCCGCGACGTCTCGGTCATCAAGCGCGACCTCGACATCGCGCTCGACTGGGAGAGCGCGCGCTACACGCCGCCGCCGAACGACGCGCTCTACACGCTCTACCGCGACCTCGAGTTCAAGACGCTGCTGGCGAAGCTCGCGCCGCCGGCGACGCCCGTCGAGGTCACGCCCGACGAGGTGCTCGAGGGCGAGTACGAATCGTACACCGCGTCGACCGATCCGCCGGACTACGTCAAGGTCGCGGGATTGCTCGACGACGCCGCAACGCGCGAGCGCGTCGCGGTCGCGGCGCGCGGCGACGCGCTCGCCGTCTCGGTCGGCGACGGCAAAGCGTTCGCGTTCCTGAAGTCTTCGCTCGGCGCGGCGAACGTCGGCGAAGCGTTCGCGCGGATGTGGCAGCGCGTCCCGCAGCTGGTCGCGTACGACGCGAAGTCGCTGACCGGCGAGCTGCAGCTCCCGATCCGCGTCCTGGGCGACGATCCGATGGTCGCCGCGCACATCTTGAACCCGAGCCGCACTTTCGCCGACGCCGGCGCGGCGTCGAGCGAGTTTCTCGACCGCAACCTCCCCGACGACCAGCCCGCCGCCGTCGCCGACGCTGCCGGACTGCTCGCGCGCAAGACGCGCGAAGAGCTCGAGCGCCGCGGTCAGATCTCGTACTATGCCGACGTCGAATTGCCGCTGGTGTCGGTGCTCGCGGGGATGGAGCGCGCGGGAATCGCGCTCGACCAGAGCGCGCTGCGCGAGATCGCCGTCGAGGTCGACGCGGCGGTCGAGCGGCTGCAGCGCGAGATCTACGAGATCGCCGGCGAAGAGTTCAACCTCGGCTCGCCGCAGCAGCTCGGCCGAATCTTGTTCGACAAGCTCGGGCTCCCGGCCGGACGCCAGAACAAGACCGGCTATGCGACCGGCGCCGACGTGCTGCAAGGGCTCGCGCGCAGCTTCCCGGTCGCCGCGAAAGTTCTCGAGTGGCGCGAGGTCTCGAAGCTCAAGAGCACCTACGTCGACGTGCTGCCGACGCTGGTCGACGCGAACGGCCGCATCCACACCGTCTTCAACCAAACCTCGACCGCCACGGGCCGGCTTTCGTCGACGAACCCGAACCTGCAGAACATCCCCGTCCGCGGCGAGCTGGGCCGCCGCATTCGCAAGGCGTTCGTCGCGCCGTCGGACGACCGCGTGCTGCTGGCGGCAGACTACTCGCAGATCGAGCTGCGCTTGATGGCGCACCTGAGCGGCGACGAAGCGATGCGCTCGGCGTTCCACGAAGGGCAAGACATTCACGACTTCACCGCGCGCCGGATCTTCGACGTCGGCCCGTTCGCCGAGGTGACGCGCAACCAGCGCACGATGGCGAAGTCGGTGAACTTCGGTTTGCTCTACGGAATGTCGGACTTCGGTCTCGCCCAGCGGCTCGAGATCGACCGCGGCACCGCGCGCTCGATGACCGAAGCCTACTTCGCGCGCTTTCCCGGCGTGCGCGGCTTCATCGACCGCGTGCTGGAAGAGGCGCGCGAGCGCGGCTACGTCGAGACGCTGCTCGGGCGGCGGCGCTACATGCCCGACCTGCGCTCGCGCAACTACATGCTGCGCGCCGCCGCCGAGCGCGAGGCAACCAACGCGCCGCTGCAAGGCTCCGCCGCCGACCTGATGAAGCTCGCGATGGTTCGCCTCGACCGCCGGCTCAACGCCGAGGGCCTCGACGCGGTGATGCTGCTGCAGATCCACGACGAGCTGATCTTCGAGGTCGCCGTGCGCGATCTCGAAGCGGTCGGGCGCGTCGTGAAGCACGAGATGGAACACGCGCTCGAGCTGAGCGTCCCCATCGAGGCGACGCTGAAGACGGGAAAGAACTGGTACGACGTGGAGAGCTTCGTGGTCGATGAAACCGGCACGAACGGAGACCCTGATGCAAGCGGCGAGACGTAGCCCTGGCGGGCGCGGGGCGCTGGTCGCGGCGGCGGCGCTGTTCGCGCTGACCGCGCAGGGGCCGGCCCCCGCCGACAGCGCGCTGCCGCTGTGCACGCGGATCCCGCTGACCGCGCAGTGCCGCGCCGTCGAGGTGCGGGCGCCGCACGAAGTGCTGCACCTGGCCGTCGCGCTCACGAACGCGCAGCGCGAACACGGGCTGATGAACGTCTCGTTCGTCCCGCCGGGCCAAGGGATGCTCTTCGCGTTCCCCTTCGCGGAGCGGCACATGGAGTTCTGGATGAAAGACACGATCACGCCGCTCGACATGGTCTTCGTCAAAGCCGACGGGACGATCAGCGAGATCGCGGTCGACGTCCCCGCTTCGACGCCGAAGACACCCGACGCGAAGATCGCGCGCCGTCAGGGCGTCGGGCGGTTCGTGATCGAGCTCGGCGCCGGCGAAGCCGCGCGCGCGGGGCTGCTCCCGGGGATGCAGCTCGCGATCCCGCCGGTTCAGGCAAAATGAGCCCGGCGCGCGTGCTTGCGGCGTTCGGCGTCGCGCTCGCGTGCGCCGCACAATCGCCTGCGCCCGCACCGCCGCCGCAGCCCGTCACCGGCGAGCAGATCCTCGCGCGCGCGAAGCAGGTCTTCCGGGCGCATACGCGCCCGCCGTACGTCGAGTACACGCTGATCCGCCGCGACACGCACAACGGCTCGCCGGACTTCGAGAACAGCTACACGCTGCGGATCTGGTGCCGCAACTCGGACCGTTCGGCGCTGACGCGCCGCGCGTGGAACGGCGTCGCGTACGGCTCGCTGCAGAACATCACGGTCTCGTTCGACCAGATCGTCGACCCCGGCCCGCCGACGGCCGACATCTTCGAGCGCGCATTGTTCGCACCGCGCACGCCGGAGCCGGTCGTGCTTCCGCCGCTGGAGTCGCCGCTGCCGCTGATCGGCTCGGTCGCCGTCAGCACCGACTACGACTACCGCGTGACGCGCCTGCGCCGCGACGGTTCGCTGTGGCATCTCTCGCTGGCGCCGAAGCGCGATCCCGACCGCAACCGCATCGACGACCTGTGGGTCGACGCGACGAGCTTCGAGCTGGTGCGGATGCGCGTGCGCGACCACCTCTACCTCGGCCTGAGCGGCCAGTCGCTCGAGGACGAGTTCGACGCGCGCTTCGTGATGCGCGACGGCCTCCCGATCCTGCAGTCGATCCACGGCCAAACGCAGTACGCACAGTTCGAGACCGACTACACCTACCAGGACGTCGTCTTCCCGCCCGCGCTTCCCGACTGGTACTTCGAGCCGAAGCTCTACGGTTTGCACCGCAGCGAAGCACCGACGTAGCGGCAGCGGCGAACAAGCGCGGTCAGCCGGTGCTGCCGGGCGCCTTCACCGGCTTGAGCGCGGCGCCGGCCTGCCTCACCGCTGCTGCAAGAGCGGCCGGGTCGATTGCGGGGATGAGTGATTTCACCAGCGCGAGCGCCGCGATCCCGATTGCAATGACCTGCTTCGCGCGCGCGATGTCGACATCGATCGTGTCGAGCTGCTGTTTCAGCTTCTTCGAGATGGCTTTGAGATCGTCGAGGTCCTGCTGGCGGACGTCGACGCCGATGAAGATCGAGGCGAGCGTCAAGCTGACTTGGAGGTTCTGCAGCTCCTGAACGCAGTCCTGAAGCGGTGTGGGATCGTCCATGTTGTTAGCGTTCTTGATCAGGTACGCGTTCAGAGCCGCGATGCAGCCCTTGAGAAAACCGATCGCGTCGTTCAGGGCGGCTTGCTGCGGAGTGAGTTGTGGCGCGTTTGTGCTCATGATGATCCGTTCCTCAGCGGTCCAGGACCGCGGTATCGTTGGGCACCGGCTCGTCGATGAGCGCGAGAACGTGCGCGTGCTCGGCGGCGAAGGCGCGAACCGCGGTCGCGAAATCCGGTCCCGCCGCCAGCGATGCGCTCAGCCCTTTGATGTCCGCATCGAGGCGTGCGCGCACGGGGTCGTTGAGCGCGCTCACCTGAATACCGTTCTCGTCCTCCAACGTCTTGAGCGCAGCCTCGTATAGCGCGGTGAGGCGCGCGGCGTCGCGACGGCGAGCCGCAGCGCGGCCCGCGCGTTCCAGATCGTTGAAGGCGGCGAGCGATTGAAGCGGGTTGACGCCTTGCGGTGCGCGCGCACGAACTTGCCGCACCAGGTCGCCATACGCGCTCGCGGCAGGCGTGAAGTTGCCGGTTTGCTTTGCGACGGTGACGAGCGCGGAGAACGAAATTCGCAGTGCCTTCGGATCTTGCGGCCGGAAATCACCCGCGAATGGCATCCGGCTTTCGAGCAGTTGACCGTAGTCCGCCTCGAGAAGGGTCTGCTCGGCGTCGAAGACCGCGCACCATTGCAGTGGCTGGCTCGTCTTCGTCGATACCGCGTCCGTACACACGTCGCTCTTGCCGAAGTAGTAGTCGAAATCGTCGGCCAGCCGTTGGACGATCGGGTTCGCCGTGCGAACGGCTCGCTCGAGTGCGTTCGCTCTGGCACGGCTGGCGAGCGCGTCGACGATGCCGTTAACCGCGGTGTCGAGAGCGTCTTTCGTGATGAACTTCGGGATCGCTTTGCCGACCTTGTCTTTCACGACGGGAGTGTTGCGAACGCTCTCGAGCAGCGTCCCCGTCTGCAGGCTGATGTCCTGATGTGTCGCGGCGCGCTGCAGCAGCGCCGAGTACGCGACGAGGACGTTCGTGCGGGCGAGCAGCGCGTCGGCGAACGGATCCGGAGGACACGGGTTATGTTGCTTTCCGAGCCCGTTCTTGATCCGCGTCTTCACGTCGGCTGCGGTTCCGGAAACGTCCGCTGAGCGCGTTGAGCGCCGCTCGGCGATGGCATGAGTCCTGGATCGCCGGCTGCAGCTTGTTCTGAGCGCTGGTCAGCGCCTCGGTCCGGTCTTTGAACGCCGCCGCCTCTTTTAGCACCGCGTCTTGTCGGCACGCCGGCAAGAGCAGAAGCGGAACGAGCAAGGCGGCGATCCGGGGGCACGAGCGGCAAAACGCCATTGGGGGTACCTCGCTCGTGAAGCTTAGCAGGGCGAGCGTAAAATATCAAGCGCTCGTGCTCCGCGAATCCTGGATCGAACCGTCCGTGTTGTAGCCGGAGGTGCCCGAGCTTCCCGAAGTCGAGACGATCGCGCGCGGCCTTTCCAATGCCGTCGCGGGGAAGACCGTTGCCGCGGTGACCGTGACGATGCGCAAGATCGCGGTGGCGCCGGCCGGGGAATCGTTCGAGCAGGCGCTGGCCGGCGAGACGATCGCCGCGGTCGGCCGGCGCGGGAAGTACGTCGTCTTCGAGCTGGCCTCGGGCCGGCGGCTGGCGGTCCACCTGCGGATGACCGGGCGGCTGATCGTCCAGTCCGCGGAGTACTCCGAGCCCTATCCCTACACCCACGTTCTGCTCTCGTTCACGGACGGGACCCGGCTCTGCTTCGCCGACGTCCGGCAGTTCGGAAGGATGCGGTTGCTTGCGGCAGGTGACCCCTGGGACGCCGACGGCGGGATCGAGCCGCTCTCCGAGGGGTTTACCAGCGAGGCGTTTGTGAGTATGCTGGACGGGCGTCGCACGCCGATCAAGGCGTTCCTCCTCGACCAGAGCAGGATCGCCGGTATCGGGAACATCTATGCGTGCGAGGCCTTGTGGGAAGCGGGGATCCGGCCGAGCCGACCGTCCCAGAAGATCAGCAAGCCGGCCAGGCGCCGGCTGCACGGCGCGGTCCGAAACGTTCTCCAGCGTGCCATCGAGGCCCGAGGGACGTCCGTGGACGACTACGTCGATGCTGAGGGGCTGAAGGGCGGGTTCCAAAACCAACTCGCCGTTTACGGTCGCCTCGGCGAACCGTGCCCGCGGTGCGGGAAACCGATCGTGCGCACGGTGATCGGACAGCGCGGAACCTGGTGGTGCCGCGGTTGTCAAAAATAAAAAATATATAGCGAAGGAAGTTATCTCACCATTTCCACTACGATCGAGCCGCCGGTTCCGGCGGTCGCCCACGAAGAAGAAGACCAGCTCGCCCTCGAGCAGCGCCTGTACGAAGAGTCCCTGAAAGTCCTCGACGAGGGCCAGGTCCTCACCGGCGTCATCGTCGCCAAGTACCAGGACGAGCTCCTCGTCGACATCGGCGGCAAGTCCGAAGGGATTCTGCCCTTCCGCGAGCTCTCGCTCGCGATCGAGCCGAAAGAGCTCAAGGTCGGCGACACCCTGGAAGTCATGATTCACCGGATCGACGACCAGGACGGCCAGCTGTATCTGAGCGAGCGGCGTGCCCGCGCCCTGAAGACCTGGGAGAAGGTCATCGAGGCGCACGAAAACGACGAAGTCATCGAAGCGACCGTCACGCAAGTCGTCAAGGGCGGCGTTCTCGTCGACCTCGGCATGCGCGGCTTCGTCCCGGCCTCGCAGATCCGCCGCCAGCCCGTCGGCAATTTGGACGAGCTGGTCGGCAAGAAGCTGCGGCTCAAGGTCATCGACCTCGACCACAAGCGCCACCGCGTCGTGCTCTCGCAGCGCCAGGTTCTCGAAGAAGAGCTGAACGCGAAGAAGCAGGAGCTGCTCGGAACGTTGCAGGTCGGTCAGATCCGCGAAGGCGTCGTCGTTCGTCTGGCCGAGTTCGGCGCGTTCGTCGACCTCGGCGGGATCGACGGCCTCATCCACAACAGCGAGCTCTCGTACGCGCGCATCAAGCATCCGTCCGAGGTCGTCAAGATCGGCGACACCGTCTCGGTCGAGGTGATGAAGTTCGATCCCGAGGCCAAGAAGGTCTCGCTCTCGCTCAAGCACGCGCTGCCCGACCCGTGGGTCGAGCACGCGGACAAGCTGTGGGAGGGCAACAAGCTGGTCGCCCAAGTCGTGAAGGTCACGCCGAACTATCTCCTGGTGGAGATCGTCCCGGGCGTGCTGGCGATGGTGCCGAAGGGCGAGTTCGACGC
>DASZGA010000356.1:0-6626 GCA_035939295.1 Candidatus Elarobacter sp. | reverse complement strand
GTGATGGACGGGCGACCAACCCTTCCAGGAGACGACGCGCAGTGATGATGCAGCCTCAGTGGCCCGGGCTCGGGCCTTCCTTCGAACTCTCCAGCCTCGACGGCGCCGACGACGGTGCTCCGCAGACCGCGTACAATTCCGGCGGCGGAGCCCTGCGCGCGCAGCAGCCGGACGGGATCGGCCGGCCGTGGTGGACCTGCGGAACCGGCGCCTACGGTGGAAACGGCAACGGAGCCGGTTCGTTCGGCAACCCGTTCGGCGCCTCGGCGGCGAACGGCGTCGGCCTCTCCGGCATGCTCATGGGACTGATCGGCGCGCTGCAACAGCTCGTGAGCGCGTTCCTCAACCAAACGCAAAACCCGAATCAGCAGAGCGGGTCGCCGCTTCCCACCGGGCCGCAGCAGCGGTTCGAGAACGTCGACGTCAGCTCGACCGGCGACCCGCACATCGGCGAGGTCGGGACGCGCGAGAGCGCGCACGGAAACCAAGCCGTCGACGCGCACTGGGACAGCATGACCTCGCACGACGACCTCGTGCACAGCAACCAGATCGACGGCGGCTATCGCGTCTCCACCGCGGTGACCGCGCCGGACGCGAACGGCGTGACGTCCAATCAGTCGGCGACGGTCCACACGAACTGGGACCAAGACGCGGTAACGATGAACCGCGACGGTTCGTACGCGATCTACGACGACGGCCGGCAGGTGCAGCTCGGCAAAGGCGAGTCGGCGACGCTCTCAGGCGGCGAGCAAGTCACGGTGAACCAAGACGGTTCGCTGAACGTGAGCGCGAGCGACGGCGCCGGCGGAACGATCGCGACGACGCTGCGCAGCACCGGCGGCGGCGTCGACGTGGCGGCGCACGCGCACGAGCTCGCGCTCGGCGGCGACGCGATCGCCCACGGCGCGCGCGGCGGCGGGACCACACACCGCCCGCATCACCGGACGGCGCATCTTCCGCCGCAAGGGCAGCTCTAGTGCGTGTGCGTGAAGTTGCCCAGCGGGATACCGAGGTGCTCGATGCGGCGTAGCGCTTCGCGCATGCCGAGCGGCTCACGGGGGCGTCCGACTTGCGCGAAGTAAAGCTCGGGATCGATGTTCAGCGTGCGCGTCTGCACCATCGCGACGCGGTGCGCGCGCAGGAACCGTTCGAGCGTCTCGACCTCGGCGCGCTCGTCGGTCACGCCGGGATGCGTCAGATAGTTCAGCGAGACGCGCAGTCCCGCGCCGGCAGCGAGCGCGATCGACTCCAACACGTCGTCGAGATCGTAGCCCGCCGGCCGGTAGTACGCGGCGTAGACCTCGGGGCGGAACGAGTTCAAGCTGATCCGAACCGCTTGCAGCCCCGCGTCGACGAGCCGGCGCAGCGACTTCGGCAGCGAGCCGTTCGTGTTCAGGTTGATGGTCCCGTTCGGACGCACGGCGCGAATCTGCTCGATCGCGCGCTCGATCGTGGTAACGCGCAGCAGCGGTTCGCCTTCGCAGCCCTGGCCGAAAGAGACGATCCCGTCGGGAACGCGCTCGAGGTGCCGGATCGCGATCCGTGCGAGGTCGCCGGCGTCCGCTTCGAACGCGACGCGCGTCTGCGGCGAGGGCAGCCCCGCGTCCGGCGCGAGCTCGGAGATGCAACCGACGCAGGCCGCGTTGCATTTCGGCGAGACGGGGAGCGCCGCTTCGCCGCGTTCGAGAAAGACGTTCTGCGCGGTGAAGCAGCCGTAGTCGCGCGAGCAGACCGCGAGCTGCGCGAGGGTGCGGTTGCGCGGATCGTCGGCCTGGCGCGCGCGCAGCAGCGCTTCGAGCTCGCCTTCGCCGAAATAGCGCGGCGTCCAGTCCTCGCTCTCGTCGGTTCGCATCGCGGCGACGTGCAGCTCGTCGTCGACGACGCACGCGAACGTGTACCCGAACAGCGGCAGCGCCGGCGCATCGGGACGGCTGCGATACGCAGGCAGCAGCAGCCGCGTGTACCCGGCCGGCAGCAGCGCCGAGAGCGCGGTGCGGCGCGCCGCGACGCCGCCGCCCGCGAGCAGCGGCATCCGTCCCGGCAGCATCGCCGTCACCGTCCCGGGCGGCGCGGGAATCAGCTCCTCGGCGCGCGGCGGCCGCTCGACCCCGCCGTCGGCGAGCGGCGCGCGCGTCTCGTCGAAGTAGATGCGGCCGCGCGCGTCGGTGTACGCGAGGCCGTTCACGCGACGACTCGCTCGAACTCCCGCACGGCATCGCCGGCAAGCGTCGCACGCTCGCCCGGGGTCCAGGTCACGTCCAGCACGCCGCCCGGAACGCGCAGCGAGATTGGCGAGGTTGCAGCGCCGTCGTCGATCAGGACGGCGGCGACCGCGACGGCGCCGGTTCCGCACGCTTGCGTCGCCCCGGCACCGCGCTCCCAATGCCGGACGCGCCAACCGTCACCGTCGCGCGCGACGAAATGCACGTTCGTGCCCTGCGAGTACCGTGCGTCGCGCTCGATCCGCGGTCCCACGACCGCGAGGTCAACGGCGTCGACGTCGTCGACGCGGATCACGACGTGCGGGTTACCCAGGTCGACCGGAACGGCTTCGAAACCGGCGACCGCGTGGGGCTCGCCGATCCGCGGCTCGTTCATCTCTACCGCGACGCGGTACGGCGCGCGCGAGACGATCCACGTTTCGATCGGGCCGGCGAGCGTCTCGACCGTCGTCTCGCCGAGGCCGTCGTGCTCGTCGAGATAGCGCGCGACGCAGCGCATCCCGTTCCCGCACATCTCGGCCTCGCTGCCGTCGGCGTTGAGGATGCGCATCTTCGCATCGAAGTGCTCGGAGCGCTCGACGAACAGCACGCCGTCGGCACCGAGACCCTGCGCCGGGTCGCACACGCGCCGCGCAAACGCGACCGGATCGTCGACCGCTGCGACGCGTTCGTCGACGAGCACGAACTCGTTGCCCGTCCCGTTCGTCTTGACGACCGGGACGCCCGTCGTCACGGCGCGACCGCCTCGCTCTCCTCGGGGATCAGCGGCGCGGCCAGCGCGCCGTTCGGGGAGATCGTCGAGACGGCGTGCTTGTAGATCAGGTGCGCCTTGCGCTCGGACTCGATCACGATGGTGAACGGATCGAAGCCCTTCACCACGCCGCGCATCTGAAAGCCGTTGACGAGGTAGATCGTCACCGGGACGGCTTGGCGCTTCACTTCGGTGAGGTAGGCGTCTTGGAGCGGCTGGGGGCGCGTCATCGTACGGTCATCCTGAACGGTTCGAAGGTCGGTAAGGATGCGTTACGTCCAGCCCGGCAGCGCTCCCGCTTCGGCGGCCGCCGCGGCGAGCACGCCGGCGGCGGGGACGCGAACGAGCCCCGGCTCGGTTCGGAACCACGTCGCTTGACGCTTCGCGTAGCGCCGGGTGTTCCGAATCAAGTGCGCGCGAAGCTCGGCGCGCGTCGACCAGCCGGCCAGATACGCCAGCGCCTCGCGGTAGCCGACCGCGTCGGCGGCCACCGCCTCGGCGCCGACGCGCTCGGCTTCCTCGAGCAAACCGTTCGCGAGCATCGCGTCGACACGCGCGGCGATGCGCCGCTCGAGCTCGTCGGGGGCGATCTCCAGATACAGTTTACGAAACGCGATCCCGCGCGTGCGCAAGTTCTCCGCCGTTTCAAAGCCGGCGTCATCACGATCCGCGCCGGCGGCGTCGTCACGGCGTGCGCCGGTGCGTTCCGCGAGCGCGATCTCGAGCGCGCGCGTGACACGGTACGGATCGTTCGCTGCGATCGCGGCGGCGCGCTGCGGCGCGAGCGCGGCGAGCCAGTCGCGCAGCACCTCCGGCGGATGGAGGCGCGCCTCGTGCGCGAGCCGGTTGCGGAGCGCCACGTCGTACGCCGGCGAGAGCTCGACGTCGCCGGTCAGCGCGCGAACGTAGAACCCCGTTCCGCCCACGACGATCGCGCGCTTCCCGCGCGCGTGGATCGCGTCGATCGCGGCCATCGCGTCAGCGACGAAGCGCGCGGCGGAATACCGCTCGCGCGGATCGAGAAAGCCGACGAGGTGATGCTGCGCGCGCGCAAGATCGTCCGCACCGGGTGCGGCCGTTCCGATCGGCATCCCGCGGTAGATCTGCCGCGAGTCGGCGCCGACGATCTCCGCGCCGAAGCGCTCCGCGAGCTCGAGCGCGAGCGCGCTCTTCCCCGACGCCGTCTGCCCGGTGAGGATCAGAATCCCGGGCGTCACACCCGTTTGAAGAGCCGCGCGATCTGATCGGCGTTCAGCCGTACGATCGTCGGCCGGCCGTGCGGGCAGTGCATCGGGTTCTCGCAGCGCTGCAGCCGCTCGACGAGCGCCGTCATCTCGGGATACTCCAGCCGCTCGTGCGCGCGCACGACGGAATGACACGCAAGCGACGCCCACACGCGCTGGTCGGCGTCGAGCCCGCGCACGTCGTCGCCGAGACATTCGATGAACTCCGCGACGTCGAACGGGCGCGTGCGGCCGGCATGAACGAGCCGCGACGGCGTCGCGGTGACGCGGTACGCGCGTTCGCCGAAGTGCTCGACGTGGAGGCCGCCTGCGGCGAGCGCTTCCAGCGATGCGTCGAGCCGGTCGCCTTCGTCGGGGCGCACCTCGAACGTGTACGGGATCAGCAGCGGCTCGGCCGCGGCGTGCGCGCGCGCATTCGCTACGAGCTGCTCGAAGACGATCCGCTCGTGGGCCGCGTGCTGGTCGATCAGCACGACCGCGTCGCCGTCGCTCGCGAGGATGAACGTGCGATCGACCTGCGCGAGAACGCGCAGGGTCTTCTTCTCCGCCCCGCCTGCGTCGTCACTCGCCGGGAGAAACTGCTCTTCCCAGTCGGTCTGCGCCGAACCGTTCGCGCCGAGCTCGCGCGAGGGCGGGGCGAACGAGATCGAACGCTGCAGCCGTTCCGCCGCGCCGCGCCGCAGCGCGCTCCCGATCGCGTCCTTTACCACCGAGACGACGCGCTCGCCGTGCCGCAAACGCACGTCGCTCTTGGTGGGATGGACGTTCGGGTCGACTTCGTTCGGCGGAACGCTCAGATAGAGAACGCCGTACGGATAGCGCCCGACCATCGCGAAGGTCCGGTATGCGGCCGACCACGCGCCGCTGAGCAGCGTGCTGCGCAACAACCGCCCGTTCACGAACAGCACTTGATTGCGACGATCGGGCCGGTCGTCGCCCGGCGAGCTGACCCAGCCGCTCACCCCGGCGCGTGCGTCCTCGCCGTGGATCGGCACCATCGGCGCCGCGCTCGCGCCGAAGACGTGCCGCAGCCGCGGCGCGAGATCGTCGCCGGGCGCGAACGCGAACGTCGTCTTCCCGTCGTGTTCCAGCGTGAAGCCGACGTCCGGATACGCGAGCGCCAGCGTCGCGAGCCACGATGCGATCCGCGCGAACTCGGCCGCGGGCGAGCGCAGGTACTCGCGCCGTACCGGAACGTTCGCGAACAGATCGCACACGACGACGCGCGTCCCCGGCGGCCCGGCCAGCGGCCGCGGCTCGCCGATCTCCTCGCCGTGCACGTCGATCGCCGTCGCAACGTCCGCGCCCGCAGCACGCGAGACGATCGTCAGCTTCGCAACCGCCGCGATCGATGCCAGCCCTTCGCCGCGAAACCCAAGCGTATCGACATGCGTGAGCCCGGCCGCATCGGCGATCTTCGAAGTCGCATGCCTTCGCACCGCGAGCGCGAGATCGCCGGGTGCGATTCCGCTCCCGTCGTCAGCCACTTCGATTTCCACCAGCCCGCCGCCGCGCACGCGCACCGCGATGCGGCCGGCGCCCGCGTCGAGCGCGTTCTCGACCAGCTCCTTGACGACCGAAAGCGGCCGTTCGATCACCTCACCGGCCGCGATCTGCCCGATCGTCTCAGAGTCCAGAAGCCGAATCACCCCGCGCAGGTTCAACGCAGCCCCGCTGACCTCCGGGCGTACGCCCTGCCTACGGTGGCGGCGGGAGGAACTCGTCGACGGCGATGGTTTCGCCCGGGAATGCGAGCGGCGCCACAACTTGCCCGCGCGCGGCGCTGAGGTGGACACGATAGCGCTCGCCGTGCGGATCGCGATAGACCTCGACTCGCCCGTGCACGAGGTCAACGATCCAGTACTCGCGGACGCCGCGCCGTGCATAAGCGCGAAGCTTCGGGCCCTGATCGTACGCAAGGGATGACTGCGCTACCTCGATCACGAGCAACGCGTCTTCCGGTGTCGGATGTGCTTTCGCGTACTTCTGGTCAGGCAGCGGGTTCAGCATGACGTCCGGCTGCGGCTCCGATTTCCTGTCGAGCGCCATCGGACCTTGAATGCTCACCGACGCACGCCCCGCAAAACGTTGCTGGAAGTATGCATCTAGACGCCGTACGCTGTACGCGTGCTCGGGCCCGACGGGCGGCATCTCGATCAGCCTACCGTCGAGCAGCTCGACGCGCTCGTCCGGTGCGATGATCCCGGCTTTCCCCATGCGATGGTATTCCGCCACGGTAATCGGCCGGATGCGGACGTCTTCTTCGGCTGCTGCCCGGGCGGCCGACTCGGTTGCAGGTGCCGTTGCTGCTGCTGCCATCTCACTCATCAGAGACTAAGGCCTCCGGAGTGACTGCTTCGCGTCCGCATTGTTGCCGTCCCATGACGTTTCGGACGACTCTGACTCATG
>DASZGA010000355.1:0-2851 GCA_035939295.1 Candidatus Elarobacter sp. | reverse complement strand
TGCGCGAGCTGTCGCTACACTCGGGTTCGCTCTCGCCATCCTGGCTCCGCTCACCCTCGTAGTACCCCGCAACGGAGTGCATGCCGCACCACCGCCCGGCACGGTTGCGGCAACGCACCTTCCGCAGACTACTTCTCTTGGATTTCTCAATGCTCGCTTGCCGTGGATGTTTGTATTTCCCAGGGATCATGCGGCGCATTTTGGGTTTCAGAGCGAGTGGTGGTATTATACTGGGCACCTTCGCGCGCGGGATGGAAGACGATTCGGGTACGAGTTGACGTTTTTTCGGTTTGGACTGCGTCCGGGGGATCCGCGGCCTGGCGTACAGCAATCGAAGTGGCGGGGGAATCAGGTTTTTCCCGTGCATCTTGCTGTTACGGATGAGAACGGACAGCGGTTTGTATACGACGAACGGTTTGCTCGGGAGGCGCTGGGGATGGGACGCGCTTCCGATCGTGCGCTCGATGTGGCGGTGGATACGTGGACATTGAGTGGCGGATCGCCGTTTCGGATGCGGGCGAATGCGAGCGACTTTGGCGTTGACCTCGTGCAGATTGCGGAGAAGGCTCCTGCTGTGCACGGGCACGATGGGGTTTCGGTCAAGGCGGCTTGTGCGACGTGCGCCTCACATTACTACTCGATGACGCGGTTGCGGACTTCGGGCACGTTGAAGTATGGCGGGCAAGATTTGCGCGTCGATGGGACTTCGTGGATGGACCATGAGTTTGGGTCGGATGAGCTGCAGAAGGATCAGGCGGGGTGGGATTGGTTTTCGGTTCAGCTCGATGACCGGCGCGAGATTATGCTGTATCGGCTCCGGAAAAAAGATGGGACGCTCACGCCTGAGTCGAGTGGCTCCCTTGTCGATCCGCGGGGCGGGGTGCGGTACTTGGGGCGCGATGATGTCGTCGTGGAGGCGACCGGGAGCTGGAAGAGCCCGCATACCGGCGGCACGTATCCGAGCGGGTGGCGGTTGCGGGTGCCGTCGGCGCGGCTTGATCTTGCGATCGTGCCCACGGTTCGGGATCAGGAGCTTGCGAATACGGCGGGCGGGGTTTCGTATTGGGAAGGGTCGGTCGACGTCAAGGATGCTGGGAGCGGAAACGCTGTCGGCATGGGGTACGTCGAGCTTACGGGGTATGCGGGCGCCGTGCCGCTGTGATCGTGTTACTGCGAGATGATCATGGTTGACGTCGATGCGATGTTCATCGTGAACGCCGGCATCAGCGGGACGACCATGAAGTGGAACGGATACGAGACCGACACCGCGACCTTGCAGCCCGGACCTTGATAGGGCGCGCCGCTGCAGCCGGTGCTCGTGGTCCAGGTCGTGTCGACGGTGATCGAGCTCGTGTTGAGCTCTCCGGCGAGGCCGCGAACGTAGGTTTGGATGTCGGTCGCGCTGGCGGGGCAGCCGGTCAGCGTGCACGACGAGCCGCGGACGATCGCGTAGCGCGTTCCCATTCGGGCGGCGTTGGAGAGCAGATGATAGGTGTAGGCTGCTCGGCCGAAGTCGATCACGCCGAACATGAGCATCAGCGATGCCGTTAGGACGATGGCGAACTCCGCCAGCGTGCCGCCGCGTTCGCCGTTTCGTGCGCGGCCACGAACGGTCACTGGCCGACGCGCATGACGGCGTGGCCGTTCACGTTGAACGTTACCGGCACGCCCGGAAAATGGAAGAGCGAGGGGAACGAGCCCGTCGTGTCGACCTGGACGAACAGGAGACGATGGCTCGCCGGGCAGTCGGTCGGCTGACACGTCGACGCCGAGCCGTCGGCACAGGTGCAGTAATGGGACGCCGTCGTTACGCTCAGGCCGGCGATGTTGCCGCCGTCGTTCAGCGCCGCGGTTCGCATCCCGGTGTTGTCGTTCGCGGTCACCAAATCGTGCGCGCCGTACTGGACGCCCGCGCGCGCCGCGTTCCCGACCACGATCGCGAACTGCGCGAAGCGGCCGACCTCGAAGCTTCCGATCAGAAGAAGAGCGAGCAGCGGCGCGATGACCGACAGCTCGACGAGGGCTGAACCGGACTCGCCGCGCGCGAGCGCGAGCTTGCGCGCGCTCATTCGGCGAGGATCCCGCGGCGCGGCGCGCCGACGTACGTGTTGTTGCCCGGGACGGTCACGTTCGCGGAGTTCATGTGGATGATGCCGGCGATGACGAGCATCCAGGTGTTGAAGGTCGCGTTCGTGGTCAGCGTCCCGGTCGGGAGGTAGATCGTCCCTTCGACGTCCGAGCTGCCCGATGCGTTCAGGTTCGCGCTCGACTGGTTGCTCGACGGCTGGTAGACGAGGATTCCGGCGTCAGGCCCGGTCGTCGGCGCGGTCAGGTTCATTCCGGCCGCGTTCACGTTCATGGAGCTGTTCGCGATGTAGAAGGTGACGCCGGAACCGGTCATCGTGGTGGCGTTCACGTTGAGGCCGTTGACCCAGACGTAGAGGCCGGGCGCGAAGGTGACGTTCGACGCGTTCAGGTTCGTCGATTGGCAGTAGACGCCGGGGTACATCGTTCCCGTCCAGGCGTTCTTGCTGACGTTGGAATACGTGCACGGGGTCTGCGCGGGCGGCATGCTGGTCAGATTGCGGCACGCGTCGATGGTCGGGCACGGGTCGATCGCCGGAAGCGAATGCGCCGGCGAAGCCTCGGGAAACGTCGATGCGTTCGAGTTGATCTGCCCGACGGCGCCGATCGATGCCGCGGTGATGTTGTCGCTGTTGAAGTTGATGATCCCGTTCGAGATGATCCCGCAGCTCGGCGCGCGGATCGTCGTCGCGTTCATGTCGATGTCGTTGTTCAGCGCGTAGATGCACGCGCCGTTGCCGTTTCCGGTGCCGAGCATCGCGACCGC
>DASZGA010000354.1:0-8806 GCA_035939295.1 Candidatus Elarobacter sp. | reverse complement strand
GTCTGCCCTTTCTGGTCGTCCCACTCGGCCGCGATCGCGAAGACGCTCGCGATCGCCGGATCGGCGGCGTCGAACCCTTCGACCATCATCCGCGTGTAGCGCCGCTCGCGCTCGGTCTCCGGGCCGTCCGGCAGGGATCGCAGGTACTCTTCGACGCTGACGTCGTGCTTGAGCGCGCGCGCGTTGCGCATCATTCGAGCGATGATCTCGAACGGATCCTCGCGTTCGCGCAACTCGCCGCCGTCGTACGAAAATGCGGTCCCGCCGGTATCGATCGCAACCGTGCCGGCTTCGCGCAGCAGCGCGAACGTCTCGTCGGGACAACCGTGGATGAACTCCGCGCCGAGCTCGACGGCTACCGGCAATCCCGGGTCTTCGCACGTGTACAACCGTCCGCCGATCCGCTCGCGCGCTTCGAGCACGACGACCGAAATGCCGTGCTGCGAAAGGATGCGCGCGGCAGCGAGCCCGGCGGCGCCCGCGCCGACGATCGCGACGTCCGTCATCACGGCTTCAGATGCGCGCGTCCGCTCCGCGCATCACGACCGCGGTGCAGTACTTGCAGCGGCGCGCGTCTTGCGGGATCTCGCTCAAGCATTCCGGACACGTCTTCTGCGCGAGCACCGGCGTCGCCGGCTTCTCGAACCGCTCGGCTGCGGCACGAAGGGGCACCACGATCAGATAGTAGATGACCAGCGCGTCGAGGACGAACGTAAGCAGCGCGTTGACGAAGTCGCCGAGCGCAAAGTGCGAGCTGTTGAGCGTGAAGCCGAGCCGTGAGAAGTCCGGCTTGCCGACCAAGGCGGCGATCAGCGGCGTGATCAGATCCTTGACCAGCGCGTTCACGACCGCGGTGAACGCCGCACCGACGACGACGGCGACAGCAAGGTCGACGACGTTTCCGCGTCCGATGAACGCGCCGAATCCCTTGAACGTAGAAGCCTCCTTCCGCGGGAACCGCGCCGCAGGCGCGGATCGTTATCACCCTAGGTCCTTACTGAACCTTGACTCGGCCCCTTCACTTTCCCGCCATTCGGCCGATACCACAAAGAGACAAAACGCTCGTACTCCAACGAGGGTGTTTTTCGCGCTATGGACGTCCCAGAGAATCTCGACACTTTCCTCCGCGACCTCCTCAAGGAAGAGGGCGGCGCGGTACAGCTCGACGACGAGGACAAGGCGTTCATCGACCGCATCCTCCAGTCGATCACGCAGGGCAGCAAGGGCGTTTTCGTCGTGCTGCACCCCAACGACCGCATGCAGTACATGCTGCTCAACACGAACCGCGCCGGCGCGATCGCGCTGCTCGCGAAAGTGATGCAGCGAACCGCCGAGGCGCTGGAAGCGGACCTGGACTAGGCCGCTAAACGGCGACCGGCCGGAGCACGTCGCCGACGACGGCCAGCATCACCTCGACGATGCCGGGGTCGAACTGGCTCCCGCGACCGCGCTCGATCTCGAGCAGCGCCCGGTCCGGGGTCATCGGGAAGCGATAGGGCCGCTGCCCGGTCATGGCGTCGTAGGCGTCCGCGACCGCGACGATCCGAGCCGGCAGCGGGATCCCGGTCCCGCGCAGCCCGTCGGGGTAGCCGCGGCCGTCGTAGCGCTCGTGGTGCGAGCGCACCGCGTCGCGGAAGTCGAGGGCGTCGTGCTGGGCGAGGAGCCGCTCGCCCTCGATCACGTGCATCGCCATCAGCTCGCGCTCGGCGGCGAGGAGGGCGCGCGGCGCGCGGATCAGCTCCTGGGGGACGCACAGCTTCCCCACGTCGTGGATCAGCCCGGAGCGGACGATGAAGGCCTGCTCGTCGCGACCGAGGCGGAGCTGCGCGACGATCCGGGCACACCAGCTCGCCACCGCTCTTCCGTGGGCGGCGGTCGCGGGATCTTGCTTGTCGAGTCGTTCGACCAGATCGCGCAGAGGATCCATCCGGAAATGCTCCGTCCCGGGACGTCCTAGCCCCGATTTGGGACTTTCGTACCCCTCAATTACCGGGGACTAAACTCGATCCGTCCGGCCGCCTCGTCGAGGTCGATCAGGTAACGGTCCCACAACCCGATCCCGATATGCGCGATCGTCTGGGTCCGGCGGACCGTCGCGCGGGTCTTGCCGAGCGCCAGCGGCCCGATCTGGACCTCCGGGACGTCGACCGTGAACGCGTCGTCCCCGCCGCCCCCGATCCCCGTCGCCTGGCCGCGCCCAATCACCGCCCACTGCGGCCCCTCGCGGTACGCGGCGTAGCCGAACGAGAGCACGGCCTGATCGCCGGTGTCGAAGAGCGCGCGGGCGCCCTGCGGACCGAACATCGTCTGCACGATCGGCGAACCGGCCCGGAACGTCAGCCGGACGGCGCGCGGCGAAATGCCCCCGGTCCCGCCGGCCTGCACCCGGACCGTCCGGTGCGGCAGGTCGAAGACGAGCCGCAGCCGGGCCAGCAGATCGCTCCCGACGACGACGTCGAAGCGGGCCGCGCTCGACGGTGGGATCACCGCGAACCGGGCGCGCTCGAAGCGCGCCGGCCCGAGCATCAGCGGCCCCGCCTCGACAAACCCGGTCGCGAAGCGCGAGAGCCCCGAAATCTCGATCTCGCCGTGCGGCTCCAGGTTCAGCGACTCGGCGAGGTTGAGGGTCATCGCGCTCGGGGTCGCGCCGCTGTCGAGCAGGCAGCGCGCGCTCTTCCCGCCCAGCGTGCACGGGACGATCGGAATCGGATCGCCGCCGAGCGGGAGCGCCGCTTCGCCGGAGACCGCCGCGGGCGCACCGGAGGGCGGCCCCAGCGGTTCCGGAACGACGGTGACCTCGTCCAGCCGGCCGGACTCGTACGGTCCGATCCGCTCGAGCGCGAAGGTCGCGCCGCCGGCGCGCGTCTCGCGGGCGTAGAGCGCGATCGCGGTGCCGTCCGGAAGCTCGATGCGGCGGACGGCATGGCTCGCCGGATCGATCGTGGCCAGCAGTTCCACGCCGTCGCGGGCGCGGACGTGCCAGCGCCCGTCGGCGGCGCGCACGACGCTCCCGCCGCCGGCGCGGAACGCCGGCTCGGCGAAGGCGTAAGAAGAGATGGCCGCAAGGGTTCGCTCGCTGAGGACCGTCGCGTCGATCTCTTCCGGGAGCGGGACCTCGTTGAGCCCGAACGTCCAGCGCCGCGTGCCGTCGAACCACGTCCCGCCGCAGACGCCGGCGATGCAGCGCCGGATCAGCCGCGCGCTCCCGAGCTGGTCGATCGTCGTGACGATCGTCCGGCCTTCGACGACGCGCGTTCCGGTGGCGCGGAAGTGGAGCGCGGCCGGGTGGCCGTTCGCGGCGGCGATGGCGGCGAGCGGGTCGGAGGGTGGCGGCGCGGCGGCGAGGGTCGTGAACGCCGCGGCAAGCGCAATGAGGCGCACCGCGAATCGCATCTTCGTGGAACTGCACCCTCTCGACGGTTACCTCCTCGACGGCCGGCCCACCAAGGCAGACGCGATCGCCGCCGCGCTGCGCGACCGCTCGCCCGATCCGCGCGCGCAGCCGTTTTACCGTGCCCTGGAGACGGTCGGTGCGCGCGCCGCCGACGAGGCGTTGCTCGCGCTGCGGCTCGTCCTCGGCGGGAAGGCGGCGCAGGACGACGCGATCGTCGAAGCGCGCGCCGCCCGGGCCCGCGCGAAAGCGGGCGAGCCCGAAGCGCGTGAAGCATATTTCCGCTTGGTCGGGACGATCGGGCCGGATCCCTCGAAACGAACGTAGACCTTCCATGCGTTATCACGGGGTGATGCCCCGGCTCGTCGTCGTTCTGGTTTTGGGCCTGTTCCTCGTCCCCACGGCCGCCCTCGCCGCACCTTCGCCCGCACCGACGGCGACCGCGGCGGCGCAGCCGCAGCGTGACGGCGGCGTGATCGAAGGCAAGGTGACGAACGTCGACTACTCGCGCGGCGTGGTGACGGTGGACTCGACGACGCAAGGCCGCGTCGACGTTTCGACGATGCCGACGACGAGCGTGCAGTCCGACGATCCCGGCTATCACACGCTGACCGACGTCTCGAAGGGATCGAAGGTGCAAATCTTCATCTCGAAGACGGCCGGGAAGATCGTCGCGCAGATCATCCGCCTGATCAAGCACTAGCCGCCGGGTTCGCTCGCGTGCGCGTCGAAGCGCACATGAATGACGCTCCCTGCTGATCCGGTCGCGCTCGCACGAGGCGTGATCGGGGTCGGGTTCCCCGGCAGTACCGTCGGCGACGTTCCGCTCGAGGCGCTGCGCGCGTTCGGTCCGGGCGCCGTCATCTTGTTCGCGCGCAACGTCGGCACGACCGATGAGCTGCGCGAGGTGGTAGCCGCACTGCGCGCGCTCGGGGAGCCGCCGCCGCTGATCACCGTCGATCAGGAAGGCGGCCGCGTCGAGCGGCTGCAGCACGGCGTCGCCGCGCTGCCTTCGGCGATGGCCGTCGGCGCGACAGGCGACGTCCCGCTCGCCGAACGGCTCGGAACCTTGCTCGGACGCGATCTTGCGCGGCTCGGGATCAACGTCGACCTCGCGCCGGTCGCCGACCTTTCGCTGCAGCCGCGCAGCGTCGTCGTCGGCACGCGCGCGTACGGTGACGATCCGCAGCGGGTCGGCGCGTTCGCCGGCGCGTTCGCGCGCGGTCTGGAGCGCGCCGGCGTTGCCGCGACGGTGAAGCATTTCCCGGGTCACGGCTCGACCGCCGAAGACTCGCACGTCGCGCTCCCGCACGTCACTGCCGACGCGAAGACGCTGCGCGCGCGCGACCTGGTCCCGTTCAAGCGCGTCCTCGCTGCCGGCGCCGCGTCGATCGTGATCACGGCGCACGTCGTCATCGAAGCGTTCGATCCCGATCGCCCCGCGACGTTGTCGCACGCCGTGCTGACGAACCTCTTGCGCGGCGAGCTCGCCTACGACGGCGTCGTCGCGACCGACTGTCTCGAGATGGACGCGATCGCGGGGAGCGTCGGAACGGTGCGCGGCGCCGTGCTCGCGCTCGCTGCGGGCGCCGACCTGCTGCTGGTCAGCCATCAGCTGCAGCTCGCGCACGACGCCGCCGAAGCGATCGCCGCAGCGGTGCGCGACGGCGAGGTCCCGCTCGCGCGGCTGCAAGAAGCGTACGCGCGCGTCCACGGCTTGCGCGAACGTCTCGCGGCGCAGGGCGCATACGACGGACCCGTCGACGAGAACGCACCGCTCGAAGCCGCGCAACGCGCGCTGACCGTACTGCGCGGCGAACCCCAGCTGCGCGCCGGCAAACCGGTCACGGTGATCTCGTTCGAAGGAACCGCCGTCGACAACGTAGCGCTGTCCGGTGGACGGAAGAAGGCGGACGAGCTGCCTTCGCTGAGCTCGGCGCTTCGCCGGCGCGGATGGAAGAGCGAGGTGATGCGCGTTCCGCTGGAACCCGCGGTCGACGACGTGGATCTGCTGCTCGAGCACATCCCGGCGCTCGGCGACCGCGAGTTCGTCGTCGTGACGCGCGATGCGCATCTCTTTCCGGCGCAGTCGGCGGCGGTCGCGCGAATCCTCACGCTGGCGCCGGATGCGCTGATCGTCTCGGCGCGCTCGCCGTACGACGCGGCGCTGTGGCCGCAGGCGAAACGGCTGGTCTGCATCTACGGCGGGCAGATGATCTCGCTCGAAGGGTGCGCCGACGTGCTCACCGGCCGCGCCGAACCGCGCGGCGAGCTGCCGGTGAGCTTGAACGAGAGCGCCGCTGTACGCTGAGGCCGGCGCGGCCGTCCAGGCCGCGCTCGGCGAGCGTTTCAGCGCCGCCGTCGTTCGGATCGAACAGGGCGGAAGGCTGCGCTACGAGCGCGCCTTCGGGCGCACGCGCACGGACGGCGCGCCGCTTCCCGTCTACGCCGACACGCGCTTCGACCTCGCTTCGATCACGAAGGTCTTCGTCTCGACGCTCGCGCTCGATGTGGTCGCGCGCGGCGCGCTGACGCTCGACGCGCCGCTCGGCGGCGTCGTTCCGGAGTGGCGCGGAACGCCGCACGCGGCGATCACGCTGCGCCGGATCCTCGCGCACGACGCCGGCTTCAAGAGCGGCGCCGACTATCGCACGCTGCTCGACCGCGACGTCGAACAGTTCGCGCTGACCGAACCGCTTGCCGAGACGCCCGGCGCGAAGGTGATCTACAGCGATCTCGGGTTCATCGCGCTCGGCACGATCGTCGCGCGCGCCGCAGGCGGCACGCTCGCGGGCGCCGTCGAGGAGATGCTGCGGGCGTGGGGTGCGACCGCGACCGCGTATCGCCCGCGCGGAATCGAACGGTCTGCGATCCCCGCTACGGAGACCGACGCGTGGCGCGGGAGCGTCCAAGCCGACGTGCACGACGAGAAGGCGTACTTGATGGGCGGTGTCGCGGGACACGCGGGGCTGTTCGGCACGGCGCGCGACGTGGCGCTGCTCGGCGAATGGTATCTCGGCGCGCTGCGCGGCCGCGGGACGCCGCTCGACCGCGACCTGGCGCGCGAGGCCGTGCGCGAACAGGCGTGGGATCCCGTGCTGCGCCGCGGCCTCGGCTGGGCGCTGAAGACGAACGACGAGAACTCGTGCGGACCGCTGATGTCGCCGGCGACCTTCGGTCACACCGGCTTCACCGGCACCTCGATCTGGGTCGACCCGGAACGCGATCTCAACGTCGTCCTGCTGACCAACGCGGTTCACCACGGTCGCACCGACATCCGCAAGATCCGCGCCGCCGTCGCCGACGCGGCGGTGTCGGCGTTCGACGCCGTCGCGGCGCACGCATGAAGATCGCGGGGGTAATCTCGGGGACGTCGCTCGACGGGATCGACGTCGCGGTGTGCGAGGTCGTCGCGAATGGTGAGGGCGTGCGCGCGGCGTGCGAGCGCTTCGAGACGGTGCCGTTCGACGAATCGTTGCGCTCGCGGATCGTCGCGGCGTATCCGCCGGCGGCGATCGGTGCGCTCGAGCTTTCCACGCTGCACGCGGCGATCGGTGAAGCGTTCGGCGAGGCGGTCCGCGCGGTGGCGGGCGGGACGCGGCTCGATGCCGTGGCTTCGCACGGCGTGACCATTGCGCATGCCGGCGACGCGCATCATACGTTGCAGCTCGGCGATGCGTTCCGCATTCGCGAGCGCGTCGGAACGACGGTGATCTACGATTTCCGTTCCGCCGATACCGCCGCCGGCGGGACGGGCGCGCCGCTCGTTCCGTTCGTCGACATGCTGCTGTTCGGAGAGCAGGCGCCGTGTGTCGCGCTGAATCTGGGCGGGATCGCGAACATGACCGTTCTGCCGGACGGGATCGCGTTCGACTCGGGCCCGGCGAACCTCCCGATCGACACCTACGTCGCACTGCGCAGTGACGGCGCTCTCCGGTTCGACCGCGACGGGGAGCTCGCGCGCAGCGGCGTCGTCGACATGGCGCTGCTGACGCGGATGCTCGACGACCCGTATTTTCGCCGGATGCCGCCGAAGACGGCGGGTCGCGAAGAGTACGGCGCGCCGTACATCGCCCGCCGGCGCGCCGAGCTCGACGCCAAGCCGTTCGCCGACGCCGTCGCGACGCTGACCGCACTGACGGTTCGTACGGTCGCGGACGCGTTCTGGACGATGGCGCCGCGCGCGGCGCTGCTGATCGTCAGCGGCGGCGGCGCTCGCAACCCGGCGCTGGTGGAAGGGCTGCGAACGCTGCTGCCCGGCGTCCGCGTCGCGGTCTCCGACGAGTTCGGCGTCGACGCGGACGCGAAGGAAGCGATCGCGTTCGCGGTGCTCGGCTACACGGCGCTGCGCGGTCGCACCGCCGGGCTGCCGCGCGTGACCGGCGCGAGCGGTCCGCGCGTGCTGGGTGCGATCGCACCGTACGAGCTCGACGCCTTGCTCGACCGTCTTCACCTTGAAGAAGAAGCACACGAGGACGCATCGCGAGCGGACCGTTCCGCCGCGCGGAGAAGCTGAACCGCGTGATCTGTGTAGGCGTCGACGCCGGCGGAACCTCGACCGTCGCGGCTCTCTCGAAAGACGGCGCGTACGTTCGCGAGGCGCGGGGCGGTGCGGCGAACGCGACGACGATCGGCATCGACGACGCGGCCGACGTCATCATCAGGGTGATTCGCGAGGTATTGCACGGCGAGACGCCGGACGCCGTCTACGCGGGAGCCGCCGGTGCAGGCCGCGAGCGCGTTGCGGAGGGTCTGCGGGAGCTGGTCGCGCTCGCGTTTCGCGGGGCAAACGTCGTCGTCGCCGACGACACGGCGATCGCGTTGCGCGCAGCGATCTCCGACGGCGACGGGGCGGTGCTGATCGCGGGAACGGGATCGAGCGCGTACGCCGAGCACGGCGAGCGTGTGCAGCGCGTCGGCGGACTGGGACACTTGGCGGGCGACGAAGGGTCCGCGTTCTGGATCGGGATGCAGGCCGTGAAGCTCTACGGCCGCGTTCTCGACGGGCGCGCGAACCGCGACGAGACGGCCGATCTGGTCGCGCGCGTCCTCGACGCACCCGACCGCGAGCGGTTCATCGGCGCGCTCTACGACGCGCCGGCGCAGCCGGCGAAGATCGCGGCGATGGCGCCGAGCATCGTCGCGTTCGCCGACAAAGGAAACCGCGCTTCGACGAAGATCGTGCAGCAAGCGGCTCAAGAGCTCGGTGATCTGCTGAAGTCGGCGTTGCGCGCCGTCGACCTGCTCGACAAATCGCCCGCGATCGCGTTCGCCGGCGGGCTGCTTCGCGAGAACAGCTTGCTCTCGTTCTTGCTCGAGACGCGGCTGATCGGCGACATCCCGGGCCTGGCGGTCGTCAAAGGCGGCGACGAACCGGTTCGCGGCGCGCTGCGGCTCGCCGAACGGCTCGCATGA
>DASZGA010000353.1:0-4069 GCA_035939295.1 Candidatus Elarobacter sp. | reverse complement strand
CGGGTCCGCAGCCGGCCGGAAACCAGTACAACCCCGGTGACAAGATCCAGCCGTTCCTGGCGACCCCGTACGACCCGATATTCCCGAACTTCCCGTTCAACGTGTACGTCGAGGCTCGCATCAAGATCTAAGACTGCGAGGTCCGCTCGTACGCGAAAGACGGCCTCCGCTCCGGCGGGGGCCGTTTTCTCTTGTTGCATGGTGCCATCTCGACGAGGATGAAGTGCCGCGAACATGATCCGCGACGACGACCTCGAGCGCTTTGAAGCGCACGGCCCACCGCCGCTACCGCCGCCGACTGTTCAGGGATACGTGACGAACGAGGGCGCTCGCATCTGGTACGCATCCTACGGATCGGGGCCCCCGGTCGTCTTGCTGCACGGCGGTCTCGGCCACAGCGGGAATTGGGGCTACCAGGTCCCGATGCTGTTGAGCGCCGGTTACCGGGTCGTGCCGATCGACAGCCGGGGCCATGGCCGCAGTACGCGGGACCAGCGTCCGTTCAGCTACGAGCTGATGGCGAGCGACGTGCTCACCGTGATGGACGCGGCGCGCGTCGAGAAAGCGGCCGTCGCGGGCTGGAGCGACGGCGCTTGCATCGCGCTGATCCTTGCGATGACGGTTCCGTCTCGCATTACCGGCGTGTTCTTCTTTGCGTGCAACATGGACCCCAGCGGGACAAAGGAAACCGTGCACCCGAGCCCGGCGCTCGACCGCTGTTTCCGCAGGCACGCGAAAGACTATGCCGAGCTCTCGTCCACCCCGGATCAATTCAAAGATTTCGTCGAAGCGGTTTCCTTGATGATGAAGACCGAGCCGAACTATTCCGCAGACCAGCTCGCGCGAATCGGCGTACCCGTCGCCATCGTGCTGGGCGAGCACGACGAGTTCATCAAGCGCGAGCACGCCGAATATCTCGCCCGCAACATACCGGGCTCAGAACTCATCGTGCTGCCGGACGTGAGCCATTTCGCACCGCTCCAAAGGCCGGAGCAATTTAACACGGTGTTGCGCGAGTTCGCCGGCAAGGCTACGTCGTGCACAGCTCGAGTGTCATGAAAATGCTGTTCCGGTCCGGGACGTAGCCGGCGAACGGTGGGCACTCCGTGAATCCGTGCCGAGCGTAGAGGCTGCGCGCGGCCGTGAAGTAGTCGAGCCTTCAAGCCGAATCCTCCGGAGCCTTCCGGTCGTCAAGAGGGGTATGAGCGAGACGGCGACGGCCGCGGTGATGCGGGACGGCCTGGAGCGGCTTCTGGTCGAGATGCGGCCGAAGCTTCATCGATACTGCGCGCGGATGACCGGCTCGGTGATCGACGGCGAGGACGTGCTCCAAGACGCGATGATGAAAGCCTTGCGCGCAGTCGGCGACGGCAGGAGCCCCGAACAGCCGGAACGATGGCTGTTCCGGATCGCGCACAACACCGCGCTCGATTTCCTGCGCCGCCGCTCGCGAAACGAGGCGCGGATCGCCGATGAGGACCCCGACATGCAACGAGATCCGAGCGGCGACTTCGAGACCGGCGAGATCGTCACCACGTCCTTGCGCACCTTCATGCGGCTCCCCGTCCTGCAGCGCAGCTCCGTCATCCTGAAGGACGTGCTGGGCTACTCGCTCGCGGAGATCGGCACGATCATGGATGCGCGCGTGCCGGCGGTGAAGTCGGCGCTGAACCGCGGTCGCACGCGACTGCGCGCGCTGGCGCTGGAGCCAGACGACCTTCCGCCGCCGGAGCTGTCCGGCCCGGAGCGCTCGTTGCTGAGCCGTTATATCGACCATTTCAACGCCCGCGAGTTCGACGCGATCCGCGACATGCTCGCCGCCGAGGTGCACCTCCAGCTCGTCGCCCGCAAAGAGATGAACGGCCGCAGCGAGGTGCAGACCTACTTCGGCAACTACTCAGCCACCGAAGGCTGGCGGATGCGGTTGGGGTTTGTCGACCGCCGGCCCGCGATTCTCGTCGACGACGCCAGCAGGGGCACACCGAGCACGTACTTCATCCTGATCGGCTGGAGCGGCGCCGACGTCGCGCTGATCCGCGACTTCCGCTACGCAGCGTACGCCCTCGACGGAGCGGAGGTCCGAAGCGCGGACTGAGGTTACACCCGTTCTCGCACGAGCAAACTCGCGATCGCGAGGTACCAGATCCCTTGCGCGACGACAATGATGCTGAGCGTCAGCGGCACGATGTACTTGCCCTCGGCGAAGAGCACGCCGAGCGGGATCACTACCGCCGCGCAGCCGACGATCCCGGCGATGCGCAGTGTGCCGCGCTCGCGCAGCAGATCGGCCGACCACAGTGCGATGGCCGCCGACATCGCGACGACGCCGAACTTCGCGAGCACTTGGATCGCCGCGCCGCAGGCGGCCAGCACGCTCGCGCCGATCCGCAGCACCTCGCTCGACGCCCCGGCGTAGGTTGAAGCGATCATCGGGATCAGAAACCCGTCGATCAACGCCGCGAGCACCATCACGCCCGCGCCCGCGGCGTACGCGACCAGCGCCGCGACGACCGCCTCACGGTTCAGCCCGCGTCGCAATGAATACACCGTCAAGCCGTACAGCAGCGCGATCATGAAGGCGATCACGGTCCCGTGCACGATGCGCAGCATCGGTGCGAGCTGCGCGATCTCGTTGACCGCCTCGGCCATGCGGCGGTGCTCCGCCTGCGGGTGCATGGCGATCGCGAGCATGGTGAGCACGGCGCACGCGCCGATCGCGTAGCCCGCGATCTTTCCGGGCGGCGCCGATGACTCGGCAGGAGGCACGAGGACGTTCGACACGATGAGATACCTCTCGGACGTGGTGTTGCGCCTACCATAGCGCCGCCCGCGCCGAAATCGATGGAGGCTCGTGCAGGCCGCGTCCGCTTCCGGACCGCGGCGGCGAAGTGTCCGGAAAACGGAGCGTTCAGGCTTGGAAGAAGGGAAGAAGCGGGACCGGCGCGTCGCGCGCACCCAATCGCTCGTCCTCGGCGCGTTCTACGACCTGATGCTTTCGCGCGGCTACGACGGGTTCACGGTCCGCGATCTGATCGACCGCGCCGACATCGGCCGCTCGACGTTCTACGAACACTTCGAGAGCAAAGAGGACGTCTTCGAGCACAGCGTCGCGCACCCGCTGACCGCCCTCGCCGACGCGCTTCTCGCCGGCGCGCCGACCGATGGGCTGCGCGGAATGGTCGAGCACTTCTGGGCGAACCGCGCCGTCGCGCGCGCGACGTTCGACGGCCCGCCGCGCCTCGTCATGGAGCGCGTCCTCGCCCGTCTCATGACTGCGCGCCTCGAGCGCTGCATACGCGAAGCCCGGAACGCCGCGCGGGCAGAGCTCCCGCTCGCGCTCGTCGCGGCACAGTTGGCCGGCGCGCAGCTCGGCCTCGTCTCCGCGTGGATCGAAGCCGACGGCCCGTGCGATGCCGCGACGCTGGCGCGCGCGCTGCACGCGAGCGGCGCGGCGATGATGAGCGCGCTGATCACCACTGCGAAGGGCTGATCCCGGGCAGCGGAGGGTTCGCAGCCAGCCGTTCTTCGAGCGCGGCCACGCGCGCCTCGAGCTCGTCGATGCGCGACGCCATCAAGTACTGCGCGGTTCGCTTGCGCACGTTTCCTTTGACCAGCTCGTCGACGGTGATCCCGAGCGCGCGCGCGATCCCCGCCACGATCAGCACGCCGGGATCGTGCGTCTCGTCGCGCTCGATCCGCGAGATCGCCGCCTGAGCGATCCCGACGCGTTCCGCGACCTGCCCTTGCGAGAGCCCCACGGCGATCCGCGCCGCGTGAATCCGTTGTCCGATAGTCATCACGCTCTGCTCGTCACGCGCACCGTCGCGCGCGACAAGGGGCGCCGTTACACGCGCTCGGGGAGACGCATCGTCGCGCGCTCGCCGACCGCGCGCAGGTACTGCGAGGGCCAAGGCGCTTCGGCGCCGAGCGCGCGCGCCGCGAACAGCGGCCAGTACGGATCGCGCAGCAGCTCGCGCGCGAGGACCACCAGATCGGCGCGGCCGTCGGCGACGATCGCTTCGGCGTCGGCCGGCTCGGCGATCATCCCGACCGCGGCGGTCGAGATCCC
>DASZGA010000352.1:0-3134 GCA_035939295.1 Candidatus Elarobacter sp. | reverse complement strand
CATCATCGATCCGGAAGGCGTCCTGCGCTACGCGGTCGTGACGAACGACAACGTCGGCCGCTCGGTCGAGGAGACCCTCCGGGTCCTCCAGGCGCTCCAGACCGGCGGGCTCTGCCCGGCCGAGTGGACCCCCGGCCAGCAAACGCTGACGGTCGCGGCGTAGCTCGTGCCGCTTCGCACCGGAACCGCGCTGCCGGCGCTCGACGGCGTCGCGACCTGGATCGGCGAGCCGCCGGCGGGCGACGAACTCGCCGGCCGGCCGGTCCTGGTCCACTTCTGGTCGGTCTCGTGCTCGATCTGCCACGACGTCGCCGCCGAGGTCGCGCGCTGGCAAGGGGAGTACGGCCCGCGCGGGCTGGCAGTGCTCGCCGTCCATCAGCCGCGCGGACCCGAAGAGCTCGACGTCGCCAAGGTGACCGACGACGCTCGAGGCTTGATGGGGATCGGCTGGCCGTGCGCGGTCGACAACGAGCACACGCTGGTCCGGCGGTTCGAGAACCAGTTCGTGCCGGCGTATTATCTGTTCGACCGCGACCACAAGCTCGTCCACCGGCAAGCGGGCGACCGCGGTTTCGAACGCCTGCACGAGAAGATCGACTCCGTTCTTTCCGACCAGCTCGCCGCCTAGGACGGCTCTTGCGCAGGCGTTCCGGATCGCCTACACTCTCGTGGTTGCGGACCGGCTCAGGCCGATCCGCGGCCCCCGTGCGCGAGTGGCGGAATTGGTAGACGCACTAGCTTGAGGGGTTAGCGGGAGCAATCCCGTGCTGGTTCAAATCCAGTCTCGCGCACCAACGAACTCAAAAAGCCGCGCCGCCGAAACATCGGGAGGCGCGGCTTCGTAGTTTCGGGCGACCGGCATGAGAGGAACGGTCTGCTGATCATGTGGTTGACGCGCTTTTCTATTCAACGGCCCATCATCGTCGCGATGTTCTTCATTGCGCTGGCGGTATTCGGTGCGATCTCGTACCTGAATCTCGGGAAGAACTCCCAGCCGAACGTGAACTTCCCGGTTGTTTCGGTCGTCGCGAGCTATCCCGGCGCGTCGCCGGCCGAGATGGAGCGGCTGGTCATCAAGCCGATCGAAGATCAGATCGACGGGATCGAGCACCTCGACACGATGAACGCGACCGCGCAGGCGGGCTCGGCGGTCGTCGTCGCGCAGTTCCAGCTCGGCACCGACCTCGACTTCGCGGCGATCGACGTGCAGCGCCGCGTCGACACCGCACGGCTCTACATGCCGAGCGACCTGGACCCGCCGCAGGTGATCAAAGAAGGTGCCGACGCGCCCGTCCTCGCGTATGCCGTCGACTCGAAGACGCTCACCGCTTCGGCGCTCGCCGACGTTCTCAACGACCGCGTCATCTCCGACATCCGGCACATCCCGAACGTCGCTACCGTCAACCTGAACGGCGCCGCGGTGCGCGAGCTCGACGTGCGCGCCGACCCGCTGCGGCTGATGGGCGCGAACGCGACGCTCACCGATATCTTCAATGCGATCGCGCAGAACAACGCCAACGTTCCCGGTGGCCGGATCGACAAGCCGACCGTCGAGCGAGACGTCTCCGTCCACGCCGAAATCAACTCGGCTGCCGACATCGGTGCGATCCCGGTCGTCGTGCCGGGCGGCGCACAGAAGATGCTGACCGTCGGCAACCTCGCGCAGGTCACGGACACGCACCAAGAGCAGCGGCTCATCTCGCACATGAACGGCGCTCCGGGGCTGATCCTCGAGATCAACCACACGATCGCCTCGGACGAGGTCGGCTCGACCAAGATCGTGCGCGCCGAGATGAAGAAGATCATGGACAAGTACCCGCAGATCGAGTTCCATGAGCTGTTCGCGCCGGCGGATTATAGCCAGGCGTCGCTCAACGGCGTGCTGCAGTCGCTCTTCGAAGGCGTCCTGCTCACCGCGCTGGTGCTGATGCTGTTCCTGCACGCTTGGCGCAACGCGGCGGTCGTCATGATCGCGATCCCGTCCTCGCTGCTGGCGACCTTCATCACGATGCGGATCCTCGGGCTGACGCTCGACAACGTCTCGCTGATGGGGCTCTCGCTGATCATCGGGATCCTGGTCGACGACTCGATCGTGGTGCTGGAGAACATCACCCGGCACCGCGACATGGGGCAAGCGCCTTTCGACGCGGCGATCAGCGGGCGGACCGAGATCGGCGGCGCGGCGATCGCGATCACGCTGGTCGACGTCGTCGTGTTCCTTCCCCTGGCGTTCTTGAGCGGAATCGTCGGGATGTACATGAAAGAGTTCGGGATCGTCGTCACCGTAGCGACCGTGTTCTCGCTGTTCGTCTCGTTCACGCTCACGCCGATGCTCGCCGCGAGGTGGTCGGTGAAACGCCGCAGCGTCGCGCCGCCGAAGTACCTGGCGTGGTTCCAGACCGGGTTCGACCGGCTCACCCTCTGGTACAAGAACCGTGCGCTCCCGCTCGCGATTCGCCACCGCTGGATGACGTTCTGGTTCAGCCTGCTGCTGGTCGTCAACGCGATCGCGCTGCTCGCCGGCTCGCAGGGCATGCTCGGCATCGCCGCGTTCGACGTCGTGCTCGCGCTGATCACGCTGGCGTGGATCCCGCTCGGGCGGCTGCTGCGCGGGTTCGGCATCTTCGGCGTGCGCGTTGCAGGCTCACATGCCGGCGCTTCGTTCGGCGGAGCGCTCGGATGCGTCGCGATCGCCGCGTTCATGGGCGGGCTCGCGCTGCTGCACGTCGGCGTGCAGACGGAGTTCGTCCCCGACCAGAAGTCGGGGCAGATTCACGGTGACATCACGTTCCCGGTCGGCACGCCGCTGGGAACGACCGAAGCGACGCTGGTCAAGATCGAGAACGTCGTCATGGCGAATTTCAACAACGTCGACACCGTGCGGACGTACGCCGGAACGAAGCCGGACGGGTGGGGCTCGACCGACGGCGGATTTGTCGGCACGTTCAACATCACGCTGCGCAAGGACAAGCGGCGCGAGCAGGACGACGTCGTGGCGAAGCTGCGCGAGATCTTGCCGCCCGTCGTGAAGGGCGCGGAGATCACGATTTCCGGCCGCGGCGGCGGCGGGAGCGGGCTGCCGATCGCGTTCACACTGTCGGGTCCGGGCGACGTGATCGAACCGGCCGCGAACA
>DASZGA010000351.1:0-4751 GCA_035939295.1 Candidatus Elarobacter sp. | reverse complement strand
CGTCGAAGCGGCGAAACGCGATCCGGGGCGGCTACGGCTCTCGCTGCAGACGCACAAGTTCATCGGCGTGAGGTAACCGGGATGGCTTCCGAAAGCTCGCTGTTCGACGACTACGGCACGTACCACCGCGACCGCCGCAACCTGATCTGCCACGAGATCGGGATCCCACTGATCGTGCTCGGAATCATTGCGCTGCTGCGGCTCGTCGCGCTCGCGGGCGTCAACCCGAATCTCAATCTTGCCGCGCTCGCGATCGTCGCCGTCGCGGCGTACTATCTCTCGCTCGGGCGCGCGGTGCGCTCGGCAGCGTACGTCGCGATCCTCGGGATGATCGTGCTGTACGTGCTGGCCGCGTACCTTACATGGCCGTACGCGATCGGCGCGTTCGTCGTCGGCTGGATCTTCCAGTTCGTCGGCCACGCGTACGAAGGCAAATCGCCCGCGTTCCTCAAGAACCTGCTGCACCTGCTCGTCGGTCCGCTGTGGGTCGCGAGCCATTTGGTTCCGCGATCGGCATCCTCGTCGTCTGCGCGGTAGCGCAGGAGCTCGCAGGGCTCGCGCCGCGTGGCGACGTCGACGTGATCGCGACCGGAGTGGGTCCGGTCGAGGCGGCGCTCGGCACCGCGCGCGCGCTGGCGGCGAAAAGCTACGACGGCGTGATCAACGCCGGGATCGCCGGCGGCTTTCGCGAGCGCTGCACGGTCGGCGACGTCGTCGTCTGCTCGCGCGAAGACTTTGCGGAGCTGGGACTAGAGGACGGCTCGGCGTTTCCGCTTCCCGGCGGCGTCGTGCTGGAGCGCAGCGTCGAAGCGCATCCGAGCCTGCTCGAGCCGTTTCTGTCGGGGCTCATTCCGGTGATCGTGGGGCGCGGCGTGACGTCGGCGATCGTCACCACCACGACCGCGCGCGCGCTCGTGCTGGCGCACCGCTTCCGCCCCGACGTCGAGTCGATGGAGGGGTTCTCGGTGCTGCGCGCCGCCGCGGTCGCCGGCGTTCCGGCGGTGGAGATTCGGGGCGTCTCGAACCTCGTCGGCGACCGCGCGACGAACGAATGGAACTTTCGCGCCGGCGCCGAGGCGGCCGTCGCGACGACCGATGCCCTGCTCGACGTTCTTCTGAAGGTATGATGCTGCAACACGCTCAGCAAAACAAGACGTACTCGCTCGCGTACTCGCCCTGCCCGAACGACACGTACATCTTCGCCGCGCTCACGAACGGGCTGCTCGACGGCGCACCGGCGGTGAACGTCGTCCTCGACGACGTCGAGGCGCTGAACAGGTCGGCGCGCGAAGGGCGCTTCGAGCTGACGAAAGTCAGCTACGGCGCGATCCCGTACTTGCTCGACCGCTACCGGATCTTGCGTGCGGGCGGTGCACTCGGGCGCGGTTGCGGGCCGCTCGTGGTGGCGCGCCCGTCGACCGACGCGAAGGCGCCGCTGCTCACCGACTTCGCCGAGGACGCAACGTTCGCGATCCCCGGCCGGATGACGACCGCGTACGCGCTGCTGCGGCTGGCGCTCGGGCGCGAGCCGCGCGTGCGTGAGATGCGGTTCGACGCGATCGTCGACGCGGTCGCCAACGAAGAGGTCGCGGCGGGTTTGATCATTCACGAATCGCGCTTCACGTACGAAAAGGCTGGTTTGGTCGAGGTGATCGATCTCGGCGACTGGTGGGAGCACGAGACGGGGAGCCCGATCCCGCTCGGCGCGATCTTGGTGCGGCGCGACGTCTCCGACGATGACGCGCGCGCGCTCGGCGAGGCGATCCGGCGCAGCCTGGCGTTCGCGCGCGAGCGCGAGCCGGAGATCATCGGCTACGTGCGCGAGCACGCCTTCGAGATGGACGACGACGTGATGCGCAAGCACATCGGCCTGTACGTGAACGAGTACAGCGACGACGTCGGCGAGCAGGGGATCGCAGCGGTCGAGGAGCTGTTCGCGCGCGCCACGCAAGCCGGGCTGATCCCGCCGACGATGCGGCCGGAGTTCGTCTGAGCGTGAACCGCAGCGTGTTTCTTTCCGGCGCCGCTGCGCTGGCGGCCGCCGGCGTGGCCGTCCCCGGCGCAGCCGGCGCAACTGAACCAGCGGTGCGACCGGTGCCGATGCACGAGCAGCCGGTGGTGATGCTCGGCGACGACGTCTTCGTGCGCGACGCGTGGCGCGATCTGCGCGGCCGCACGGTCGGGATCGTGACGAACCCCAGCGGCGTCCTCTCGACCGGCGAGCCGTTCGCCGACGCGGTGCACCGCAACGGGCAGATCGCGCTCAAGGCGCTGTTCGGCCCGGAACACGGTATTCGCGGCGCGGTCGGCGCGGGCGAAACCGTCGGCTCGTCGACGGACGAAAAGACCGGCTTGCCCGTCTACAGCTTGTACGGCGCGACGCGCCATCCGACGCAGGCGATGCTCGACGGGATCGACGTGCTGCTGTTCGACATTCAAGACGTCGGCGCACGACCGTACACGTACGTCTCGACGATGTCGTACGTGATGGAGTCGGCCGCGAAGTACAACAAGGAAGTCTGGGTTCTCGACCGCCCGAACCCGATCGGCGGCGTTTCGCTCGACGGTCCGATCCTCGACCAGAAATTCAAGTCGTTCATCGGCCTCTATCCGATCCCGGAGCGGCACGGGATGACGGTCGGCGAGCTCGCGCGGATGTTCAACGGCTTGTTCGGGATCGGCTGCAAGCTGCGCGTGATTCCGATGCAGGGCTGGAAGCGCGAGATGCTGTGGTCCGACACCGGGTTGAAGTGGGTGCCGACGTCGCCGAATATGCCGTACGCGCGCACGACGCTCGTCTATCTCGCGACGGGACTGGTCGACGAAGGCGGCGTGAACAACGGCGTCGGTACCGACAAACCGTTCGAGTACGCCGGCGGCTACGGTTACGATCCGGCCGCGTTTCGTGACGTGCTCTCGGCGCGCAAGATCCCCGGCGTGGAGTTCGAACCAGCCGACTGGGTTCCGGTCCGCGGCTTCTGGAAAGACAAGACCCTGCACGGCGTCTCGATCAACGTCACCGACCCGCGCGCGTTCCCGAGCGTGCGCACCGCGATCGAATTCCTCGCCGCCGCGCGAGCGCAAGGCAAATACCACGTCGCCCCGGGCCACGAGCAAATCATGGACCGAGACTGGGGCACCGACGCCGTCCGCCTCGCGCTCAACGACGGCACCTCACCCGACGCGATCGTCGCGTCATGGCAGCCGGGACTCCGCGCGTTCAAGTCGTTGCGGTCGAAGTACCTGCTGTACTGAACGCTCATCGCGCTGAGGACAGCAGCCCGTTACCATCGCGTCTTTGGAGGACATGGTCCGTTCGTTATACCTTCATTGACGCGGGCATGGTGCTGAACCCAGGAGACGATATTAGGCGCCACCTGACCGATTATCCACAGTATGGAAGCATATTGCTCCCCGAGGTTGCGCGAGAAGATGGGCTCGTGATGCGCTACCCGATTGCGGAATTTGAGGAGCGGATCGAGGCAGCCGGCTACGAAGCTTCGTTTTACTCGCGGGCGAAAGGCTCGTGATAGCGCCGGGCCCCATAGCGTGTGAACGTAGCTGCCGCCCGGGCCGGGACGTAAGAGGTTCACCCAGAAGCCGAACGACAACTCGGCGATGACTCGTGGCTGAACGACCGCCTTACCGCGTGCGGTTATCTTCTTCTTCGTATCGTAAATACGCGGAGCGAACGCGGAATCGATGGCCAAGAACTTCGGGTCATCATACCACGGAACTGTGAATGCACGGATTAACTCGCGGTCGAGAGCGTTTCTGAGCCCGACTTCCATAATGCCGAGAGGCCCAAAGAACGCAGCTGCCATTGCGGCATTCCAACAATATAAGTCGATTGCGCGTTCAAGATCGCCGGCGGCCGCCTGGCGAAACACCGCCAGACGGTCGACACTCAACGTCGCTTCGATGTCCGCCCGGAGTTGAGGGGAATAGACGAAGAACATTGCCACCCACTACTTGACAATACGGACGGTCGTCCGTAGAATACCTCAGTATGCCCCTGGAGCCACTGCCGAAAGGTACGCGCCGGGGGCTTTGTACTTGATGACCTCTACGCCGATTTAACCAGCTTTCCTGATGCGCGGGACAAGCACGCTGCAACTTGGCCGTTTTGGGCATCAGTCTAGCGACTCGCGGCCTCGTGGCAGCCGGGGCTGCGCGCGTTCAAGTCGTTGCGGTCGAAGTACCTGCTGTGCTGAGCGGCGTCGCCGGCCGGCGTTTCGCGCGCAGCACGAGGACGGCGGTAAGCGCCGCATCGACGATTAGCACGATCCCGCCGAACGGGATCGCGGAGTCGCGCAGATCCTCGGCGGCGCGGAACGGCGGGTACTTGACGTACATCTGCGTGTGCGTCAGCTTGGCGCTGTGCGGCGACAGCGCGGCCGGCGCAAACGTCGCGAACATGAAGAGCGACGAGCCGCCGATGGTAATCGCCGTCGCCTTGCACGCCAACAGCAGCCGCTCGCGTCCTGCGCCGAGCGCCGCGAACGCGCTGGTCGCGACGAACGCGGCGACGACCGCGGCCTCGTAGAGCACGCCGCCGCCGAAGCCGTCGAGCGGCGCGCGCACGCCCATCCCGCTCTCCGCGAAGCGAATCGCGACCGGCATGAGGTAGTCGAGCGTGACGTACGCGATCACGAGCTTGAGCGAGGTGGCGACCACGACGGCGAGAACGCGCAGCGCGTAGCCGATCATTGCGCTCGTCTCGGGCGACGCGCGTGAAATGTCTGCTGTAC
>DASZGA010000350.1:0-6019 GCA_035939295.1 Candidatus Elarobacter sp. | reverse complement strand
CGGTCGATCGACGAGAGGTAGATGCGGTCGGTGATGTTCTCGGCGGAGAGCGTCAGCGTGCCGCCGTTGCCGAGCGGCGTCGCGACGCGCGCGCCGAGCAGGAGCACGCGATTGAGGAGCTGCGTGTTGATGTCGTCGGCGTACGCCGTTCCGACGAACGAGGCGTCGAAGCCGTACCGAACCGGTCCGGCTTGCGCGTCGATCCCGAGCGTCGCCTGGCGGTCGGGGACGTACGGCAGCCGTTTCCCGATCGTCGCGGGCGGACCGGCGAGGACGCGCGCGTACTGCGTCTGACCGCTCAGCCGCGCGCGCACGCAACGGCCGATCGACTCGGTATAGGTCGCGAGCGCGCCGTCGGTCCGCGTCCGCGCGACGTTCGCGCGCTGCTGCAATGTCGGCGTGATCGTAACGAACCCGATCGCGTCGTTCACCACCGTGCGCGTGAGATCGACCGCGAGTCGCGAGCGCGCGCCGAGAACGTCGACGCCGGCGCCGTCGGTGCGCGCGCGTTCGGGGATCAGCGCGGGGTTCGGCGCGAACTGCGTCGCGCCGATCTGAAAGCCGCGAACCAGCTCGTTCAAGAAGGGCGCGCGAAAACCGGCACCGCTGCTGGCGCGCAGTGCGACCGCCGGCGAGAGATCGTAGCGCAGCGCGAGCCGCGGCGAAACGGCCGCGTCGTCGCGCGCCGCGGCGTTGACGATCGTCGTCTTCCCGCCGCTCACGGTGACGAGCCGGCCGGCGGAGAACGCGACGCGATCGTAGCGCGCTCCGGCGAGCGCTTCGAAGCGCGCAACGCGCCAGTCGGCTTGCACGGCGAACCCCGTCAGCGTCTGGCTCCCGCTGCCCATGCTTTGCAGCGAACCGTCGCCGCCGCGCTGGTCGCTGATCCCGTGCACCGCGCGCAAGTCGGCGCGCAGGTCGAGGACCAGATTCGGCGCGTGCGAGGTCCAGCTTCCGAAGACGCCGTCCTCCCAGCTCGGAACGTGCTGAACGTAGCGCAGCACGCCGGGCTTCGCCGGAAACTGGTCGGCGACGTTCAGCACGCGCGTCTCGCGCGCGTACGCTTCGAGGCTCGTCTCAGTTCGCGCGCCGGCCAGGTCGTAGCGCAGCGCGCCTTGCTCGAAGGTGCGGCCGAAGTTGTAGTTCGGGCGGCCTTGGTCTTGCGCGTCGGTCGAGAACAACGCCGAGCCTTCGAACGTTCCGGCGCCGCCGGTCGTGCGCACCCGCAGCTGCGTCGCATCGCTCTGGCTGCGCGCGGGATGATCGACCTTGCTGCGCATCGTGTCCGGAGAGACGAAGTACGAAGCCGACGCCGTCGAGCTCCAAAGAGACGCCGCGAGCTTCTCGCCGAGCGGCGTGCGGTAGAAGAACGACGCGTCGCTGCGCGCGAGCCCGCCGCCGCCCGCGCTGACCTGGCCGTCGGCGGGGAGCCGCGCGTCGGTGTTCGGCGCGCGCGTCTGCAGCTCAAGAACGCCGCCGACCGCACCCGAACCGTAGAGCGCCGAGCCCGCGCCGCGCAGCAGCTCGGCGCGCACGACGTTGTCGGGCGGATACGCCGCCCAGTCGACCTGTCCGCCGAACGCGTCTTGCGCGGGGAGCGAGTCGACGAGCACCGCGCCGCGATCGTTTCCGGCGCCGGCGAACGAGACGCGCAGTTGCCCGTAGTTGGTGAACGCGCTGTTGCTTCGCCCGCGGTCGAAGCCGGGAAGGTCGCGCAGCAGCGCGTCGGTCGTCGAAGCCGGCGTGTCGCGCAACGCTTGCGCGTCGAGCACCGAGGCCGCCAGCGGAAGCCGGTGCAGGCTCGTCCGCGAGCCGGTCGCGACGCGAACGGCGCCGATCACCGCGAGCGTGCGGTGCAGCACGACGCGCTGCGAAGCGCCGCTCAGCGCGACCGTCGCGGGGTCGAACCCCGGCGCCTCGACCGTCGCCGAGGTCGCCGTGAAGCCGGGCCGCGGCGCGGCGACGCCGGTGCGGTCCGTTTGCTCGACGTCGACTGCGCGGTTCGGCGCGACGAAACGCACCGTCGCAGCGACGGGCGCGCCTGCATCATCGACGACGACCACCGAAGGCGGCGCGACGAGCGCGAAGACGGCGGCAACGAGGATCGCGAGCATCGCGTGTGTCCGGCTCCTCACCCGCGAGGAGCGCTCTCCTTCTACGGCTGCCTGCGACGGACGCTGCGGGCAGTCCTACGCGGGCGAGGCGTCGGCGCGCCGAGCGCGAACTGCGGCGCTCACGATGGCGGAAACACAACAGCGCGTCGGCTTTGTCGGCGTCGGGCGGATGGGCGCGAACATGGCGCGCCGCTTGAACGACGTCGGCTACCACGTCGCCGCGGTCTACGACGTGCGCGAGGAAGCGGCGCGCGAGTTGGCGGCCGAGCTCGGCGCCGAGCATGCGACCCAACTCGCGCGCGTGACCGAGCTCGCCGACGTGATCGTCACCGTCGTCAGCGACGACGCGGCGATGCGCGCGATCTACGCGACCGCCGGCGACTCGCTGCTGACGAACGCGCGCGGCAAGATCTTCGTCAACTCGGCGACGATCACACCCCAGGTGCACGTGGAAGTGCAGCGGCTCGCCGAAGAGCACGGCGCCGCAACGCTCGAGGCGTCGCTGGCGAGCTCGATCCCGCAAGCGCGCGAGGGAACGCTGTACATGATGGTCGCCGGCCGCCGCGAGACGTTCGAGCGTGTCGAGCCGATGCTGCGGCAGATGAGCAAGAAGCTGCGCTACATCGGCGAGGCCGGCCAGGCGGCGAAAGTCAAAGCGCTCGTCAACATGGTGATGAACGTCAACACCGCCGGGCTCGCCGAAGGGCTCGGCCTCGGCGAAGCGCTCGGCCTCGACCTCACGATGCTGCGCGAAGTGTTCGCGGAGACCGGCGCCGCCTCGCGCGTCCTCGAGACCGACGGCGTCGACATGGAGAACCGCGAGCACGACGTGTACTTCTCCGCCGCGCACGCCGCGAAGGACTCGCACATCGCGACCGCGCTCGCGCGCGAGCACGACCTCACGCTCCCGCTCGCCGAAGCGACGGCGCGCCAGTACGACAAGATGATCGAGCTCGGTTTGGGCGAGCTCGACAAGTCCGGCATCGCCGAGCTCACCTTCGCGTCGCGCCGCGCGCGCGACCTCACGAGCGCGTAACGTGCGCGCCGAACCGGTGAACGAACGCACCGTCAACTTGAGCGACGGCGCCGAGACGACGGTGCAGCAGTGGGGCGAGAGCGGTCCGCTGCTGATCGGCGTGCACGGGCTGGGCTCGTCGCGCCGCGGCTGGGCGCGGATCGGCGAAGAGCTTGCCGGCCGCTATCGCGTCGTCGCGTTCGACCAGCGCGGCCACGGCGACGCCGCGAAAGGCCCGATGGCGTTCGCGCGCAGCGTCGAGGACCTGGCGAACGTCGTCGCCGAGCTTGGCGAGCCGGTCCACGCGCTGATGGGCCACTCGTGGGGCGGCGCGGTCGTCGTCGCCGCGGGCCGCGAGCTCGACGTCGCGCGCGTCGTCGCGATCGATCCGATGCTGCTGGTCGAGCGCGGCGTGTGGAGCGGCAGCGTCCTCCAAGAGTACACCAAGATGTTCGCGCAGACGCTCGAAGAGCGCGAGGCGTCGATCCGCCGCTCGTATGCCGCGTTTCCCGAAATAGAGCTAGAAGCGAAGTTGCACGCGACGCGCCGGCTCACGTTCGAACCGGTCGCCGCGCTCGGCAGCGAGAACGGAATCGACGACGGCGGCTGGGACTGGCGAACGCGCGTGCACGACTATCCCAAGCCGCTGTTGATCGCGGTCGCCGATCCGAAACGCAGCGTCGTGACGCAAGCGGAGCGCGACGAGTTTCGCGCGCGCGGCGGCCCGCACGTTCGCGTCGAGGTGTTCGAAGGCGCAAGCCACTCGCTGCAGCGCGACGCCTTCGCCCGGTTCATCCCGGTGCTGGAGAGCTTTTTGGCCGAGTGATCCCGCCGCGCCCGCGGCTACTTCGCAGGTTGCCGGCGGTGGCGGGCGGCGAGGAAGATCCCTTGGAAACCGCGCCCTCCTCTCGCGGTCGTACCGGAGCCAGCGGCTCGCCGGATGATAGCCGCCCTCGATGCACCGCGTTCGCCCCGCGTTAAGAACATTGCCGAGTCGGCGGGCATCTTCGGAAAACTACCGTACGTCTACAAGTCGTGGAGACCAGGCAGGACGGCGAACGGCGCGAGCGGCTTTTGCGGCTCGCGGGCGGTCTTGCGCGCATCGCCGAGGTGTCGAACGCCGCAGCCGCGACGCCGCAACCTGCTGCCGTCATGCGCGCCCTGGTCGACGCCGTCGGCGAAGCGACGGGCGGGAGCGCGACGCTGCTGCGCCGCGCCGCCGACGGGACCTACGGCGTCGTCACCGCGCTCGACGTGCGCCCGGCGAACGGCGGCCGCGCCTCCTCTGCCTCGCCGCCGTTCCGGCTCGCGAGCTCGCCGGCGGACGAGCTCGTGCTTCCGATTCCCGGCCAGGGTACGCAGCCGGAGCTGGTCGTCACGGTCCGCTGCGGCGAGCGCCAACCCGACGAGACGGACCGCGCCGCACTGGAGCTCGTCGCTGCCGCGTTCGCAATCGCGGTCCGCAACGTCGCGCTCTACGCCGAAGGCGAGCGCCGCCGCGTCGAGCTGCTGGACGCGCGCGCGACGCAGGCCGAGCTGGTCGCGCGGCTCGCCCGCGACGTCCGCGGGCCCGTCACCAGCATCGTCGGCTTCGCGCGGCTCCTGGAGGAGGACGAACGCTTCCCCGCCGACGCGCGCGAAGCGCTGGCGATGATTCGCGGGAACGGCGAGCGCGTCGCCGAGCTCGCGGCCGACGTCGACCTCCTTTCGCGGATCGAGCTGGCCGCGGTCGAGCCGCAGTGGCAGGCCGTCGATCTCGCCGCGATCGCCGTCGCCGCCGGCGCCGTGGTCGAGCACCGCGGCGGCGCGCGGATCGTCGCCGACCCCGATCTCCTCGACTCGGCCCTCGGCCGGCTCGTCGAAGACGGCGCCCGGCCTTCCTCGCCCGTTCGCGTGCGCTTCGAAAACCTCGACGAGGCGGTGGCCGTCGAGCTGGCCGGAACCGGCGCCTCGCCCGCCGGCGATCCCGCGGCGCCCTCGATCGGCGGACGGCTCGCGGCGCGGATCGTCGAGCGCCACGGCGGTTCGTTTCGCTGCGGCGCCTCAGGGGCCGCGTGGTGGGTCCGGCTGACCCTTCCGACCGACCCGCGCCGCGCCCAGCGCAAGCTGCGCACGATGCTGATCGGTTCGCGCGACTCCGGCGACGAGGTCGCCGAACAGCTGCGGCTCCTCGGCTTCGCGGTGCAGCTCGCCGGGGACGCCTCCGAGGTCCGCGCCGCGCTGGCCAGCTCGTCGGTCGACGTGGTCGTCGTTCCGACGGCCCTCTCGTCGTGGGCGGGGATCGACCGGCTCTCCGCCGAGCTTCGCCTCCGGGCCGGACTGGTCGCGCTCGACGGCGGCGAGGCCGGCTCGCGAAACGGCTGGGACGCGACCGTCGGCTCGCCGCTTGCGCCCGCCGACCTGCGGGCCGCCGTCTACGCGGCAGCGGCCAAGGCCCGGCTCCGCCGTGCGACCGAGGGGTGAACGTCGGGAAAGTCATGGGAAAGGCCGAATCTGACCGGCCGACCGCGAAGGGATAGCCTGTGGCCAAGATGATCGATCGTGCGTCGGGGCTCGGACCCGACGTGACCCCGGAGTACAGAGAGCTCGTCGAGCGCTGGGAGGCGAAAGCCGACCGGACGCTCCCGCGCACCGGCAAAGGCTCGGGCGCCGTCGACCGCACGATCTCCGACGTCGCGCTCAAGACGCTCTACGGGCCGGCCGACGTCGCGGACCTCGACCTCACGCACGACCTGGGCGTCCCCGGCGAGTACCCGTACACCCGCGGGATCCACCCGACGATGTACCGCTCGCGGCTCTGGACGATGCGCCAGTTCGCCGGGTTCGGGAACGCCAAGCAGACCAACGAGCGCTATCACTTCCTGCTCTCGCAGGGACAGATGGGGCTCTC
>DASZGA010000349.1:0-29663 GCA_035939295.1 Candidatus Elarobacter sp. | reverse complement strand
AACGGGCCGCCCCAGCGGTCGGTGCGCTTGTTCACGAGCGGCGAGAGAAACTGGTGAACGAGGTAGCCGTGGGCGCCATGGACTTCAATCGCCGTCCCGCCTGCATCGAGCGTGCGCCGCGCACCGTCTGCGAAGGCGGCGATTACCTTCGCGATGCCGTCCTCGTCGAGCGCCGCCGGCGTCGGATAGGTCGGATCGAACGGCTCGGTGCCCGGGGCGGCCGGGGTCCAGCCGCCGTGCTCGACCGCGCCGCTCCCCTCCCAGGGCCGCTTCGTCGACGCCTTGCGGCCGGCGTGCGCGAGCTGCGTCCCCCAGCGCGCGCCTTGCGTTTCGCAGAAGCGCGCGATCCGCGCCAGCGTCTCGACGTGCTCGTCCTTCCAGATCCCGAGGTCTTGCGGGGAGATCCGGCCCTCGGCGGTGACGGCGATGGCCTCGGTCAGCACCAGCGCGGCGCCGCCGACGGCGCGGCTCCCGAGGTGGACGACGTGCCAGTCGTTCGCGAACCCGTCCTCCGAGGAGTACTCGCACATCGGCGAGACGACGACGCGGTTGCGCAGCGTCACGTCGCGCAGCCGGAGCGGGGAGAACAGCACGGACATCGTCAGCACAGACGCGCCCGAGCGGGCGGCGGTTTCGCGGCGTGCGCCTGCCCGGGAACGCGCCCCGGCCGCCCGAACGTTGCCACCTCACAATGCTCGTCCGACGCTTGGCTTGCGCGCTCGTGCTCGCGATGTGCGCTTCGTCCGTGCCTGCTCGTGCCGTCGAGCAGGTCACCGGACCGCTCTACGTCATCGTGCCGCTCGGCGATCCCGGCGACACCGATCCGCTCTATCGCAACGCCACCAAGCAGTTTTCGCACGACCTCTCCGACCACCGCGTCCGCAGCGCGATCGCAGCGCCGATCGACGCGATCGAAGCGGTCGGCACCGCGAAACAGATGTGCGGCGCCTACAACGCCGACGGGCTGCTGATCCCGCAGATCCGCTTCGAGCAGTCCAAGGAGCGCAACCTCACCGGCTTCCTCCCGGTCGTCGGCGGCGTCGTCTCGTCGTCGGGCGTGTTCGATCGCTCGCCGATTCGCGCCCAGCTCCGGCTCTACTTGATCGACTGCAGCGGCGTCGTGCGCTGGAAGACGTTCGCGACGGCCAACAAGGTCCACAAAGGACAGAACGTCGCCGCCGGGCTGACGGAGATCACGAACGAGGCACTCGCCGACGCGGTCGACCAGTTCGTGAACCGGCCGACCGGAGCGGCGACCAGCGGCAACCTCTAGACCGCCGCCGTTCCGGCGCGAAAGAAAAGAAAGGTTGCCCGGCGACGATCTGCGTAGCGATGGGATAACCGACCGGCTGTGTTTGATCCTTGTAAAACACGGCTGAGCGGTATTGCCTCCATGCCGCGACCAGAAAGCATGTACGAACGGTGAGGGCCTTCGAGTCCCGCGCGATCGAGAACATCGCGACCGCGCCGGCGAGCGCCGGAGACCGCCGCTGGGCCGGGGTCAGCGCCATCGCGCTGAGCGCCTTGTTCGCAGCGTCGATCCCGTTCTCGCGGCTGCGGCTCGGCGAGGTCCCGGCGTTCGTTCCGACGGTCGTCGGCGCAGGGGTCGTCGCGCTGGTGCTGACGGCGTCGCTGCTCTACGCGCAGTACCGGATCGTCCGCGACGCCAAGCTCGCGCTGCTCGCGGTCGCGTACGCGTTCACCGCGCTGACGCAGACGCTGTACGTGCTCACCTTCCCCGGGCTCTTCACGCAATACGGCCTGCTCGGCGCGGGAGCGCAGACGGCGTCGTGGTTCTACATCGCCTCGCAACTCGGGTTCGGCGCGTTTTTGATTTGGGAAGGTTTGGCGGCGCGGAACAACTGGCAGCTCTCGCGCGAGGGCGTCCGCGCGCTCGGTATCGGTACGCTTACCGCGACGATCGGCTTCACGCTGCTGGTGACCGCCGGACACGATCTGCTCCCTGACAGTGCGCGCGCGAGCGCGTTCACCGGGCTGTGGACGCACTGGATCGTCCCGTTCGCCGCCTTCGAGATGCTGGTCGCGCTGTACATCGTCGCCGACGGCTTGAAGAGCGTCACCGGCGTGTGGCTCGGCGTCGTCCTGCTCGCGCGCTTCGTCGCGATCCTCACCGGCGGCGAGCTCTCGTCGGGGCGCTACTCGTTCGGCTGGTACGCGGCGCGCGTCGAAGAGCTGGTCGCCGCCGTCGTCGTGCTCGCCGTTTTCCTGGTGAAGTTCAACGACTTGATGCTGCGGCTCTCGGCGCGCAGCCGCTCGACCGCCGAGGCGCTCGCGGTCGGCGAAGCGCGCTACACCTCGCTCGCGAACGTCGTTCCGCAGCTGATCTGGACGACCGATGCGAAGGGCACGGTCGAGTACGTCAACGACCGCTGGGTCGAGTACACGCAGTACGATCTCGCCCGCGCGCGCGATGCCGGCTGGCGCGCCGCGCTGCATCCCGACCACGAGCTGCAGATCCGCGACCGCTGGCAGCACAGCCTGCGCACCGGCGAGCCGTTTGCCGCGGAATACCGTCTGCGCGAAGGCGCGACGGGGCGCTACCGCTGGTTTCTGGTGAACGCGGTGCCGGCGCGCGGCGCCGAAGGCGAGATCGTCGCCTGGATCGGGACCTGCACCGACGTCGACGCGCAGAAACGGCTCGAAGAGCGCGAAGCGTTTCTCGCGCGTGCCGGCGAGCGGCTCGGCGCTTCGCTCGACGTCGTCGCGACCGTCGCGGCGATGAAAGCGCTGCTGATCCCGCGGCTCGCCGAGCGCACCTGGGTCGCGCTGCTTGACGACGAAGGGCGCTACGTGCTCACCGGGCTCGGCAGCACCGATATCGGCGACGAGCTCGACACGCGGCGCTGGATCGGCGCGCCGCTGCAGCCGGCGCTGCACGAAGCGGTCGCGCGCATCGTCTCGGGCGGCGATCCGGTCGTGCTCGACCAGCCCGACCGTTTTCCCGACCCGTGGGTCAGCGAGCTTCCCGCGGGCGCCGCGATGATCGTCCCGCTGGTGAGCGGCGAGGTGACGATCGGCGCGCTCGCGCTGGTGCGCACGAGCGGGCGCGCGTACGACGCCGCCGACGCCGGTCTGGTGCGCGAGTTCGCGCGCCGCGCGGCGCTCTCGCTCGAGCACGCTCGCCTGTACGAGCGCGAGCGCACGACGGCCGACGCGCTGCAGCGCGCGATGCTTCCGGCGCAGCTGCCGATCCTGCCCGACATCCGTTTCTCCGCGTCGTACTCCGCTGCGTCCGAGTCGCAGCGCGTCGGCGGCGACTTCTATGACGCGTTCGAGCTGCCCGACGGGCGCGTCGCGCTGACGATCGGCGACGTGACCGGACACGGTTTGCAAGCCGCGGTCATCATGGGCGAGATTCGGCAAGCATTGCGCGCGGCATCGTTCGAGTCGGCCGATCCCGCCGCGATCCTCGATCGCGCGTCGCGGCTGCTGGTCGCCAGCGGCCGCACGCTGTTCGTCACCGCGATCGTCGGCGTCCTCGATCCGGTCACCGGCCGGTTCACCTACGCGACGGCCGGCCACCCGCCGCCGCTGGTGGAGCGCAACGGCACGCTGCGGCGGTTGCCGAGCGCGGGGCTCCCGATCGGCCTGCGCGACGAGCAGGGCGTCGACTTCGCGCTGCGGTTGAAGGCGCCGTGCACGCTGGTGCTCTTCACCGACGGGTTGATGGAGTTCGCGCGCGACCTCGGCGAAGGCGAACGCCGCATCGAGGAAGCGATCCTGTCGCTTGCGCACGAGGACATCGATCATCTCGCCGCCGCGCTGATGAAAGCGGTGCTCGGCGAGGACGAGCCGACCGACGACATTGCGATCCTGACCGTCACCATCGACCGTTTCGCCGCCGAATTGCCGGGCGACGAACGCGAGTGGCGGTTCGCAGCCGACGACGGCTGGACCGGCGCGCAAGTGCGGCACGAAGTCGGCGACGTGATCGCGGAGTGGACGGAGCGCGACGACGTGCGCTTCGCGAGCGAGCTCGCATTCGGCGAGCTCGTCGCCAACGCGGTGCGCCACGCGCCCGGAACCGTGCGCATCCTGCTCTCGACCGCGGGCGACGGCAACGTGACGATGATGGTCGAAGACAACGGTACCGGTTTCGTCTCGTACGATCAGCGCCCCGATCCGTACGCCGAAACGGGCCGCGGACTGAGCCTCGTCCGCGCCGTCTCCGACGAAGTGCAGATCCATCCGGCGCCGCGCGGCGGAACCCGCGTCACCGTGAAGTTCCGCGCGCAGCCGGCTCCCGCGCTCGCGCGCTAACCGTTCCTCGGCTCAGCGATCGCGCTTCCCCCGCTGCGCGTCGAGCTGCACCACGTTGTCCGGCGCGGCATCGTGCGCTTCGGGTGAGAGCGTCCCGTACGCCGCCTCGTAGTACGAGTCGCGCAGGTGACCGAGCTTCACGTCGCGCGCGAGCGGGGTGTCGTCGCCGCGGAACACCGTCACGCCGCGGAAGAGCAAGACGTACGGCGCGAGCCGGACGCGCTGCCAGTCGGAGACCTTCCAGCCGGTCGGCGCCATCACCGGAAAGTCGTACGGCGGCAGCGGCGCCTCGGCCGCGCCGAACCGCTCGAACGAGACGCGAAATCCCTCACGCTGAAAGATCTGCTCTTGCAGCTCGGTGATCGACAGACCGGACTTGCGCGTCGCCATGCCGGTATCGTACCCCGCGGCCCGCGGCGAGGCCTATCGCGCGCGCGGAGCGGCGGTCTTCGCGCGATGGTGCGCGACGGCCGCGCGGGCGCGCGCGACGAGCTCGTCGCGAATCTCCAGCGGTTCGACGATGCGCACGCCGGCGCCCCATGCGATCAGCGCGTGCAGCGCCGCGTCCTTTCCCGGGAAGACGACCCGCACCGAGACGGTCGGCGTGTCGCTGCCGTCGCCGAGCACGTGCGTTTCCCAGTACCCCGTCACCGTCTCCAGCGCTTCGCGCCGCACCGCGAGCAACACGGCGAAGCGCTGCGTGCTCTCCTCGACCGACGTCGTCCACGTGCGCCAGTACGCGTCGAGGTCGAACTCCGGCGGCCGCACGAACGTTTCGTCGGTCGCGGTCACGCCGATGATCCGCTCGGCGCGAAACGTCCGGTACTCATCGCCGCCGGTGCGGGCGACGAGATACCAGATCCCCGCTTTCGCGACGAGCCCGAGCGGATCGACGGTCCGTTCCGTCGTCTTCCGCTCGCGGTCGCGATAGCGCAGCACGACGCGGCGATCGTCCCATACCGCGCGGCGCAGCGGAGCGAGATGCTCTTGCGGCTGCACCGCTTGATTCCAGCGCCGCTGATCGAGATGGATCCGCCCTTGCGTCTTCGCGACCGCTTTGCGCTGCACGTCGCTGAGCGCGCCGGAGATCTTCGCGAGCGCGCGCTCGCGGTCGACCCCGAGCCCGAGGTCGACCAGCGGGTTCGAGCCCGAGATGAACAGCGCGCGAATCTCGTCCTCGCCGAACTGCGTGAGCGCCTTGCGATATCCCGCGGCCAGCGCGATCCCGCCGTACACGCCGCGCTCCGCGTAGACCGGAACGCCCGCCGCGCTGAGCGCTTCCACATCACGATGCACCGTGCGTTCCGAAACCTCGAGCGCCTCGGCGAGCTCCCCCGCCGTCCGCCGCTCGGCCGACTGCAGCAACAGCAGCATCGAAAGCAGCCGGCTCGCCTTCATGTCAAAACTCTACGCTACGAAACATGACAGCGCATGTCAAGTTTCGCCGCGTGCGGTGCGGTGCTAGTCGGTCGAGCGCATCACCGGGAGCGCGACGCTGGCGCGCGTTCCGCCGTTTGCGTCGCGGGTGATGTGGATGCGGCCGGAGAGGGCGCTGATCAGCGCGTAGGCGTGGTGGGTCGTTTCCGAACGGTGATCGTCGGGCGAGAACGGCCACGAACGAAGCCGGTCGGCGCCGTCGATCACGACCAGCGTCGCGTCGTCCCAAGTGAACTCGACGCGAATCTCGCCGGGTGCGTGCCGCACGCAGGTGTTGACCAGCTCGCCGTAGACCGCTTCCGCGGCGTCGAAGTCGCTTGCCGGGTGACCGTAGTGCTCGAGGTAGTCGCGGAACGCGTGGCGCATCCGCGCGCCGTCCTTCGCCTCGGCGGCGACGAGCTTCCAGCCGTGCAGCCCGTCCTCCACGACGAGCCGGCGTCTCGGATCGTCGTGCCCCGAATTCTCGTGCTCCGCTAGTGTCGACACCCTCGCCGGCCTCCTCGCCCCGGTTCCGCTCGCCGAGCGAACGGTTTTCGCGATGACCTTCTACCCGCCGAGAGGTCGCTCACCGCTCGCGCCGTAGCCGTGTGACCGATGCTCCGTATCGCCGCATCCGCGCCCTCGCGATGATCCGCGCCGCGGTCGCGGCCGCCGCGGCGCTGCTCGTCCTCTTCATCGCGGTCCCGCTCGCGGCGCTGTACCTCCACCTCGCGCCGGCGCGCTTCGTGGCCGAGATCGGCTCGCCGAGCGCGCTCGCGGCGTTGCGGATCTCGCTCGTCACCACGACCGTCTCGCTGGCCCTGACGCTCGCGCTCGGGACGCCGCTTGCGTACCTGCTCGCGCGAGGCAAGTTCGCGGGTCGCGGTCTCCTCGACGCGATCGTCGACCTGCCGATCGTGGTCCCGCCTGCCGTCGCGGGGCTGGCGCTGCTGTTCGTCTTCGGCCGCTTCGGGCTCGCGGCGCCGGCACTCGACGCGCTCCACGTTCGCGTCGCCTTCACCACCGCCGCGGTCGTCCTCGCGCAGCTCTTCGTCGGCGCGCCGTTCTACGTCCGGGCGGCGCGGGCGGGGTTCAGCGCCGTCGAGCTTGTCTACGAAGAGGCGTCGGCGACGCTCGGGATGGGGCCGCTGCGCACGTTCGTGCGCGTCACCGTCCCGCTCGCGCTTCCGGCGCTCGCCGGCGGCGCGGTTCTGGCCTGGGCGCGGGGGCTCGGCGAGTTCGGCGCGACGATCATGTTCGCCGGAAACCTCGCCGGGGTGACGCAGACGCTCCCGCTCGCGGTCTACCTCGGCCTCGAGAGCGGCGACGTCGACCTCGCGGCGGCGCTCGCCGTCGTGCTGGTGACGATCGCGCTTGCGGTCGTAGCCGCGGCGCGCGCGCTGGAGCGGCGAGCGGCATGATCGAGCTCGCCGCCCGCAAGGAGCTGCGCGAGTTCGCGCTCGAGGTCGACCTGGCGTTCCCGCGCGGGGTGACCGTCCTGGCCGGCCCGAGCGGGGCTGGGAAATCCACACTGCTGCGAATGGTCGCCGGGCTGGTCCGCCCCGACGCCGGCCGGGTGCTGCTCGGCGGTCGCGTCCTCCACGACGGCCGCCTCGACGTCCCGGCGTTCCGGCGCGAGGTCGCCTACCTCTTCCAAGAATACGCGCTGTTCCCGCACCTCGACGTCCTCGACAACGTCGCCTTCGGCCTTGCGGCGCGCGGCGTCCCGCGCGAGCGCCGCCGGGCGATCGCGCTGGAATGGCTGGAGAAGGTCGGGCTGGGCGGATTCGCCCACGCTCGCCCGCGGACGCTTTCGGGCGGGGAGCGTCAGCGCGTCGCGCTGACCCGCGCGCTGGCGTGGACCCCGCGCGCGCTCCTCCTCGACGAACCGTTCGCCGCCCTCGACGAGGCGACGCGGCTCCGCGTCCGCGACCAGGTCCGCGCGACGCTCGCATCGCTCGACGTCCCGGTCGTCGTGGTCACCCACGACGAGTCCGACATCGCTGCTTTCGCCGCGCCGGTGATCCGGCTCGACCGCGGCCGGGTCGTCGGATGAACGCCGGATGAGGTGTGACCCAGGTCGGGCGAGCAGCACCGGCCGATCGGGTACACTCTTGCGCGTACCGATGCCTACCGTATACATCGTCGAACCCCAATCGCTCTTCGAGCCGGAGCTGGAACGCCTGGTCAACCTGGCGGGTGCTCGTGTGACCGGCTCGTCCGCGGCCCTCGACCTCGACGAGGTGATCGCCGCCGCGCCCGACGCGGTGCTGCTGGACCTCGACTACACCGACTACGACGTGGTCGACGTCCTCGACGTCCTCCAGTCGGAGGCGCCGGCGATCCGCGCGATCGTCCTCACCTCGGAACGCGGGCGCGGCCGGCTCGCGCAGTGCCGCTCGAACGGCGCCGCAGCCGTGGTCTCGAAGGCCGCCACCGAGCGCGAGATGATCCACGACCTGCGGGTCGTCCTCGACGGGGGAACCGTTTGGGATCAGCGAGTCGAAGCCGCCTGATCTGGGTAAGCGGCGCTTAACGAAGCGCTTGCTGCCACATGGAGGTGGGAGATGGATGAGGAGCATCCGGGATATCGCGTCTGCGTCGTCGAGCCGCAGTCGGTCTTTCGCAACGCCTGGCGCACGATCGTCGCCGGCCTGCACCTCGACCTGACGGCGATCGCCGAGAGCATCGAGACCTTGCCGCGCGTCCCGTGCGACGTCGTGGTCCTCGACGCCGACGGTCACGACGAGTCGTGCGCCGTGCTGATCCGCCGAATCCGCGCGCGGCTCGGCGACGTCGCCGTGTGCGCGGTCGCGCAGCGCGCGACCTTGGATCTGCTGAGCTGCCGCACGGACGAGACGGTGATCTGCGTCCTCAAGACCGCCTCGAACCACATCCTGCGCCGCGCGATCCGCGAAGCTGCCCGCCGCCGTCTTGCGCGTCCCGCCGCGGTGGGCGCCGCCTAAGCCCAAGGCAGAACAGAAAACGACGCCGTCCACCTCTTCGCGGGTGCGGACGGCGCCGTGTTTCCGAGGGCATGCTGCGATGGAATGCTGAAGGACCCTCTCGCCGCACGGTACCCCCTCATCGCGGCTCCTAAACGCGAGGCTCCGCTTGAAGTTTTGCACGTTTCGTACCGGCGGCGAGCCCAAGCTCGGTGTCGAGACGCCGCGCGGAATCGTCGATCTGCGCGCCGCGAATCCGTCGATCGAAGCCAAGACGCTGGCGGATTTTCTCGCGCTCGGCGACGGAGCGCTCGCCCTCGCTCGCACGGCGGCGGAGAGCGCGCGCGACGAGCACGTGTTCGCGCGCGAGCGCGTCACGATGCTGCCGCCGATCACGAACCCATCGAAGATCGTCTGCATCGGCTTGAACTACCGCGATCACGCGGCGGAAGTGAAGATGGAGCTGCCGCAGCACGTGACGGTGTTCGCGAAGTGGCCGAACACGCTGATCGGCGACGGCGCGCCGATCGTGATCCCGCCGCAGTCGCACCGCGTCGACTACGAAGCCGAGCTCGCGTTCGTTATCGGCCGCCGCGCGCACCGCGTCGACGAGCGTGACGCGTACGATTACGTCGCCGGCTACACGTGCTTCAACGATGTCAGCGTCCGCGACTATCAGATGCGCACCTCGCAGTGGACGCTCGGCAAAGTCTTCGATACGCACGGTCCGTGCGGACCGTTCCTGGTGACCCGCGACGAAGTCCCGGACCCGCACGCGCTGCGGATCCGCTGCTCGATCGACGGCGAGATGCTGCAGGACTCCTCGACCTCGCAGCTCGTCTTCGGCGTGCCCCGGCTGGTCGCCGAGCTTTCCGCGGTGATGACGCTGGAGCCGGGCGACATCGTCGCCACGGGGACGCCGGCCGGGGTCGGGACCTCGCGCGAGCCGAAGCGCTGGATCCGTCCCGGCGAGCGCGTCCGGGTCGAGATCGAGCGGGTGGGCGTGCTGGAGAACCTAGCGATCGGCTCGTAAAGCCGGTGCGGCGAACAACAGGTAGCTTGTCGAGGCACACGAAGTCAACCGGTCTGGGTTTGAAACCGTACCATTGCGAGGTTCACATGCGGCGTCTCTTTATCGTATTGGCCCTGGCCGGACTGGCAACGGCGTGTAACGGCGGCTCGGCGTCACCCCCGCCCTTCCACACCGGCGTTGCGGCACCGACTCCGACGCCGACCCCGACGCCGGCACCGCTGCACCTGTACGTCGGCAGCGACAACACGCCGGGGCAGGTCCTCCAGTTCAACCTGCCGCTGACCATGAGCACAACGTCGAACTTCGCAATCGCTTCGAACAACGTCGTCGCCGTCGCGGTCGACGCGAACGGGAACCTCGCGGTCGGTGACAACGCGGGCAACTTGCAGTACTTCACCGCGCCGCTGTCGGGGGCGAGCGTACCGGCGGCCACTTTCAAGAACGGCACCGCGTCGAACAACGGTCAGATCGCGTTCCTGAGCGCCGGCGGCTTCTGGGCCGCGACGGTCTCGAACCGTACGAACCGGTTCAACCCGCCGTTCAGCAACGCGAGCGTGCCGGCAGCGTTCGTCACCGACCCCGGGATGGTCTCGGATATCGGCGTTGCGATCGATCCTGCGCAGAACCTGTACATCGCGAACGCCGGCACCGGAAACGCCGCGGCATGTGTCGGCACTTCCAACCCGGGAGGCGGCTGCGGCAGCAACATCTACGTCTACGCGCCGCCGTATACCGGTGCGCCGATCATCACGCCGAACGTGATCAACTTCCCGTTCAACAGCCTCAGCACCGCGTATCGTAAGCTCGCGGTCAACGCGACCCGCTTGTACGCCGCCTCGGTGTCGAACGCACCCGGACGCGTCGACGTGTACAACCTGCCGATCACCGCGGCGAGCACCCCGGCGTTCTCGCTGCAGAGCGGCGTGAACACCCCAGAAGCGCTCGCGCTCGACCCGGCCGGGAACCTCTACATCGGGAACCTCAGCGATGCGACCATCACGGTCTACACGGCGCCGATCACGGCGGGCAGCGTCCCGTCGCTCATTTACAAGGTGAGCACCGGCGCGTTCGCGATCTTCGGGATCGCGATCGGGAACTAGGTCGGCGCGCGGCGGCGGAGTCAGGATTGCTTGACCCCGGCCCCGCCGCCGTGGTAATCTTCGCGGACATGGCGTCGCGCTATTACGTTCTTCCGGTCTTTCTTCTCGTCGAGCTCAGCTCGCCGGCCGGATCGTCGTTCGCATAACGCCCTGACCGTCATGCAAACGCCCCGGCCGCAACGCCGGGGCGTTTTGTTTTTCCAAGGAGAACCGCCCGTGATGACCCGGACCGCCACCACCGTGTGGTTCGACGGCAAGCTGCTCGACGACGACCAGCTTCACCTCAACGTGCTCACGCACGCGCTGCACTACGGCTCGTCGGTGTTCGAGGGGATTCGCGTCTACCCGACGCCGGGCGGGCCTGCGATCTTTCGCTTGCGCGAGCACGTCGATCGTTTGATCGCGGGATCGGCGGCGTACGGTATGCAGCTCGCGCTCGACGCCGGCGGCGCCGCGCAAGCGATCGTCGACACCGTTCGCGCGAGCGGGCGTGACGCCGCGTACGTTCGGCCGATCGCATTCTACGGCGGCGAGACGGTGCGGCTCAATCCCGGCAAGGAATGTCCGGTTCATCTCGCGATCGCGGTGTTCGCGTTCGACGGGATCGCACCGGGTGTCGAAGTCCCGCTCTTCCGCGCGACCGTCTCGCCGTTCATGAAAACACCGTCGCGCGCGCTGCCGTCGACGGTGAAAGCCGGCGGACACTACACGAATTCGATCCGCGCGCTCGCCGACGCGCAGGCGCGCGGTTTCGACGAAGCGCTGCTGCTCAACGACCGCGGCGACGTCGCGGAAGGTTCGGGCGAGAACGTGTTCGTCGTGCGCGACGGCGTGCTGTACACCAACGACGCCGACGCCGACATCCTGCCCGGGATCACCCGCGCGAGCGTCCTCGCGCTGGCGCGCGAAGCCGGGATCACCACCCGCGTTCGCCCGCTGACGACGGACGATCTCGCGCAGTGCGACGAGGCGTTCTTCACCGGCACGGCCGCCGAGCTGGTCCCGATCGTGCAGATCGACGCGCGCGACCTGGGCGCCGAGGGACCGCTCACGCAGCGCCTCCGCACCACGTATACCGACGTCGTCCGCGGCCGCCGCGACGCCCCGGGCCCCTGGCTGACGCAGGTTTCCTAGATTCTTCGGAGGTACGGTCGCCGAATGTTCGGCGCCCGTGCTTCCGTAGCGCTTGCACTCTCGTGCGCGCTCCTCCCGATCGTTCCGCGGCCGGTGGCCGCCGGCGCTCCGGTCCCGCTCGACTACAAGGCCTATGACAGTTGGAGCGCGATCCGCACGCCCAAGCTCTCCGACGACGGCCGGCGGCTGGCATACGCGCTCACGCCGCAAGACGGAGACCCGACGCTGGTCGTGCGCGAGATCGACGCCGGGACGGAGCGGCGCGAGACGCGCGGGAGCGCACCGTTCTTCGCCGGGAACGGGCGGTTCGTCGTCTTCACGCACACCGCGCTGAAGAAGGACGTGGACGCTGCGAAGAAGGCGAAGAAGCCGGTCGCCGAGCAGCCGAAGAACGGCCTCGGGATCCTCGACCTCGACGGCACGAAGCCGGCCGAGATCGTCGACAACGTCAAGACGATCGCCGTCGCCAAAGACGGCGGCGCGACGATCGCGTATCGCGCCGAGCCGTCGCCGGCGCCGAGCGGCTCGCCGGCGCCGTCGTCGAGCGCCTCGCCGGTGGCGTCGGCAAAACCGAGCTCGCCGCCGAAAGGCGAACCGGTCCCGCAGGTCGCGGCCTCGACGACCCCCGCGCCCGGCGTGACGGGCTCGCCGGCGCCCTCGCCCTCGCCGTCCGGCTCGCCCGCGCCGAAGGCCGACAAGACGAAAGAGACCGGGACGCCGCTGACGATCCGCGACCTCGGGGGAACCAAGCGTTTCACCGCGACCGACGCGACCGAGTTCGTCGTCTCCGACGACGACCGTTTCATCGCGTACGCGACCGAGACGAAGAACGGGAAGAACGACGGGCTGCACGTCTACGACGTCGCGCGCGGAACGACGGCCGACGTGCTCACCGGCGAAGGCCGCTATCGCGACCTCGCGATCGCGCGCGACGGTACGACGCTCGCGTTCTTGAGCGACTCCGCGACGTTCAAGGACGACGTTCCGCACGACGCGCTCTACGTCGTCGACTTGCGCGCGCCGAAGCTCGCCGCGGTGAAAGCCGTCGACACCAACACCGCCGGCATCACGACGAACACGACGCCGAACGCGAACGGGAAGCTGACGTTCTCGCGCGACGGCAAGCGCGTCTTCCTCGGCACCGCCGCGGCGCCGACCCCGATGCCCTCGGGGACGCCGGCGCCGACCGCGGTCGACCTGTGGTCGTGGCACGATCGCATCCTGCAGTCGCAGCAGAAGCACGACGCCGACACGGAGCGCAAGCGCACGTATCTCGCCGTGTACGACCTCGCCGCGTCGCGCTTCGCGCAGCTCGGCTCGACGACGCTGCGCGATGTGACGTCGAACGACAACGCGTCGGTCGCGCTCGGTCAGGACGACCGTCCGTATCGCCGGCAGACGTCGTGGCTCGGCGAGACCTTCACCGATCTCTACGCGGTCTCGCTCGCCGACGGCCGGCGCACGCTGCTCGGCCGCCGCACGTCCGGCGGCGATCTTTCGCCCGGCGGCCGTTACGCGCTCACGTGGGACGAGCCGTTGCGGCACTGGGTCGCGCTGCGCGTCGCCGACGGCAAGCGCGTCGTCCTCGCGCCGCACGCGGGCGTGCCGTTCTACAACGTCGACGACGACCATCCGGCGCCGCCGCCGGCGTACGGCAACGGCGGCTGGCTCGCCGGCGACCGCGGCGTCCTGCTCTACGACGCGTACGACGTCTGGCTCGCGAACCCGGACACGGGCGCCGCGACGAACCTCACCCGCGGCGAAGGCCGCCGCACGCGCACCGTCTACAGCGCGGTGTCCACCGATCCGGAAGCGCAAGCGTTCCCGGCCGACAAGCCGATCCTGCTCGCGCTGATCGACACGCACGCATACGCCAGCGGCTACGCGCGCGTCGCGCCGAACGGCGGCACACCGGTGACGCTGTTCAAAACCGACGAGCTCGTCTACGGCCAGCGCACCGTCTTCAACGTCGGGCTGCACGACCTCACGCAAGCACCGCTGGCGGCGAAGCACGGCGACCGGTTCGTCTTCTCGCGCGAGTCGTTCCGCAAGTACCGCGATCTCTACGCGACCGACTCGTCGTTCCGCGACGTCAAGAAGGTCACCGACGCGAACCCGCAGCTGGCGAAGTACCGCTGGGGAACGGAGCGGCTCATCAGCTACAAGTGCGCCGACGGGACGCCGGTCCGCGCGGTGATGCTGGTCCCCGACGGGCTGAAGCCGGACAAGAAGGCGCCGCTGCTGGTCTACTTCTACGAGACGTACAGCAGCACGTTCCACCAGTTCTACTCGCCCGGCCCCGGAACGTCGCCGAACTTCTCGCGCTACGTCTCGAACGGGTACGTCGTGCTGCTTCCCGACGTGCACTACAAGGTCGGCCATCCCGGGATGAGCGCGCTCGGCTGCATCATGCCGGCCGTCGACACGGCGCTCAAGACGGGCTACATCGACGAACAGCACATGGGGATCGCCGGCCACTCGTGGGCGGCGTACCAGATCAACTTCATGATCACGCGGACGCACCGCTTCCGCGCGGTCGAAGCCGGCGCCGCCGTCGACGACATGATCAGCGCGTACTCCGGGATTCGCTTGGAGAGCGGCGTCGTGCGGGAGTCGCAGTACGAGCACACGCAGTCGCGGATCGGCGCGACGCCCTGGGACCGGCCCGACCTCTACATCGAGAACTCGGGGCTGTTCGCGATCAAGAACATCAAAACGCCGTACCTGACGATCCACAACGACCTCGACGGCGCGGTCCCGCAGTTCCAAGGGATCGAGTTCATCACCGCGATGCGGCGGCTCGGCAAGGAGGCGTACATGTTCGCGTTCGACGGCGAAGAGCACGGGCTGCGGGATCGCGAGCACCAGAAGTACTGGACGGTCCACCTCGACGAGTGGTTCGACCATTATCTCAAAGGCGCGCCGCGCCCGTCGTGGATGAACGGGGTCGACTACCTGCACCGCGGCGAGCGCAACGTCCGCCCGCTGTACGGCGAATCGGACTGACACCGCGGTACCGGCGAGGTTGATGCTGCGCGCGCTCGCCGCCGCCGTGCTGATCGCGGCGCTGGCGGCGTGCGCGCGTTCGTCCGCACCGTTTCGATCGGGCGCGGAGCTGCGGCTCGCGCTCGTGTACGAGCCGCGGAGCATGGACCCGCTGCTCGCGCAGTCGATCCAGGACAACGAGCTTCTGCGGCTGATCTACGATCCGCTGATCGCGTGCGACCGTACGGGCAAGCCGGTCCCGGCGCTCGCCGCCGTCGTTCCGACGCGCGCGAACGGCGGGATCTCGTCCGACGGGCTCACGGTGACGTATCGCTTGCGCCGCGGGGTGCGCTGGCACGACGGGACGCCGTTCACCAGCGCCGACGTCGCGGCGTCGTTTCACGCGGTGATGGATCCGCGCAGCGTCGTCGCGTCGCGCCACGGCTACGACGCGGTCGCGCGCGTCGAGACGCCCGATCCGCTCACCGTGCGGTTTCGGCTGAAGCACCGCTTCGCGCCGTTCGTCGGCACGATCTTCGCCGAGAGCGACGCGCCGTACTACGTCGCGCCGGCGCATCTGCTGCGCGGCGGCGCGCTCGCGCAATCGTCGCTGAACGGCACGGCGGTCGGAACCGGGCCGTACCGGCTCGTGCGCTGGGCGCGCGGCGACCACCTCGACCTCGCCGCGAACGAATCGTACTGGGGCGGGAAGCCGGCGATCGCGCGCGTGATCGTGCGCATCATCCCGGACGAGAACACGCAGCTCGTCTCGCTGCGCAGCGGCGACCTCGACGGTATCCTCGGGATCTCGGCGAACGCCGCGGCGCAGGCGCGCGCGATCCCGCACGTGCGGATCTCGCGCGCGGCGCTGAACGCGTACTGGGGCGTGATGATGAACAACGCGTCCGGGAAACCGACCGCCGACGTGCGCGTTCGGCGCGCGCTCGCCGCGACGATCGACGCGCGCGCGTTCCGCGACAACGTCACCCACGGCTACTACGCGCCCGCGATCGCCGATCTGCCGCCGGTGCTGTGGGCCGCGGATCGTTCGCTGCGTCCTATCCCGCACGATCCAGGGCAGGCGCGCCGTCTCCTCGCGCAGGCCGGATACGGTGCGTCGCACCCGCTCGTCCTCGAGCTCGCGATCTTGCAAGCCTCGCAGACGCACCGCGTCGAAGCGGTCGCGCTGCAGGACGAGCTGCGCGCGCTCGGCGTCGAAGTGCGGATCCATCCGTACCTCGGCAACGTCTTCGACGCGCCGCCCTCGCAAGGCGGTATCCTGACGCGCGGTCGCTACGACCTCGCGTTCTACGGCTGGTACGCCGGGATGGACCCGGACGACAGCGGTCAGTTCAGCTGCGACCAGCGGCCGCCGAACGGCTACGACCACTCGTTCTACTGCAGCGCCGAGATGGACGCCGCGCAGCGCGACGCGCTCGGAACCTACGATCAAGCCGCGCGCAAACGCGCCTACGCCCGCATCGAAGCGCTGCTCCTGCGCGACGTCCCGATCCACTTCCTCGGCTCACCGGTCGCGCTCTCCGCGCTGCGCGACGATCTCGCCGGCTTCTCGCCGACGCTGGTCACGCAGACCGCGAACGCGCAGCGCTGGAGGCTCAACCGCTAGCCGGTCAAGGAGACGCACGCAGGACAGGAGTTTGCGCGCGCGCGCGGGCAAAGCGAGCTTCCATGAATACGCCGGTCAGGTTGAGCGCCGTCTGCGCTTGCGTGCTGCTCGCCGCGGCCGGTTGCGGCGGGGCGGGACAGACGCCCTCGTTCGAGATCAGTGAACCGATCGCGATCGCGCCGTTCGGTCAAGGCGCGGTCTCGACGTCGGCGACGAACCGGCTGAGCATCACGCACGGAACGTCGGTCTCGTTCCACGTCACCGAAGGGATCTACACCGGCAACTACACGACCAGCGCGGTGACGAACCCGGCCGGAAGCACGTGCATCACGATCACGCCGGCGACCGGAAACTATGTCTTCACCGTGAGCGTCAGCGCGAGCCCGGGCTGCACCTATCCGCAAACCGCCGACTTCACGTTCAACGACGTCACGACGCACTCGGCGACGCTGTACGTGCAAGGCGTTTGACGATCGCGATGGACGCGGGCGCGCAGCGGCTGCGGCCCGCGCATTCGATCCGGCACGCGAACGTCGACGGGCTGCAGGTCCTGCTGGACCTCACCACCGCGTCGTACTACGTCCTTGACGACTCGGCGAGCGCGATGTGGTCGATCGTCACGGCAGCATCGGAGCCCGAAGCCGCGCTGGCCGAGCTCGCGTCGAGCTTCGCGGTCGAACCCGAGCGGCTGCGCCGCGATTTCGACGCGTTCGTTGCGCAGTGCGTCGAGCGCGGCTTCCTCGAGCGCTCGCCGCCGGCTTCGGTTCATATGACGGTCGCGGCGCGCGCGCGCCCGGCCGCTTTTCTCTTGGCGGCGGTCGCGTGGCGGAGCATCGTCGGCACCCGCCTCGCCCTCGCCCGCGAGGGGTTCGGCGCGGTGTACGACCGATACGCCCGCTTGCCGCTCGCAGCAGACGGAGTCGGTTTGAAGCGCGCCGTCGCTGCGTTCCGGCGCGCCGAGAACTTTAGCCTCTCGCGGCAGGCACCCGACGACTGTCTGGCCCGCTCGCTCGCGCTCTTCCGGTTTCTTCGGCTCGCCGGCGTCCCGGCAGCGCATGTGATCGGCGTGCGGCGGATCCCGTTCGAAGCTCACGCATGGGTCGAGGTCGACGGCCGGCCCGTCCTCGACGACTCCCCGAGCCGTGCCGGTATGACTTCCCTTGCAAGACTAGCGTCCACAGTATAGACTCATCGTACCGCCCAACCGACCGGAGGACCGCCGTGGACAAGTCGACCCGCCCCACTCGGGCTTATGAAGAGCCCAGCATCGTGTTCGTCGGGGCGGTGCGCGCCGTGACGAAGCTGGGCTCGCACGGGAACATCTGCGACGGGACGCCGTGCGACGGTACGGGTTGGAGGCGCTCGTCGATCGTCGAGTTCGATCACGATCACATCGAATCGGAAGCGACGAAGCCGCGAGACATGCCGCCCGACGAGACGTCCTCGCAGGCTTGACCGGCTTCTCCGGCAGCCTCTCGCGCGGCGGGCTTCAGGCCGGCGGCGCGGGACGCACGTTCGAGGGCTGCCGGACGCTGTTTCGAGGACATCTCGCCGACCGCCGGGGGGTCGCTGCTCGTCTAGGCGCTGCGCCGGGTGCGGCTGCCGAGGATGTGCTCGCGCTCGCGTATCGCCGTTGGGGCGAGGCGCTGACGCGGTTCGTCCTCGGCGAGTACGCCGCCGTCGTTGCGGACGAGGCTGCGAAGACAGCGTTGCTCGTCCACGACGCGCTCGGACTCGTTCCGCTGTTCTATTCGCAGCGGCCCGGCGAGCTCGTGTTCGCGACGCATCTGACGGAGCTCGTCGGCATCGTCGGAACGGGCGAGCTCGACGAGGCGTACATCGCGGACTATCTCGCGACCGGCGAGATCCCCGGCGAACGAACGCCGTACGCGCTTATCCGGCGGCTGCTCCCCGGCGAGTCGCTGCGCTGGTCGCCCGACCGCGTCGTCGCGCGCTCCGTGTGGTCGCTCGCGCAAGCCGACGTCGAGCTGCCGGCGAGCGAACGCGGATACGATGAGCGGCTTCTCGGCCTCTTGCACGACGCGGTCGGTGGCGCAGTTGCCGGCGGTGAGCGCGCGTGGGCGGAGCTCTCCGGCGGGCTCGACTCGTCGACCGTCGTGTCGATCGCCGCATCGGCCGGCCGCAATCCGGAGGCGATCTCGTTCGTCTATCCGCGCTGGCCGGCCGCCGACGAATCGCGATTCATGAAGGCCGTCGCCGAACGCTGGAACGTCCCGCACCATTCGCTCGACGCTTCCGTGTTGCTGCCGTTTACCGAACCGCCTTCGGGGTTCTTTCCCGAACCGACGCCGTCGATCTACATGGGGCGGCTCGCGAACGCGCGCGACGAGCTGCTCGCATCGCACGGCGTCGACGTGCTGCTCACCGGAATCGGCGGCGATCAAGTGTTCGGCGCCGACGCCGGGATGCCGTTTCATCTCGGCGACGCGCTGTTCTCGCGCCGCCCGTGGCGTGCGCTGCGCGACCTGCCGGAGTGGAACGCGCGTGGTGCTCGCTCGATGGCCCATACGATCTGGCACGAGCTGCTCGCACCGGCGATTCGGCACGCTCGCGGGCGGCAAGTGTGGCGTGCCCCCTCAAAGGACTTGCCGGACTGGATCGATCCGGCCTATCGTGCCGCGATGGCGCTCGAGTCGCGCTGCGCGCACCGGCTGGCGCCGCGCTGCGAGACGCCGAGCCGGCAATTCGTCGCCGACGAGCTGTGGAACATCGGCTTGAACGTTTCCGCTCGCGGTCGTCGCGGCGCGCGCCACGAGACGCGTCATCCTTTGTTGTTCTTGCCGTTGGTCGAGTTCATGAGCTGCGTGTCGTGGCGGTACAAGATTCACCCGAGCGGCGACCGCGTGCTGCAGCGCCGCGCGCTGCGCGACGTGCTTCCCGAAGCGGTCCTGCGACGGCGCTCGAAGGCGGGCGGTACGTGGGCGCTCGTCGAGGGAATTCGCACCAGCAGCGTCTGGAGCGAACTGCTCTGCGATCGGCCCGAGATGGTCGAGCGCGGGATCGCCGACCGCGATCGCTGGCGTCTTGCGGTCCGGCAGGCTCGAATGGGACAGCTTCACGGCGATCGGTTCTTCATGACCGCCGTCGCGCTTGAAGCGTGGCTGCAGCAGATGCGCCGAGCGAGGATAGCGGGCCCGACCTCACGCGGCACGAACAACGGTCCATGATCCGGCGTGTGCTCGTTGCTCTTCTGACCGTGCTGCTCGGCGCGGGATCGCTCGCTTCCCTCGCGACCGCGCAGACGCCCGGGACCGCAGCCGCGGCTGCCAGCCCGGCGCCGCAGGCCGCCTCGACGCTCGCGCCGAGCCCCGCGCCGGCGCAGACGCTCTCGCCCACGCCGCCGGCCGAACCGTCGACCTCGCCGCGCCCCGCAGGCGCTGCTCCGCTCCCGAGCGGCGCCCCGGGAATCTTTCCGTTCGCCGCGACGCCGACCCAGTCGTACGCGAACTTCGTCAAAGGCGCGACGCATTACGACGGCGTCATCGACCTGATCCGCAAGGACGACGAGCTCTATTTCGATCTGCGGCCGGAGAACTTCGACAAGACGTACATCGTGCTGCCTTCGATCGAGCGCGGCGTCGGCGGCGGCGCGTTCGCGGGCCGCGTCTACGAGCCGTTCCAAGTGACGTTCAAGCTGGTCGGCAAACGCGTTCTGTGGATCACGCCGAACAAACGCTACGTTGCCGACAAGGGAAGCACCGCGGCGAACTCGCTCGCGATCAGCGTCGCCGACTCGGTGATCCTCTCGACGCCGATCGTCGCCGACGATCCGGCGAAGAAGCACGTCGTCGTCGCGCCGTCGCTGTTCCTCACCGACTTCGAAGGGATCGGCGCCGATCTCGGTCGCGGCGCGACCCCGCCGTCGCTGCCCGGCTTGCTGCTGCTGGTCGCGCGGCCGTCGTTCTCGGTCGACGCGACCAAGTCGTACTATCTTTCGACCAAGGCGTTTCCGCGCAACGACGAGATCAGCGTGAACCTCGCCTTCAACGGGCCGGCCAACGCGCTGCGCACCGTCCCCGACGGCCGCGGGATTCCGATCGGCGTGCACTACAGCATCGTCGCGCCGCCCGAACGCGATCCGAAGTTCGTGCCGCGCTACGCCGACGACCGGGTCGGCTACTTCATCACCGCGCGCAAGCGCTACGGCAACGACGTCGCGGCGACGCCGTTCGAACGCTTCATCGAGCGCTGGAACCTCGACAACGGCCCGATCACGTTCTACCTCACCAACGAGATCCCGGCGGCGTACCGCGGCACGGTGCGGCGCGGCATCCTGGCCTGGAACGACGCCTTCGCGAAGATCGGCCGGCCGAACGCGATCGTGGTGAAAGACCCGCCCGCGGATCCGTCGTTCGATCCCGACGACGCGCGGTACACGACGGTTCGCTGGATCACCTCGGACTCGCCGGACTTCAGCGCGTACAGCCCGCACGTCAGCGATCCCGACACCGGTCAGATCATCCGCGCGACGGTGGTGATCGACGGCGAGTCGCTGCGCTCGATCAAGCGCGGTTACGTCGACCGCATCCTGCCCGCGCAGCGCGCGCGCGACGCGTACGCGCTCCCCGCCTCTCCGTTCAACGTCGACGCATCGGCGGCGGCCGCCGACGACGGCCAGGGGCAGCGCACGCAAGAGTGCTCGCTCGAAGAAGACTCCGTCGCGCAGGCCGCGCTCGGCACGCTGCTGCTGGCGCAAAACCCGCGCGCGAGCGCCGCCGACCGCGAGCGCTACGCGCAGGCGTGGCTGTACTCGACCGTGATGCACGAGGTCGGGCACACGCTCGGGCTGCGGCACAACTTCCAGGGCTCGACCGCCGACGGCTACGCGCAGCTGCACGATCCCGCGTTCACGCGCGCGCACGGCACGACAGCCTCGGTGATGGACTACACGCCGGCGAACATCGCCGCGCCCGGCGAACGGCAAGCCGACTACTTCCCGACGCGCCTGGGGACGTACGACTTCTGGGCGATCGAGTACGGCTACCGTTCGTTCCCGAACGTGCGCAGCTCGGCCGACGAGTCGGTCCCGCTCTCGCGCATCGCCGCGCGCTCGACCCAGCCCGGCCATGCGTACGGAACCGACGAGGACGCGACCGCGTTCTCGATCGACCCGCGGATCCAGCGCTTCGACCTTTCGAACGATCCGCTGGCATATGTCGACGAGCAGTTCCGGATCGACGACGGCGTCTCGTCGCGCTTGACGCGCCGCTATCCCGGCGATTCGCGTTCGTATCAGGACTTGCGTTCGGGGCTCGTCACCGTGCTGAACAACGAGCTGAACAACGCCGAGCTCGCGACGCGCTACGTGGGCGGAATCTACACCTCGCGCGCGCACCGCGACGAGCCGGGCGCGCCGCCGCCGTTCCGCGCGATCCCGCGCGCGCAGCAGCGCCGCGCGTTCGATCTGCTCGACCGCTGGATCCTCTCCTCGCGCGCGCTGCGCTTCTCGCCGGAGCTGCTCAATTCGGTCGCGCCGACACGGTATGGAATCCATTGGGGCGCGAGCGGCGTGCAGCGCAGCGACTTCCCGGTCCGCGAAGTGATCGCCGAGCTGCAGGACGACGTGATCTCCGAGCTGTTCTCGCCGGTCAACCTGGCCCGCGTCGCCGATCAGGAGATGAAAGTCCGCAAGCCCGGCGAGACGATGACGCTCGCCGACCTCTTCGGTTGGACGAACGCCGCGGTCTACGACGATCTCGGCCGCGGCTCGATCGATCCCGCGCACCGCGAGCTGCAGCGCCGCTTCTCCGATCTGCAGATGGAGATCGTCGCGCTCCCGGCGCCGTACGCCGATCAGCTCAACCTGCCGCGCGAGACGCAGGCGCTGGCGCGCTACAACTTGATCCGGCTCGCCGGGCGGCTCGACGGCGCGGTCCGCGCCGCGCGCGACGACGGAACGCGGGCGCACTTGGTCGACCTCCGCGTGCGGGTGAAGGGGCTGCTCGACGCCCGCAACGTGCGGAACATCTGAACGACCCGTCGCCGTAGGGGTATCCTAGTGACTTAGCACACGTGCGGGCGCATGCCTATCTCGCCGACCATGTAGGCATGAAACGGATTTCAGCGCTTGTCGGCGGCGTCGTTCTCGGCGCAGCCCTTTTGGCATCGTGCGGCGGAGGCGGCGGGTCCTCCAGCGCCCCCGGCGGGGGTCCCGTGCCGCCCGCGGGTACCTCCGCGCCCTCGGCTCCCGGCAGCTTCAGCGCCAGCGACGCGATCCCGATCCCGAGCCCGGCGCCCGGCGCGACGAGCGTCCCGGTGCCGCTCCCGTCGGACGCCGCCAGCGGAGCCGCGGCGAACGCGTCGTTCCCTGCCGCCGGAAGCGTCCCGACCGACACGACCGTCGCCGCGACGTTCTCGACCAGCGCCGACTCGTCGGTCCCCGCGCTGGCCCGGGCGCGCGCGACGCTCTCGCGCACGACGCGCGAGGCGAGCAGCAACGGGGCGATCGCGTATCTCAAGCTGCAGTTCTCCGCCGACGTGACGCTCCCGCAAGCGCCGGCGTTCAGCTTCGTCGTTCCGGGAACGTTCACGACCGCGAACGGCGTGACGTACTGGCTCGGCCTCTACGACCCGCTGCGCTCGGCCGCCGGCTGGCAGAAGCAGTTCGAAGGGCCGGCGACGGTGACGCCAGCGCAAACCGCGTCCGGGAAAGCCGCGACGAAGTTCGACTTCGCCTCGAACGGCAAGCCGATCACGTTCACGGCCAACGAGACGTACTATCTCGTGCTGCTCGCGGTCAACCCCTCGGCGCCGTCGCCGACGCCGGTTCCCTCGACGGTACCGACGAACACGCCGCAACCGAAGCCGGCGCCGGTCAACTCGACGCCGCGGAACATCCAGTTCGACTCCGTCACGGCCTCGCCGGTCCCGCTGACCTTCGTCGAGCAAGGCTTCACCGGAGCGTTCACGCTGCACGGCGACTGCACCGGGGTCGTGAACACGAACGGCGCCTCGCCGACGTGGACGATCACGCCGGTCGGCCAAGGCCGCTGCGTCATCGTCGGACTCGGCGACCGCGGTGCGAGCGCCGTCGTGCACATCGGTGTGGTGACGCCGTACGAGACGCCGCGCCCGACCAGCGCGCCGACGACCTCGCCGTCGCACTCGCCGGAACCGACGCATCCGCCCACCACCGAGCCGTCGCGTTCGCCGGAGCCGAGCGCGTCGCCGGAACCCTCGCACTCGCCGGAGCCGACGCACCCGCCGACGACCGCGCCGACGACCTCGCCGTCCCACTCGCCGGAGCCGACGCATCCGCCGACGAGCTCGCCGACGACCTCGCCGTCCCGCTCGCCGGAGCCGACGCACCCGCCGGCGACGCCGACCCCGCTGACGACGACGCCGCCGAACCAGACGCCGTCCCCGACCCCGACCCCGGTGCCGGGATCCAGTCAGTAATCTGAGCGACTGACACGAACAGGGCAGACAACGAGGCGGTGCGCGAGCACCGCCTCGTGAACGTTACGGGGATGCGGGCGCTGATTCGTTTCCTGGCCGTCGTCATCGTTGCATTGTGCTTGCGCGCGGCGGTGCCGGCGACGGCGGCGGCGCCGCTGTTCGCGTTCGCTGGGTTGCCGGCGACGTTCCGGCCCGACTCGCCGGTCCGGTTGTCGGTGCTCAACTACGCCGAGGTCGAACTCGAGGTCGGCGTCGTCCCGATCTCGCTCGACGAGATGATCGCGATCGGCCGCGACGCCGCGACGCCGCAGGTCGCCGCGGATCTGAAAAGCGACCGGCGCCCGCTCAAGACCGTGCGCGTGCGTATTCCCGTCGAGGCGCCCTATAAGCCGCATAACGTCGAGATTGGGACGCTCAAGAGCGGGTTCTACGGCTTGCGCGTCCGCGCGAACGGCGAGGCGCGCGGCGTGTGGCCCGTCATCGTCAGCGCGCTCGGCGTCGCGACGACCGACGCCGGCAACGCGTTCGAAGCGTACGCGGTCGACCTGCGCACGCTGCGCGCGCGCGGCGACGTGACGTTCGAACGCTATCCTTTCCGGACCGGCGCCGTCGAGCGCCGGCGCCCCGACCCCTCGGGGATCGCGGCGTTTCCACGCGCTGCCGAGAGCAACGGGCGCGACGTGCTGGTCGTGCGCGGCGACGACGGTTCGGTCGCGGTGACACCCAGCGTGTACGGCGCCGCGTACGGTCAAGCGCAGCGCGGGTACGTGCACACGGATCGTCCGATCTACCGCCCCGGCGACCACGTGATGTACCGCGCGATCCTGCGCGACGGAAGCCCCGGCGCGTTCAGCATTCCGAGCGGAGAGCAGCCGCTGAAGCTGCGCGATCCGAACGGGAAGACGATCTATACGGCACAGCGCGCGCTCGACGCGTTCGGCGCGGTGAGCGGTGAGATCGCGCTCGGCGAGGACCCGACGCTCGGAAACTACACGCTCTTTGCCGGGACCGACGAGAACCCGGCCGCCGAAGGCTCGTTCGCAGTGCAGGCGTACAAAAAGCCGGAGTACGTCCTCGACGTCGCGCGGCCGCCCGCGACGCCGGGCGGCGACGTCGTGCGCTTCGGCGTCGTTGCCCGCTACTTCTTCGGCCGTCCCGCGGCTGGGATCAAGCTGCACTACCGCGCGTATTTCCGCGACGCGTACTCGTGGTGGCGGCGTGGCTCCCCGTTCCGGTTCGCCGGTTACGTTCCGTGGTCGTACGCCCCCGATCCGGTTCCGATCGAAGGTGACGCGGTCGCCGACGGCGCGGGGCGCGCGACGATCGCGATCAAGACGGTCGCCGTCAAGGAAGAGAAACGGCTGACCGTCGAGATCGACGGGCGCGACGATTCCGGCCGCAGCGTCACGGCCGCGGCGGCCACGCAAGTGACGCCGGCGTCGTTCTACCTGAGCGTCGTGCCGAAGACGTGGTTCAACACGCTGGGCGAGACCGTCGAGCTGACGGTGCGCAGCATGACCTACGCGGCGGGCTCGATCGCACGTCCGCACGCGCCCGTCAAGATTACGTTCTCACGATACTGGTACGACAACGGATCCCACCAGGAGGAGCAGACCGCCGACGCGCGCAGCGTCGTGACGGGCGACGACGGCAGCGTCACGGTTCGGTTCAAGCCCGCCGCGAGCGGCTACTTCATCGTGCGCGCGTCGTCGGCGGACGAGGCCGGCCGCGCGGTCGAATCGAGCGGCGGCGTGTGGATCGCGGCGGAGCGTTACGACCGCGACTACGTCTTCGAGCGCACGTCGGTGGTTCCGCAGAAGACGCAGTACGCGCCCGGCGAACGCGCGACGCTGCTCGTGACGGTGCCGAAGGGTGACGTCGACGCGCTGGTGCACGTCGTCGGCGGCGCGACCGACCGCGTTTTCGTGCGCCACCTCGCGACGACCGCGTCGACGATCGAGGTCGAGCCGCCGTCCGATGCGGCGTTTTACCGCGTGATGGTCACGGTGCCGACGCCGGCAGGTCTTTCGACCGGCGATGCGGGGCTGAACGTCGTTCCGGCGCCGCACTCGCTGCGCGTCGCGATCCGGCCGGAAAAGGCGACGTACTCGCCGGGCGAGCGCGCGCGCTTCGCGGTGCGCGTCGTCGACCCCGCGGGAAAACCGGTCCGCGCGCAGATCGGCTTGGCCGTCGTCGACGACGCGATCTTCGCGTTGCGACCGGCGAGCGCGATCGACGCGTACGGATCGTTCTACCGCTCCGGAGTACCGTACCGAGGTGAAGCAACATCGTGGCAGAACCTCGATGCGCCGCTCAACCTATATCTCTACGGGGTTCGGCCGCTGAAGACGATCGGCTCGACGTCATCGCGTTCCTCGACCGGGTTCGCGCCGCAGGAGACGGCCGACACCTACTCGATCGGAACGCCGCTGGCAGCACCGCTGCCGCCGCCGTCGCTCGACAAGCTGCGCAGCGATTTCCGCGACACCGCGTACTGGACGCCCGCCGTGGTCACCGGGAGCGACGGTCGCGCGGTGATCGCGTTCGACTGGCCCGACTCGCTGACGTCGTACACCGCGAGCGGCGTCGCCGTCACCGCGCAGACCGACGTCGGTTCGGGGAACGGCAGCGCGCTGGTGACGAAAGATTTCTTGGTGCGGCTTGCCGCGCCGCGCTTCTTGCGCCGCGGCGACGCCGCGCGAGTCACCGCGATCGCGCAAGGGACGCGCAAGGCAAAGACCGCGCTGCTGCGTTTCTCGGCGCCCGATCTCGGCGTCGCGGACGACACCACGGCGACGCATTTCAACGAGCACGCGACCGCGACCGCGGGTTGGAACGTGCGCGGCGGCGAGCTCGGTTCGGCGCCGCTGCGGCTGGCGGGAACGAGCGGGACGTTGAGTGACGGGATGCGGATCGCGCTTCCGGTGGAGACGACCGGCGTCGCGCAGCACGCGCGCGGTGCCGGGACGCTGCCGTCGGCGGCGTCGGTCGCGCTGAGGCTTCCGCGCGGCGCCGAAGCGGGCGATCTGCGGGTCGACCTCGCGCCGAGCGCGCTCGCGCAGCTTGCCGCCGGCGTGCGGCTGCTGCAAGTGTATCCGTACTACTGCGTCGAGCAGACGATGTCGGCGGCGTTGCCCGCGATCTACGTCGACCGGATGCGCAAGCGGATCAACCTTCCGCCGCCCGACGGTCCCGCACCGAAGGACGTCGCGAAGCGCGCCGTCGACCGGCTCGTGAAGCTGCAGCACTACGACGGATCGTGGGGCTGGTGGGAACACGACGAGGCGAACCCGTTCATGACGGCATACGCGTTGTACGGGCTCACCGAGCTCGCGCACGACGGCTATGCCGTTCCGAGCGACGCGATCGACAACGGCGCGAAGAGCCTGGCCTCGCAAGCGGCCGGACACGCCGACACGCTGGCGTTCTGGGGCGGCCGGCAGTCCGGTTCGGAATGGAACACACGCGCGTACATGCTGTTCGCGCTCGCCGACGCGCGTCCGAAGCTGGTCGACCGCGACCTGCTCGCGAAGACCGACGCGCAAGCGAAGAGCCTGAACTCATATGCGGTCGCCGTCCTCGGGCTCGCGCACCTCGAGCTGAACGACCGCGACGGCGCGCAGCCGCTCCTCGGCGAGCTGCTGCGACGCGTCGCCGACGACGGAACGTACGCTCAGTGGAAGGGCGGCGGTTGGCACTACGGCTGGCAGGACGATCCGATCGAGACGACCGCCTACGCGCTGCGGTTCGTGCACGCCATGACGCCCGACGATCCGCGCGTGATGCGCACCGTGAACTGGCTGCGCACGCAGCAGCACGGCTCGTGGTTCGAGACGACGAAGGACACCGCGGCTGCGATCTACGCGATGACCGAAGCGACGCCGCTCGACGCGCACGAGCTCGACCCGCACGAGACGATCCGCGTAACGCTCGACGGCCGCGTGCTCAAGAGCGTGCGGATCGACGCGCCGGTGCTGCCGCGCGCGCTCGCGTCGTTCACCGTCCCCGCAAAGCTCGTGAAGCACGGCGGGACGCTGCGCTTCGAGCGGGTCGGAACCGGATCGCTCGCGTAGTCGACCGACTGGACGGAGTACGTTCGTCAGCCCTCGCTGGCGCAGCTCGATCCGACCTTCTCGGTCGTGCGCACCTACGCGGCGGCGAACGGCAACGACTGGCACGTCGGCGACCGCATCGACGTCGACGTGACCGTCAGCGTGAAGAGCGACGTGCAGTACGTCGCTGTCGAAGATCCGCTCCCGGCCGGATTGGAGTACCAGCCGAACCAGTACGAGTCCGGCGACGGCTGGAGCGGGCTGCAGTTCTTCGACGACCGGGTCGTGTTCTTCACCGACCGCATCTGGGCGAGCACGCCGCTGCACCTGCACTACACGCTGCGCGCGACGACGGCGGGGACGTTCACGGCGCCGGCGACGAGCGCGTACGCGATGTACGGGCCGCCGCTGACCGCAACCGGCGCACAGGCGCACATCGCGATCCGCTAGCGGGCCGTGCGCGTTCCGGCAACTTTCAATGCAAACGCGCGGTTGTGAGCGGCGCATGCACACCGTCTACGCCGGCGTCGGCTCGAACCTGGGCGACCGGCAGAGCACGATCCTCGCCGCGCTCCAGCGGCTGCGCAAGGAAGCGCGGGTCGAGGCGGTGTCGTCGTTCTACGAGACGCCGCCGGCGCTCGGCGTCGCCGGCCCGGCGTTTCTCAACGTCGCGGCGAAGCTGACGACGGCGCTCGATCCGGTCGCGTTCGAGGCGTTCGTGCGCGGGATCGAGACGGCGATCGGCCGCCAGACGCGCGCCCCGCTCGAAGCGCGCGCGATCGACATCGACATCTTGCTGATCGACGGCGTCGCCGCGGACTTCGGGCGCTTTGAAGTGCCGCATCCGTATCTCGCCGTGCGCGCGTTCAACCTGATCCCGCTGGCGGAGATCGCGCCGGATGTGGTCGATCCGCGCAGCGGGAAGACGATCGCCGAATTGGTTGCGGTCGTTCCACACGAGGGGATCGTGCGCAAGTCGCGCGCGATGCACTTCGTCGCGAACCGGCAAGAAGAAGAGCCGGACGTACGGCTCTCGCTCAACCGCGTCGGCGTCTCGTCCGTGAAGCACGTCATCCGGACGCGGATCGGCGGGCGCGAGCGATCGTTTCTCGGCGACTTCACGATGGTCGCCGACCTCGCGCCCGACAAGGCCGGCGTACACATGTCGCGCTTCTCGGAGCTGCTCGAGGCGGCGACGCTCGACGTTCTCGCGCGCAGCGAGAAGCCGGCGCGCGTGGAAGACCTCACCGAGCAGATTGCGCGCGAGATCGTCGGCTCGCAAGGCGCGCTGCGCGCCGACGTGCGGCTGCGCGCGGAGTTCGCGCTCGAGCGCTGGACGCCGGTCAGCGGAAAGCGAACCGAGGAGACGTACACGCTGGTCGGGATCGCGCATGCCGACGCGAACGGGACGCGCCGCGTCGTCGGCGTCGAAGCGGAAGGGATGACCGCCTGCCCGTGCGCGCAGCTGATGGTGCGCGAGCATTCGATCCGCGAGCTGCAGGACGCGGGGTTCAGCGAAGCCGACGCGGTTCGCGCGGTCGACGCGTTGCCGGTCGCGACGCACAACCAGCGCGGGCGGGGCGGGGTCTACATCGGGACCGAGCCGGCGTTCGCCGAGCACGTGCGCGCCGAGGACTTGGTGGAGATCGTCGAGTCGTCGATGTCGAGCGA
>DASZGA010000348.1:0-10724 GCA_035939295.1 Candidatus Elarobacter sp. | reverse complement strand
GTGAACGCGTTCGGCGTGAACGTCGCAACGCAGCAGAACGGAAGAACCTGGCTCGGATACGTTCCTGCCGGCGCCACGATCGCGAACGGCGTCGCCGCCTCGTTGTTGATGCCGCAGAGCAGCTTCGACATGCTGTTCAACCGCGTCACCCTGCAGCTCGGCAATTCGGCGCAGCCGTTCTCCGCGCGGCGAACGGCTCGGAACGCGAGGACGTCGCGCTCGGTGCCGGCCACCTTGTGGGACGCTCCGCGCCGCTTCGACATCGCGAAGATGCGTCAAGCGGGGCGCCCCGTTACGGCCGGGCACGCCGCTCCCTACGCCTTCCGCCGTCCGCGCTCGCTCGCGGTCGGCGCGCAACAGAAGTTCTGGGTCGACAAGTTCGACATCACGAGCTCGAACGTGACCTACGTGAACACGCCGTTCGTCTTGGGTGCGATCACGCAGCACGGCGCGATCTGGATCGACGCGACGCCGGGGACGAAAACCTCGCAGACGTCGGCCGCGTCGATCGGCCAGCTTGCCAACGACTTCGAGTCCACGTGGACGCTGGTCTCCACGTACTTCGGCTCGACCTCGTACGCCGGCTCGGCGCCGCCTGGTGCGTTCGTCGCCGTGACGTGCGCAAACGGCGCCTACCAAAACGCGTACGACAACTTTCCGGTGCCCGATCCCGGCTACACGAACGTCCTCGTAACCGACCAGTCGGAGCTCGGCGCAGGTGTCGGCGGGTACAACTCGCCGACCGACTTCCTCCCGCAGAGCATCGCGAACTGCATCGGCGTCGAGTCGAATGCAGCGCCGACGATCACGATCGGCTACTCCGGCGCAGGCTCGGCGATCCAGCCGATGGTGCACGAGTACGCCGAGGTCGCCGCGTTCGTCCAGCACGCGATCGCGCGCGGCGGCAGCAGCGAGGGCAACAACGTCCTCGACGGGCTGGCGATGATCGCGCAAGACCTCGTCACCGGACGCCCGGAGTCGAACAACGTCGGCCTGGCTTCCGTCTACCTGGCTGCGCCCGAGAACTATTCGCTGACCGCCTTCGCCGGATACGAGAACGGCAACCTGAGCGACAATTGTCAGGGCTGCTACGGCGAAACGTATCTGTTCTTCCGGTACCTCGTCGACCGGTTCGGAACCGGGATCCTGGCGAAGATCACCCAATCCGGTCAGACGAGCATGGCGAACATCTCGGCGGCGACGGGTGTCGGCCCGCAGCAACTGATACAGGACTTCGCGACGATGCTCACCGTCTCGGGGACCGGGATCACCTCAGCGAGCGATCCCGTGACGAACATGCAGTCGCTGCCGCTGCGAGGGGCGTATACGGACGAGCTAGGCCAGCACTGGTCGGCGCTAGAGCTGACCCCGCACCCTGAGGTGACGGTGACCTCAAGTTCGCAGCAGCTCCAGTTCTGGGCCGGCGCGTTCGTTTTCTTCACGGTGCCTCCGCCGGGGCCGAACGGAAGCGCCGTCAAGGCGGTCGACGACATCTACTACAACAGCCTCTGGCTGGGCCTGGCGACGAAGTAGGTCGAGCTTCGAAACGATCGGCCGCAACGTCCACGCCGGATTGCTCGCCCTAGCCCCGGTCGAGCCCGTCCGCTTTTTCGCGATCACCGAAAATCAAGCTCCACAGTTCCGTGCCGCTCTCGACGAGCCACGACTCGCGCGTTCGGACGTCCGTCGCGCGGCAGCGCAGCTCGCCGCCAGGCGTCTTGAGAAAGTTCAGGACGACGGAACAAATCGAATCAACCCCTGCGATCATGGCCGGACCGTAGCACCGCGCGGTAATTCTAGCGTAAAGCGGCGGCGGGCAGCTTCGCCGCGGCCGCCAAGCGGCGCGCGCGCAGCGCCGCCGCGAGCCGCATCGCGCGGGCGCGAAGCTCCGCTAGGTTCAGCTCGCCCGCCGAACCGGCGATCTCCTCGAACGCGCGGTCGGCGTCGAGCGGTACCTGGGCGGAGTGCTGCTGCGCGTACGCGAACGCGCGCTCGACCTGCTCCGGGCCGTCCGTCCGGCCGAGTCTGGCCGCCACGCGCGCACGCACCAAGACGACGGAGTTGCTCCACGTCAGCGTGTCCGGGGCGGTGTCGAGCTCGACCAGCGCTTCGCACGTTTCGGCCGCGGCGGCGACGTCGCCGGGCCCGTTGCGCCCCAGCAGCGCCTCAGCGCTCAGCATGAGCTTCGCGTTGCGCAACGGCGGAACGGAGACCAGTTCGGCGTACGGCTCCATACGGGCCGTTCGGCGCAACGCCTCGTCCCAATCGCCTCGCACGTACGCGAGGAAGCCGTACATGTATTCGAGCACGAACCGCACGTTCTGCGAGGAGAAGCCCAACAGGCCGCGGAGCTGGCGCGCCTCGGCCGCCTCCAGCCGATCCTGCGCGGCTTCAAGATCGCGGTACGCGTCGTCGTACCGGTCGCAGAGGTACCACATCCCGGCGCGGTTGTAGTGCAGGTTTGCGATCCGAAAGCCGTTCGCCAGGCGTTCGTAGGCCTCGAGCGCGCGGTCGAAGTCGGCGCACGCGTCGTTGAATTCCCAGCGGCCCGTGTGCAAGCTGAAGAGCAGGTGCGCCGCAAGCGCCGCGCCGCTCGCGTCGCCGTCCGCGCTCGCGATATCGTAGGATCGCTGCGCATCGGCGACCGCATCGCGATAGTTCCCCGTCCCTCGCAGGGCGAGCGCGACGTAGTAGTGCGCTCGCGCCAGCAGCGGAAGATCGCCGGCATCGGCCACGAGCGCGGTCGCTTCGCGCGCGTCGCGCAGTGCGGCGCCGAACCGAAAACAGTTCACCAAGGCGGACGCCCGGCTCATCAGCGCGTCGGCGAGCAGGCCCGGATCCGACGTTCGCGCGTAGGCCACCGCGTCGCCGGCTCGTTCGATCGCGGCGTCGAAACGGCTGGCGCGATTCTCGGCGATCGCGGCGCAGCGATGGAGCCGCGAGAGCGCCGCGTCGCGCTTGGCGGTGCGGTCGAGGTGGACGATCGCCGCGATCCCTTCGCTCGCGCGTCCGACGGCGTCGCCCAGCGCGTGCCACTCCAACGCCTCCTGCGCGGACCGTTCGAACGCCGCCGCGGCCGCGAGCCCCTGTCCCGAGGCGTGGAGATGACGTGCTTGTTTCAACGATGCGTCGGTGACGGCGGCGTCGGCGAGCACCCGCGCGAACCCGGTGTGAAGCTTCGCCCGCCGGCCGGCGTGCAGCAGCGAACCGGCGACTTCGCGAACGAGATCGTGCGCGAACGCGAAACGCGGCCCGGCGTCGGGTTGCGCGATCAGCCCGAGCGCCGTCAGTCCGTCGACCGCCTCCAACACGGTATCCTCGTCCAGCTCGAGCACGTCGCACAGATCTTCGATCCTCGCGTCGGGCTCGACGGCGAGCGCGCACGCTACCTGCGTCGCCGCGTCGCCGGCGGAACGGATTCGCGCCTCGATCGTTCGCTTGAGATCCGGCGGCAGCGCGAGCTTCGTGTCGGCGGAGAGAACTTTCCACACGCCGCCGACGCGTTTGAGCGCGGCGCTCTGCACGAGCGAGTCGAGCAGACTCCGCAGAAACAGCGGATGACCTTTCGTCCGGTCGTACAGGTTTCGCAGGAAAAGATCCGGCGGCGCGTCGATCAGCTCGCGCAGCGCCGCGAACGTTTCGTCGGCGCCGATGTAGCCGAGCGGAACGTGGATCGCCGGCAGGTCGCCGAGTCCCGCCAGCACCGGCGTCAGCGCTTCGGAACGCAGGCTCAGCAAAACGACGTGCGCCGCCGCCGCCGTCCGCGCGAGCGCGATCGTCGCTTTCAACGAATCGCCGTGCAGCCAGTGCACGTCGTCGACGAAGAAGACCGCCGGGCCGTGCAACGCGCCGAGGACGGACTCGACGATCGCGCTCGCGGGGTCGGCGGCGTCGCGCACGACGTCGGCCAGCGGATGTCCGGTGAGCTCCTCGGCGATGCTGCGCCAGGTACCGAACGCGCGCGGATCGTCTTGCACGCCGCGCGCGGTGATCATGCGCAGACCGAGCGTCGCCGCGAGCGGGGCGGCGCGGTCGAGAAATGACGACTTCCCGATACCGGGCTCGCCGTAGACGAGCACGATCGATCCCGTCCCGCGCGCGGCATCCGCGAACGCGCCGCGCAGCGTCGCGAAGGCGGCGTCGCGGCCGATGAACGGCAGCCGAAACTCCACGTCGAGCTCGGCGGCGGCAGGGCGTCGCAACGCACCGTAGCGCCGCTCGAACGATTCGGACGGAGACGCCCCGAGCTCGGCGAGCGCCGCGCGACAGCGCTCGACGTGTCCCGCGGCGGCGATCGATCGGCCCGCGAGCAGCTCGGCGTCGATCAGCGCGGCGTACGCCTCTTCGTGGAACGGGTTGCGCGCGAGCAGACGCCGTGCAAGCTCGGGATCGGGATCGTCTCGCAGCAGCCGGATCAGAAGATGTTCGTACGCGTCTGCGATGCGCTCGCGCTCCGCGACCGCCCATTCCTGGAAATCGTCGTCCAGAAAGTCGCCGGCGTAGAGCTGCAGCGCGTTGCGCCGCGCGTCCTCACCGGCGCCGGCGGCCAGCGCGAGAAACTCTTCCGCGTCTACGCTGGTCTCGGCCGTCCATCGTACGGTCGACTTCGAGGTTTCCAGCACCGCGTCGGGATCGGCTCCGCTCGCCGCGAGGCTGCGGCGGATCGACGAAAGCGCGGTCTTGAGACTATCGCGCGCGCGGTCGGGCTCCGCGTCCGGCCAGAACGTCTCGATGAGCCGCTCGCGCGGGACGTCGGTGCGGCGCTGCAGCGCGAGATACACCAGCAGGGCGCGGATCTTCTTCGTCGCGGGCGCAGGCATGGGCGATCCGTCGACGCTCCAGACGAATCGCCCCAGGGTCTCGCACCGTACCCGCGGTCTACCAGACGAACGTTCCAATGAACCCCTGTTGGTCGGAGAACCACAGGGTTCCGTCGGGCGCCTTCACGATCGCGCCCGGCTGCGAGCCGCTGACCGGCAAGCTGTAGGCTTGCACCGCGCCGGCGGTGGTGACGCTGTCGATCGCGCCCGCATTCCGTGCGGCGACCCACAAGTTCCCGTCGCCGCCGGTCGCAATCGAGCTGAGCCCCGAGAACGCCGGAACGCCGCTGGAGAACTCCGTGATGGTGTTCGGCGCCGCCGCCAGAATGCGGCCGACCTTCGATGTGCCCGCCGCCTCCGTGAACCAGAGGTTGCCGTCAGGCCCGGTCGTGATCGCCGAAAGCGATGCGTTCGCGGTGGGCACCGGAAACTCGGTGATGGCGCCGGCCGGCGTGATGCGGCCGATGCGGTTTCCGGCGTTCGCCGCTTCGACGAACCAGACGTTGCCGTCGGGACCGGCGCAGATGGCGTACGGGAAGCTCGACGCGGTCGGCACGGTGAACTTGGTGACCACCGGCGGCGACGCGACCGTCGCCCGGTAGATCGCGTTGCCGGTGGTATCGGTGAACCACATGTTGCCGTCGGAGCCTTTCGCGATCGGGCCGGGGATCTGGTGGCCGGTGTGAAACTCGGTGACGCCGCCGGCCGGCGTGACGCGCGCATAGTTGCCGTTGAACTCGGTCGCCCAGATGTTGCCGTCGGGCCCCAGCGCGACGCCCTGCACTTCGTTCGTCGTCGCGAACTCGGTAATCGTTCCGGACGGCGTCATGCGGGCGATGGCGTTCGCGCCGCTTTCGCCGAACCACAGGTTGCCATCGCTCCCCACGGCGATTATCGGCGCGTAGCCGTGTCCCGACGGCATCGGGTAACGCGCGACCGCGCTCGGCGTGAACGTGATCCCGTAGTCGTTCGCTTGGACGGAGCCGGAGCTCGCCGCCGCGTGGAGCAGCGTCCCGTACATCGCGCCGCCGTTGTAACTCAGCGTGATCGGAGTCGACGAGGGCGCCGTGACCGTGGTGGTCGACAAGGTCGTTTTCCCCGTTCCGCCGCTCGTGCTGTCGGTGGTCGACAGCGTGAAGGTGATCGGATTTCCAGCGCTGTCGACGAAGACGCCGGGGCCGACGATCGTCTGGTTTTGCGCGTCGGTCGCGACGACGGTCACCGGCACGCTCGTCGCGGTGCCGGCGGGGATCGTCTGGCTAGCGAGGCTGAACGCGATCGCCGCCGGAACCGGATTGAACGTGAGGCTGACGGTGTTGGCTTGGTTGGCGACGATCGTCTGCGTGGTCGCGCCTTGCGAAAGGACGTTGCCCGCCGCGTTCGTCTGATCGTAGAGCTTGACGGTGAACGTGTCGCTGCCGATCGGCGCGGCGACGGCGCCGGAACAAACGCTCGTGCAGTTGACGCTGGCAGTCGTGCCGCCCGGGGAGACGGCGATCGACGCCGAGCTCGTCCCGCTGGAGACGTATTCGAGATGCCGGTTGCGACCTGCTTGGTGCCGCGCCGGAACGACGATCGCGAACGAGACGAGCGCGCTTGCGGCGCGCGGCGACGACGGAGCGGGTGCAACGCCTTGCCGTCCGCCGCAGCCGGCGAGCAGCACGGTGCCGCCGAGAACGAGGGCGTAGAGCGAGCGGCGCATCTCAGTTCCCTCCGACGGTGGTCGTCGTCACGCCGACCGAGACGGTGGCGCTCTGGCTGAACGGGTTGGCGATCGTGAACGTGCAGCTTCCGGAACCTGCGGCCGTCACCGTGAACGATCGTCCCGACGGCGGCGCGATCGAAGCGATCCCGCCGCAGTTCGTCGTCGTCGCGGTGAAGTTGCCGGGATAGCCGGTCTCCGACACCGTGAACGTCTGCGCGCTCGCGGCGCCCGCGGCGAGAAACGTCAGCGACGTGCTCGACGGGACGACCGGTCCGGGCGTCGGCGACGGCGACGGCGTGGGTGTCGGCGTCGGTGTGGGCGTCGCGAGCGGCGGAGGATTCGCCGTGCTGCCGCCGCCCGTGCACGCGAGCGGCACGACGGAGAGAAGGAGGAAGACCGCCATCCCGGCACGGCGTGACGCAAGCCTGTGAGCCATGGCGCGAGCCTAGCGGCGGCCGGTAAAACGAGCGTAAAAACGCGGCAGCGGATTGCCGGCCCGCGCCGCGAAGCCCCCGGGATGACGGCGATGCGGGACGGCAAGCACTTTCGCGCCTGCAACTTGTGCGAGGCGATCTGCGGCCTGGAGATCACGGTCGAGAACGGCGCGATCACCGATCTGCGCGGCGATCAACTCGACCCGCTCTCGCACGGGCACATCTGCCCGAAAGGGAACGCGCTGATCGACCTGTACGCGGATCCTGACCGCTTGAAGACGCCGGTCCGCCGCGTCGGCGATGCGTGGGAGCCGATCGAGTGGGACGCCGCGTTCGACCTGGTCGCCGAGAAGCTGAAGGACGTCGTCGCGCGGCACGGCGATGACGCGGTCGGGATCTACCTCGGCAATCCGAACGTGCACAACAGCGGGACGCTGCTCAGCTCGGGCGGCTTCCTGCGCGCGCTGCGCACGCGCAACCGTTTCAGCGCGACCAGCGTCGACCAGCTTCCGCACCATCGTGCCGCGGTCGAGATGTTCGGCCACCCGTTGCTGCTGCCGATCCCCGACGTCGACCGCACCGACTACTTTCTCGTCCTCGGCGCGAACCCGCTCGTGTCGAACGGCAGCATCATGACCGCACCCGGGATGCGGGCGCGCATCAAGGCGATTCAAGCGCGCGGCGGTCGTGTGATCGTCGTCGACCCGCGCCGCACCGAGACCGCCGACGCGGCCGACGAGCATCATTTCGTTCGACCCGGCGCCGACGCGCTGTTCTTGCTCGCGCTGATCGACGAAGTCTTCCAGGCGAACGCCGCCGATCTCGCGCGGCTCGCGCCGTTCACCGACGGTCTCCACGACCTGCGCGCCGCAGCGAGCGCGTTTCCGGCCGACCGCGTCGCCGAGCGAACCGGGATCGCCGCCGAGACCATTCGTCGTATCGCGCGCGAGTTCGTCGCGGCGCCGCGCGCGGTCGCTTACGGGCGGATAGGCGTCTCGACGCAACCGTTCGGCGGACTCTGCCAATGGCTGATCAACGCGCTGAACGCGATCACCGGCAACCTCGACGAGCCGGGCGGGATGATGTGGCCGCGGCCGGCGTTCGATCTGCTGCAGCAAGCCGAACGCGGCGCGACGCATCGCGGCCGCTGGCGCTCGCGCGTCCGTGACCTGGAGGAGTTCGACGGCGAGTTTCCGGTCGCGACGATGGCCGACGAGATGCTCGTCCCCGGACCGGGGCAGGTGCGCGCCTTCATCAGCGTCGCCGGCAACCCGGTTCTCTCGACGCCGAACGGCGCGAAGCTCGACGACGCGCTCAGCGAGCTCGAGTTCATGGTCAGCATCGATCCGTACGTCAACGAGACGACGCGGCACGCCGACGTGATCCTCCCGCCCGCGACCGGTTTGGAAGTCGAGCATTACGACGTCATCTTCCATCACTTCGCCGTGCGCAACACCGCGCGCTACAGCGAGGCGCTAGCCGAGATCGGCCCCGAGCAGCGCTACGACTGGCAGATCTTCGAAGCGCTGCGGTTGCGCATGACCGGGAAAGCCGGCAAGAACCCCACCGAACGGCTCGAGCTCGGCCTGCGTCACGGCCCGTACCACACGTCGCTCGAGGAGTTGCGCGCGCACCCGCACGGGGTGGACTTCGGCCCGATGCAGCCGTGTCTCCCCGAACGCCTGCTGAACGCCGACCAGCGCGTGCAGCTCGCGCCGCCCGCTTTCATCGCCGACGTCGCACGACTCGAAGCGGAGCTCGCCGCGCCGCTCGCGGAGCTGGTCCTCATCGGCCGCCGCCAGCTCCGCAGCAACAACTCCTGGATGCACAACGCGCCGCGCCTCATGCGCGGACCCGACCGCTGCACGCTGATGCTGAACCCCGCCGACGCGCAAGCCCGCGGCATCGCCAACGGCGACCAGGTCGAAGTGCGCTCCAACGTCGGCGCCGTCACGGTCCCTGCGGAAGTAACCGACGCGCTGATGCCCGGCGTCGTGAGCCTCCCGCACGGCTTCGGCCACGCGCGCGCCGGCGTCGGTCAGTCGCTCGCAGCCTCCAAACCCGGCGCGAGCTTCAACGACTTGAGCGACCCCGACCGCCTCGACGACCTCACCGGCAACGCCGCCCTCAACGGCGTCGCGGTCGAAGTACGCCGAGTACCGTCCCTGGTCCATGCGTAGCCGATTCGAGAACGCGCGCGACCGCAGGCGGTTCTACCTCGAACGCGGGCTCCGCAAGCGTCCGGTCGGATCCGGTAGCGATTTGGACGCACTCATGCAACATGAGCGTGCCAAGCTTTGCATCGACATGGAAAGCTTGTTTGGCGATGTTCCTGCGGTTGTTGTCGGCGGCGTTGCCACCCGCGCGTACTCGCCGGAGCGCCGCACAGAAGACATCGACGTCCTCGTCGAGCACGTGCGATACCCGGAAGCGAACCGCCGTCTCGAGTCGCTCGGCTGGCGCAAAGTGCGCGAGCTCTTCTTTCCGAACGCTTCGCTCGGCCTCTACGGCACAGCGTGGTTGAAGGACGGTTTACGGCTCGACCTGATCTCGACCGCGCAGCCCTGGGCCATTGAAGCGCTCGCGGAAGAAGCGTACGATCAAACCGGTCTGCGCGTCATCTCCTTACCGTATCTGGTTCTGATGAAGATCGACTCCGCGCGCGGCATCGACCAAGGCGATCTCACCCGAATGCTCGGCCGCCTCGACGAAGCCGAAATCGAGCGCATCGTTCGGATCGTCGAACGGCACCATCGCGATCCGCGCGCTGCCGAGGACGTCCGCCAGTACGCCGAGCTCGGCGCGATGGAGTATCGAACGGACTAGCGTGACGCCGATGCTGCCGGTAGGGTGGGCGTGAAGTTGAGACTTTTCACCAGGAACGCGTAGCGGTCGGCGACGTCGTCGATGATTTTTTCGGTCGGGCGGCCGGCGCCGTGGCCTGCTTTTGATTCGACGCGCAACAGGACCGGGGCGTCTCCGCTCTGATCGTGCTGCAGCTCGGCGGCGAACTTGAACGAGTGCGCCGGGTAAACGCGGTCGTCGTGGTCGGAGGTCATCACCAGCGTGGGCGGATACGCGGTACCGGATTTGAGGTTGTGGTACGGCGAGTAGGCGAAGAGCGTCTTGAACTGGTCCGCCGACGCTTCGGACGAGCCGTAGTCCGTCACCCAGGCCTTGCCGACGGTGAACTTCTGAAAGCGCAGCATGTCCATCACACCGACCTCCGGGATCGCCGCGCCGAACAGATCCGGCCGCTGCACGATCGCCGCGCCGACCAGCAGCCCGCCGTTCGAGCCGCCGTTCGCGGCCAGCTTCGGCGTCGAGGTGATCTTGCGGTCGATCAGCATCTGCGCCGCCGCGATGAAGTCGTCGAAGACGTGCTGCTTGTTCGCCAGCCGCCCCGCGTCGTGCCACGCGTCGCCGTACTCGGCGCCGCCTCGCAGCGTCGCGACGGCATACGCGCCGCCCATCTCCAGCCACAGCGCCGTCGCCGACGAGAACGAGGGCGTGATCGAGATGTTGAACCCGCCGTAACCGTACAGGATCGTCGGCGTCGAACCGTCGAGCGGGATGTCCTTGCGATGCGTCACGAAGACCGGGATCTGCGTGCCATCCTTCGATTTGGTGAAGATCTGCTCGGTGACGTACGGCGTCGCGTCGAACGCGATCTTCGGCCGGATCGCGACGGTGGACTGCCCGGTCTGCGTGTCGTAGCGGTAGATCGTCGTCGGATACGTGTACGAAGCGAAGTCGTAGTAGGCG
>DASZGA010000347.1:0-7058 GCA_035939295.1 Candidatus Elarobacter sp. | reverse complement strand
GAGAGCCCGTAGCGGGTCGCGTTCGCGCGCGCGACGACCTCGTCGAGCGAGTCGAACCGGAAGACCGAAAGCACCGGGCCGAACACCTCCTCGCGCGCGATCGCCTGCATCTCGTCGCGCGGCGCGAAGATCGTCGGGCCGAGGTAGTTGCCCGCGGCGAGCGAGGCGTCATCGGGCCGCCGCCCGCGCAGCAGCGCTTCGACGCCCTCGCCTTCGGCCTGCGCGCAGAAGCGCTCGACGCGCTCGCGGTGCTGCCGCGTGATGAGCGGCCCGAGGTCGCTGTCGCGCGACTGCGGATCGCCAACGCGCAGATTTCGCACGCGATCGAGGTACCGCTCGAGAAAGCGGTCGTAGATCTTGTGCTGCACGTACAGCCGTGTTCCGGCCAGACAGACCTGTCCGCTGTGCCGGAACATCGCGAGAATGCTCCCTTCGACCGCGAGGTCGAGATCGGCGTCGTCGCAGACGACGTTCGCCGATTTTCCGCCGAGCTCCAGGGTGACTTTCTTGAGCGTCGCCGCGGCGGCGAGGTTGATCGCGATCCCGGTCGGCTCGCTGCCGGTGAACGCGACCGCGTCGACGCGCGAATCGGCGACCAGCGGCGCGCCGGCGTCGGGGCCGAACCCGGTGACGACGTTGACGACGCCGTTCGGAACGCCGGCTTCGGCACACAGCTCCGCGAGCCGCAGCGTCGAGAGCGGCGTGAGCTCCGAGGGCTTCAGCACGCAAGTGTTGCCGGCCGCGATCGCCGGCGCGATCTTCCACGTCGCCTGCATCAGCGGCGAGTTCCACGGCGTGAGCAGCGCGCAGACCCCGACCGGCTCCTCACGCACGATCGAAGCGATCTCGCGCTGCGCGCCGAGGAACGGCTTGCGGTCGAAGAACGCGCTTTGCTGGCGCTGCTCGATCGCGCTTGCGAAGAACGCGCAGTTGTCGGCGGCGCGCGGAACGTCGCGGTCGGCGGTCTCGCGGAACGGCTTGCCCGCGTCGCGCGACTCGAGCCGCGCCAAGTCCTCGCGGTGCTCGACCAGCAGCGCGGCGAGATTGCGCAGCACCTTCGCGCGCTCCGCCGCCGTCGTGCGCGGCCACGGCCCTTCGTCGAACGCGCGCCTCGCCGCGCCGACGGCACGCTCCACGTCCGCCGCGCCGCCGCGCGCAATCTGCGCGAACACTTCGCCGCTCGCCGGATCGACGTCGTCGTACGTTGCGCCGTCGGCCGCGCCGGCGTACGCGCCGTCGATCCAGTGCCGCGTGACGAGCTGACGATCACCCTTCGGCGCGCTCAGGGTGACGTTGTCGCTCATGACACCGCGTGGACGGCGGTGCGCTTGTGCGGGCGCATCGCGGGGACGAGGTCGTACAGCTCGGGGAGGCGCTTGGTGATCCGTTCTTCGGCGTCGTCGGGCGCGAGGTACGGCGGGCGCGCCGGGCCCATCTCGATCCCGGTGACGACGGACGCCGTGACCTTGGTCATTCCGAGCGCGCCGAGCGCGGCTTCGCCGCCGCGCGGGAAGACGCGGTTCAAGCGGCGCTGGATCTCTTCGGCGAGCGCGACGTCGCCGCGCCGCCACGCGTCGTCGATCGCGACGCACGCCGGGATCGCGAAGACGTTGATCTGCCCGCCGTTCGAGCCCAGCAGTCTTCCGGTCAGATACGCGCGGAACGTCTGCAAGTAGATCGCGCGCCCCTCGAGCGCGTCGGCGACCTGCTCCAGATGCTGCAGGTCGGTCTCCACTTCTTTCACGCATGCGACGTTCTCGAGCTCCGCCAGCTTGCGGAAGAGCGGCGGCGTGATGTGAAACTTCGAGAGCGCCGGGTTGTGGTAGACGCAGATCGGCAGCAGCTCCGCTTCCGCGACGGTCTTGAAGTGCTCGAACACCTCGCGCTCGCCGACCTTCCAGTAGTACGGCGCGATCACGACGGCGCAGTCGTAGCCCATCCCTGCAGCGAGCTTCGTCCACTTCAGCGCTTGCAGCGTCGTCGCACCCGACGTCATCGCGAACGCGCTCGCGCCCGGGTGCTTGCGCGTTTGGTCGAGCGTCACCTCGAGGACGCGCCGGCGCTCGTCGTCTTCCAAGTGGAGGAACTCGCCGATCGAGCCGGTGGCGACGACGCCGGTCGCGCCTTGCTCGAAGCACCAGTCGATCTGCGCGCGCAGCGCTCCCTCGTCGACGGCGTAGGTGCGGTCCATCGGCGTGACGACCAGCGCGATGACGTCCTTGAAGCGGTCGCGGTAGCGTTCGATCTGCATGCGTTCTCCTATGCAGCGCGGCGGCTAGGAGCCTGCCGGGCGGGGTAACGAACCTTCACCCATGGGCAACCGCGTGCTGGTGTTGGCCCTTTTCGCGGCTCTTGCCGCGGCGCCGCTTCCTGCCGGCGCGGTCGAGTCGGTGCGCCCCCTGCGCACGGTGAGCTTCGACTTCGACCTGCACGTCGCGACGGTGACGGAGACGCCCGGCGGCGGCGTCTCGACCGGACGCGGCGCCTCGGTCGTGGTGAAGGGCCGGATCGTCTCGCGCGGCGCCTCCCCGACGCGCGGGAGCGGCGAGTCGGCCGTCAAGCGCACGTTCTCGGCGAAAGGCTCGATCGTCGTCGAGGTGATTCAGGCCACCGAGGACAGCGGGCTCGTCGTCGACGTCGCCGAGAACGCGATCGACCGGTCGCGGCCGAAAGTCCGGATGGCGATCGGCCCCGACGGTCTCATCTTGTTCGATCCGAAGAACATCGCGAGCGTCACCGAGGAAGAGCTGGCCGTCGCGCGCTGGATGGCGCGCGGGTTCTACGGCGATCGTCCGACCGATCCGGGAACCTCGTGGACGAACGACCAGAGCTCGACCGGCCGCACCGACCTCGAGCACTACAAGGTCGTCGAGCGCGATGCGCACCGCGTGACGCTCGACTACTCGCTCGACGAAAAGGTCGCAGGCGTCTCCGGCTACGAGGCGACGCGCGCGGGATCGCTCGTCTACGACACCGCGCTGGTCGTTCCGCTGAAGGCGTCGTTCCAGACCGAGTCGCGCCGCCAAGTCCAAGGCTCGTACGACGTGACGCACACCACGGTTGCGCTGACGCTCACCGCCGACACCTTCGCCACCGCGCGCAAGCCGTAACGCCGCGCGCGGCGGCGACCCTCAGTCGTCCTCGCTCGCGGCGTTCTCCGCGCCGACGACGTCGTCGCGCTTCGCGCCGCTCGTCGCCAGCGCCGGTTTCCCGGCGGCTTTCAGCGCCGCGTTCGCGCGCACGACGTCCTCGCGCTCAAATGCGCTCACGTCGCGCATCGCCGCGTCGAACGCCGAGTCGACGCGCTTCGCGTACTCGAGCGACGCGACGCTCGGCGGCGAGCCGGCGGTGAAGAGCAGCCCCTGCATGTCCTCGCGAATGCGGCCCGGCCGCTGGATGAAGTCTTCGTCGTTGGTGAAGTCGGCGGTGAGCCGCCCGCGCAGCGCGAGCGCTTTCTCGCGGACGCTTGCCAGCGTCGTGGCGAGCTCGCCGCTCGTTCCTTTCGCGCGTTCCGCCGCGGACGCGGCGTACGCGTCGAGCCGGTTCAGCGCGCCGTTCAGCCGGCCGTACTCGGCGATGTGCTGTTTTGCGAACGCGTACGCCGCGCGGTACTCCGCCGCGGTGAACGTCGCGCGCGGATCGGGCGCGATGCGGAACTGCTTCGCGAACGTCTTCCCGTCGAGGACGATTCGCGCGGTGTACGTTCCGGGGACGACCGCCGCGCCGACGCGCGGGCCGCGGTACTCTTCCTTCGCCGCGGCTTCCCAGCGCGTCGGACCGTCTTCGCGCATGTCCCACGTGATGCGGTTGATCCCGGCGAAGTTGGTCACGGCGGGGATCTCGCGCTCGCCGACCCGCGTCGTCCCCGCGATGTGCCGGACGATGCTGCCGCGGGCGTCGACGATCTCGATCGCCGGCGGCTTCGCGCCCGGCTTCGCCTGGTAGAACGCCAGCATCACGCCGCCCGGCGGGTTCTTCCCGGCGTAGCGCGTGTAGAGACCTTCGTCGTTCGCGCGCTGTGAGAACTGGTACGCCGTCCGGGGCTGGAACAGCATCGCGCCGGCCGCTTCCGCTTGCGGCAGCTCTTGCAGCGGCGTCAGATCGTCGAGGATCCACGTCGCGCGGCCGTGCGTGGCCAGAATCAGATCGTTCCAGCGCGGCTGGACGCGGATGTCGTACGTCGCGACCGGCGGCAATCCGAGCGCGGGCTTGCGCCAGTGGGCGCCGTCGTCGTACGAGAGCCAGAACGAGTTCTCGAGCCCGAGATAGACGAGATGCGGGTTGCGCGTGTCGGGCCGAACGGCGCGCGCCGACTGTACCGGCAAGCCGGACTCGATGCGCGACCAGCGCGCGCCCCAGTCGTGCGTGACGAAGACGTACGGCGCGTAGTCGCCGAGGAGATGGCGGTCGATCACGACGTACGTGGTGCCGGCGACGATCGCCGAAGGCGCGACCATCTCGGCGCGGCCGTCGGCGGGAACGCCGGGCGGCGTGACGTTGCGCCAATGCTTTCCGCCGTCGCGGGTGAGCTGGACGACGCCGTCGTCGCTCCCCGTCCAGATCTCACCGCGCGTCTTCGCCGACGGCTCGATGTCGAGCAGCGTGCCGGTGAACTCGGCGCTCGAGACGTCGAGCGCGAGCGGTCCGCCCGAGGGCTGCTGGTGCGACTTGTCGTTGCGGGTGAGGTCGGGCGAGACGACGCTCCAGTGCTTGCCGCGGTCGCGCGTCGCGAAGATCACGTTCGCGCCGAAGTAGGTCGTCGTGGTGTCGAACGGGTCGAACGCGATCGGCGCGTCCCAGTTGTAGCGGTACTTCGCTTTGTCGAGCTGGAAGTCGTCGATCGCGCGTCCGCGCCACGGCTGCACGAAGGTGTTGCGCTGGGTCTTGCGGTTGTAGATCGAGATCCGCCCGGTCTGCAAGTCGGTCCACACCAAGTTCGGATCGCGCGGATCGGGCCAGGCCCACATCCCGTCACCGCCGGTGACGCGGTCCCACGACTCGTCGATGATCCCTTCGGGGTTGAGCGAGTTCGACGGGCCGCAGAACCCGTTGTTGTCCTGCAACCCGACGCAGACCGAGTACGGCGTGCGGTCGTCGTAGCCGACGTGGTAGATCTGACCGATCGCGAGGTTGCGCGAGAACGCCCACGCATCGCCGCCGTCGGTGGTGATCGCGTAGCCGCCGTCTTCGCCGACGATCATGCGCTTGGGGTCGTTGGGCGCGATCCACATGTCGTGGTAGTCGACGTGCACGTTGTCGGCGATCGCCTTGAACGTCTTTCCGCCGTCCTTCGACTCGGCGAGCTCTTCCGAGACGCCGTACACGTGATCCTGATTCGACGGGTCGACGCGGACGTGCGAGAAGTAGAACGGCCGCTGGTCGACCAGCGTGTTCTTCGTCATCAGCTTCCAGCTCGCGCCGGCGTCGTCGGAACGCCACAGGATCCCGTCCTTCGACTCGATCAGCGCGTAGACGCGCTGCGGGTTCGACGGCGCGACCGCGAGGCCGATCCGTCCCGTCATCCCGCTCGGCAGACCGTGGCCGGTCAAACGGTTCCACGTCCTGCCGCCGTCGACCGATTTCCAGATCCCGTCGTCGTTGCCGCCGGAGGTGAACGTCCACGGCTTGCGCTGGAACTCCCAGATCCCCGCGTACAAAACGTCGGGGTTCTTCGGATCGGCGGCCAGCTCGCTCACGCCGCTGCGCGGGCCGACGAACAACGTCTTGGTCCACGTCTTCCCGCCGTCGCTCGTGCGGTAGACGCCGCGTTCCGGCGAGTCGGCGAAGACGTCGCCGAGCGCGCCGGCGACGACGACGTTCGGATCGCGCGGGTCGATCGCGATCGAGGCGATCGCGTGCGTCGCGCCGAGCCCTACGTTTGCCCACGTCTTTCCGCCGTCGGTCGACTTGTAGATTCCGTCGCCCCACGAGACGTCGTTGCGCGGGTTCGTCTCGCCGGTTCCGGCCCACACGACGTTGTGGTTCTTCGGATCGATCGCGACCGCGCCGATCGAGGAGACGCCTTGCTTGTCGAAGACCGGCGTCCACGTCGCGCCGCCGTTGACGGTCTTCCACACGCCGCCGCCGGCGGAACCGAGATAGTACAGCTTCGGATCGTCGGCGACGCCGGTCACCGATGTCACGCGGCCGCCGGCGACCGCGGGGCCGATCTCGCGGAACGCGAGCCGGTTGTACGGCGGCGTCGGCGAGGCGGTCGGCGTCGGGCTCGGCGAGACTTCGGACTGCGCCCGCGGCGAGGGCGCGGCGAGCGAGGGGACCGGCGGCGAGGTCGGGTTCGATTGCGGCGCGGACGCCTGCGCGAGCGCGGCGGCGCCGCACGAACAGAAGAAGAGCGCCGCCAAAGCGGCGCGGATCGGCGGACGAAGCACCTCCGTTCCTACGCGGGAACGCGAGCGCGTCCTTCGGTCAGCGGCGCTGGATGTAGGTGATCTGGCGCGAGCCGCGGCGGCGGAACACGTTGTAGATCGCCAAGCCGCCGACGGCGAGCGCCGCGACCAGCGCTGCGATCAGCACGATCTTCAGCACGAACGCGAGCACGATCAGCGCGACGATGGCGACCGCGACGACCGCGGTGATCCGGACGAACAACCCCATTCAAAGCCTCCGCTCCGACGTACCGTGCCCGCGGATCGGGTGTTTCACCGCGCCACGGGAGGGCTTGCGCTCGCCTGCCCGTTCGTGAGAACATGACCGGGTCATGGATGGAGTATCGGGAGTCTCGGGTGGGGCCGCGATGGACATCGCCGCCGGCGGAACCTCGTCGATCGCGATGAGCGTCCTCGCGAGCACGGAAAAGCTGATGGCGGACGAGGCGCAGCGCCTGTTCTCCTCGCTCGGCCTCGGCACCGCGATCAACGCGCTAGCTTAGAGATAATGCGTCCGCGCGAAGCGCGGAGGCTTCGCGCGCAGTGCGAAGCCCAGAGGCTTCGAACGCCCGTTCGATGAAGCAGCGCCGTTCTCGTGGACGGCGCATTTTCCACGTTGCACCCGGACGTCGCGGCGTGGTGCGACGCCCACCTCGGCAGCGCGACCCCGCC
>DASZGA010000346.1:0-1739 GCA_035939295.1 Candidatus Elarobacter sp. | reverse complement strand
ACGCTCGACGGCACGTACTCGCGCGACCTCGGCGTCGAGCGCGGACAGCCGTCCGTCGAATGCCGCTCCCTCTCGCTCAACGCTGCGGAGGCGCGCCGCCTGCACCGCGAACAGCAGGATCACCAAACCGATTGCTGCCGCGAGCGCAAGGACCGGCAAGCGCAATGCCGGCGGAATGGTGTTCGGCAGCGCAATCCCGATCGAACGTTCGCTCCAGCCGATCAGAAAGTTGATCCTCGTCATGCCGCTGTGGCCCACAATGCGAGGCCGTACGCGAGCGCCCAGTCCGGCGACGCGGCCCGCACGACGTCCGCCGGCAGCGTTTCCGAAGAGTCGCTGCCGAGTGCGCCGAGCCGAACGGGGATCGCCACGGCACGTTCGAGCGCTTCCGCGAGTCCCGTCAGCCGCGCGCCGTTGCCTGCGAGCGCGATTGCACGCAGTTCCGCCCGCGCGCTCGCGCGGTGCTCGATCAGCGCGGCGGCGAGCTGCTCGACGAGCGCCTCGCGCGCATAGTCGCCGGCGCCCGCCAAGCCGATGCTGCACTTTCGCTGCTCGGCGGTCGCTTCGTCGATGCCGAGCGAAGCGACGACCGCCGCGGTGAACGCGCGCCCCGCGACCGCAAACGTCCTCACGGACGGAACCGGTTCGCCGCGCACGATCAGCGCCGTCGCCGTCTCGCCGACGTCGATGATCGCGTCGGCGTACGGCAGCGCGCGCAGCAGCGCGAACGCAGCGTCGTCGACCGCGATCGGTCGCAATCCCGCTCGCCGCGCGGCGCCGGTGCGCTCGTCGAGCGCCGCGCGCCGTGCGACGCCGATCACGCTCCGTTCGTCACTCGCCGGTAGCACTCTCACGGCGGCTTCGTCCAGCGGGAACGGGACGAAGCGCGCGGCCTCGAATCGGGCCGCGCGCACGCGCTCGGCGTGCCGCATCGCCGGAAACGTCGCCGTGCGCAGCAACGAATCGGGCGCCGAAACGGCGAGTACGCAGCGGCGTTCGCGGCTACCGAGCTCATGCCGTGCCTCCGCGATCGCGGACGCGGCGTCGTCGCCGGTCGGCCGCGACGCGACCGCGACCAGCCGCGGCCTGCCCGACCGGTGGAGCTGGAGCAGCGCAACCCGTGTCCGCGCGATCCCGACGTCGATGCCGAGCGGAAGCGTCGTGGCGTGCGCCGCGCGGCCGGTTCGCTTCAACGCGTTCAGAAGAGTCATGAGAACCACTCCGGCGGTGCAAGCGCCGCAGCGAACGCTCCCGTGGCGAGGAACGGTCCGAAACGGATCGCGTCGCCGCGCTGCGCTCGACCCGTCGCCAATAACCCGACCGCGTACGCGCCGCCGATGACGAACGCCACGCCGAGCGCTACGACGCCGAGCGACAAACCGAATCCGGTACCGATCGCTACGCCGAGCTTCACGTCGCCCAACCCGAGCCCGCGACCGTTCGTCATGAGATGAAGCGTCAACAACATCCCGCCGACCGCTGCTGCCCCGCCGAATGCGGCGAGCGGCAAACCGTCCGCAGCGGCCAGCGCCAGGGCGACGAGCGCCGTTCCGCGGCTGATCCCATCCGGGATCAAGCCGGTACGCACATCGACGACAGCGGCCGCGAGCGTTCCGGCGAGAGCGGCGAGCATCGACTCGGCCATCATCGCGATGACCTCATTCGTGCGGATCGTGCCTGCGTAGGAGCGCCGAGCCGAAGCGCCGCGAGGGCCGGCGCGTACGATGCGTCGTAGCGCA
>DASZGA010000345.1:0-7498 GCA_035939295.1 Candidatus Elarobacter sp. | reverse complement strand
CATACCCGTCGGCTCGCTCTCCGTGTGGGGAATCGCCTTGGTGGCGGCCGCGACGCTGCTCATCGTGGGGCGCTACGTCCAGCGCCGAGACGATCGTGCCTTGCTGGAAGGCGCGATGCTGTGCGCGCTGGCGTTCTTCGTCCTGGCGACGCGGATGCACGAGCGCTACGTGTACGGCGCGTTTCTGCTCGCGATGCCGCTGATCGCGTTCGGGCGGACGGGGATCGTGTCGTCGCTGGTGCTGACGGTGACGATGTACCTGAACCTAGCGTACTCGCTGGCGTACCAGACCGTCATGGAGGCGCACACCGTGGGCGTCAATGCGACGGATCTGTGGCCGGTCGTCTCGCATCCGGCCTCGTTCGCGAACGTGCTGCTGTTCTTCTGGCTCGGTTACCGCTTTCTCGGCGGCGCGGAGCGCAGCGTCGCCGTCGCTGACGGTCCCGCCGAACAAGGCGCCGCCGCAGAGACGCCTTGGCGCAGCGCGTTGAGCGCGCTCGCTGCGCGAGCGCGAGGCTGGTTCGACCCGCGCGAAGGCACGATAGGGATGACGCGCCGCGACTACCTGCTCGCGGGTGGGATCGCCGCGGGCGCGTTCGTCGTCGCAGTAATCGGCTACTGGTGGCCGCCGGAGCGGATCTTCGACGAAGTCTACTTCGCGCGCGCCGGTGAAGAATATCTGCGCCACATCACGCAGTTCGAGTGGACGCACCCGCCGTTCACCAAGCTCGTCATCGCGTTCTCGATGTGGCTCTTCGGCGGCGTGAACGGCCTCGGAAACACGGCCTACGGCTGGCGTTTCATGAACGTCGTGATCGGCTCGCTCGAATGCATCGTCGTCTACGCGTTCGCGAAGCGGCTGACCGGTTCGACGCTCTTCGCCGCGGCCGGCGCGGGGCTGCTCGCGCTCGACGGCTTCCACTTCGTCGAGGAGCGGATCGCAACCGGCGAGATCACCATCTCGACGCTCGCGATCATCGTGCTGTACGCGCTCTACCGCTATCTGCTCAGCTCGCAGGTGCGGCTCAAGCCGATCGTGCCGGGACGTTTCGGGGTGACGTTCTGGGCGGCGCTCGTCGCGGGAACCGGCGCCGCCGCGGCGCTGGCATGGCTGGTGAACCTGCTCCCGGCGCATCGCCTCGACGAGGTTGCCGCCGGAATATCGAAGCTCGATCCGAGCCTGTCGGCGAACCCATATCCGTACTACGTCGCGTTCGCGTACTTCGTGCTCGGCGCGTACCTGTTTGCGCGCTGGGTGGGTGCGCGCGGCGCGCGCGCCGGCAGCGCGGCGTTCTACGCGGACGGAACGGTCGTCACCACCGCCGAGCGCGGCGCGGCCAACGTGAAGCAGCCGCCGGCGAACGATCCGCCCGAGTTGCGTGTGCGCGTCGACCGTGCCGGCGTCGAGACGTACGAGACGCCGCTCGCGACTGCGACGTTCGCACCGGCCGGAACGATGGAAGTCGACGGAACGCGAGTCGTCAAACCCGGCGATGCGCGCGTCTGGCTCGCGGTGCTTTCGATCGGGCTGGGCCTGCTGCTCGCGAGCAAGTGGAACGGCTTCCTCGACCTGGGGATCACCTGGTTCGTGATCCTCGCCGTCAGCGCGCAGCGATTTCTGCCGTGGCGCGCGCTGTACGGCAACCCGCGCGGCTTCCCGGTCGATATCGCGCTTGCCGTCACGGCGTTCACCGCGGCGACGATCTACTGGATCAGCTACATCCCGTTCTTCACGCTCGGGCACAGCTTCTCGGACCTCATCTACCTGCAGCAGCAGATGTACTGGTACCACAGCGGGACGGTCGCACACGCGACGCATCCGTACTCCTCGGTGTGGTGGCAGTGGCCGATCGAGCAGATCCCGATCTCGTACTACTACAAGGACTTCCGCGCAGCCGCCGACGTCGCGAACGCAGGCGCGTGCTGCGTCGCGGAGATCCTGGCGCTGCCGAACCCCGCGGTCTTCCTGCTCGGGCTGATCGCGGTCCCGTTCGTCGCCTGGCGCGCGTGGTGCGAGCGCAACAAGGGATACGCGCTGCTGGTCGTCGCGTACTGCATGCAGTGGCTCCCGTACGCCTTCACGCCGCGGCTGATGTTCGAATACCACTTCTTCCCGAACCTGGCCGTGATCGTGCTGTGCGACGTCGTGCTGATCCGCGCGATTTGGAACCGGCTCGCCGCGCGCACGCTCGACACCGCACGGTTCGCGCTGGCGGGCTACGGCGCGCTCGTCATCGGTTTGTTCGCGTTCTTCTATCCCGTGCTGGCCGGAACGCAGACGACCTACACATCCTGGCACGCGCGGATGTGGCCGGACATTGTCAACATCCCGGGGACGAGCTGGATCATCCCCCATCGTCAAAACCAATAGAGAAACGAAGAATTTATGTCGGGTCATTCCAAGTGGCACAACATCAAGCTGAAGAAGGGCAAGGTCGACGCGCAGCGCGGCGCGCTCTTCACCAAGCTGAGCAAAGAGATCATCCTGGCGGCGAAGAACGGCTCGCCCGACCCCGAGGCGAACTATCGCCTCAAGATGGCGGTCGACAAGGCGCGCGCCAACAACATGCCGCAAGACAACATCAAGCGCGCGATCGGGCGCGCGAGCGGCGGCGCCGGCGAGCGCGAGATCGAAGAGATTCGCTATGAAGGCTACGGCCCGGCGGGCGTCGCGGTGATCGTCGACGCCGCGACCGACAACCGCAACCGTACCGCCTCCGAGCTGCGGTTCTTGTTCAGCCGCAACGAGGGCAACCTCGGCGAGACCGGGAGCGTCGGGTGGATGTTCGCTTCGCGCGGCCTGGTCGAGGTCGACCCGGGCCGTTTGAGCGAGGACGAGCTCACCGAGAAGGCGCTGGTCGACGGCGTGATCGACGTTCGCTTCGGCGAGCCGGCCGAGATCGTCACCGAGCCGCAGTCGCTCATGGCCGTCAAAGACGCGCTCGAAGCGCAAGGTTTGCACGTGCGTTCGGCGGAGCTTGCGATGGAGCCGACCCAGACCTCGCGGCCCGGCGGCGCCGACGCGGAGAAGGTGCTCACCTTCCTGGATGCGCTCGAAGAGCATGAAGACGTGCAGCGCGTTTACAGCAACGCCGACTTCGACGAAGCGCAGCTCGAGGCGCTTGCCTGATGCAGTTCGAAGGCGCCGATGCGGCGCCGGTCGCGCGCAGCCCGCGCCGCCGGTTCGCATGGTTCCTCGACCGTGACTGGGCGTTCGCGATCTCGCTCGCGCTCGCCGTCGGCGTCGTGGTCTGGTTCGGCCGCGCGATCAAGGAGTTCCTCGCGCCGACCGCGGCGAGCGTCTACGTCCCCGCGTTCGCCGGGCAGACGCAAGCCGACGCGAACGTCGAATGCGGCCGACTGCGGCTGCGCTGCGTCACCATCGCGACCCAGCCCAGCGACCGGTATCCGAAGGACGTCGTGATGTCGCAGCAGCCGCCGTCCGGCGCGCGCGTGCGCGAAGGGCGGCAGGTCTCGCTGATCGTCAGCAGCGGCGTGACCATCTTCCCGATGCCCGATCTGCGCTTCGAGTCGTTCCGCAACGCAGGCCTCGACCTGAACCGCTTCAAGCTGCAGCTCGACAAGACGACGTACGCGAACAACGACGACGTTCCGCGCGATCACGTCATCGCGCAGGACCCCGTCCCGCTCTCGAGCGTGCGCCAGGGGTCGAAGGTCTCGCTGACGCTGAGCAAAGGGCCGCCGAGCGGGGTGCGCGTCCCGAACTTCACCGGGATGTCGATCGACGAAGCGCGCGCCGCGGCGCAGCGCAGCCGCATCCATCTGGGACAGGTCGTGTGGACGCCGTTCGGCACCTCGGGGCCGCCGCGCGGCTCCATCGTGCGGCAGAGCCCCGGCCCCGGCGCGACGATCGACCCGTTCGAAGAAGTCTCGCTGCAAGTCAGCGCCGGTCCCGGCGAGTACGGCTATTTGATCCGCCAAGTGCATGCGACCGCGACCGTCCCGGCGCGCGACGATGCGGCGCGCGTGCGGATCGAAGTGCGCGACGACACCGGAACGTGGAACGTCTACGACGGCTTCGCGCAAGGCGGGCAGAAGCTCGACTTCAACGTGACCGCGGTCGGCAGCGCCGAGATCGACACGTACATCAACAACGAGCTGCTGAACCAGACGCAGATCGGCCGCGAGCCGAACCGCTGGATCCCCTCACCGGGTCCGCCCGATTCGAGCACCACGAAGAAGAGCAAGCCGTGACGGCGCGCGCCGCGGCTCGCGAGATCAAGATTGCGCCTTCGCTGTTGTCGGCGGATTTCGCAGACATCGCCGATCAGATTCGGATGGTCGAGAGCGCCGGGGCCGACGAGCTGCACCTCGACTCGATGGACGGCGTCTTCGTCCCCAACTTCACCTGGGGGATGAAGATCGTCAAGGACTTGCGCAAGCTCACGCCCTTGCCGTTCGATTGCCATCTGATGATCGTCGAGCCGGAGAAGTACGTCGAGGCGTTTCGCGAGGCGGGCGCCGACGTGATCACGTTCCACTACGAAGCGACGCCGCACCAGCACCGGCTGCTGCGCCGCGTGCGCGAGATCGGCGCGAAGGCGGGGATCGCGATCAATCCCGGGACGCCGGTTTCGATGCTGGCCGACCTGATCGAGGAGATCGACCGCGTGCTGGTGATGAGCGTCAACCCCGGCTTCGGTGGACAGTCGTTCATCGAGCGCGCGCTGGTGAAGGTCGCCGAGGTGCGCGCGCTGCTCGACGAGCGCAACCCGAGCTGCGAGGTCGAGGTCGACGGCGGGATCGGTCTGGAGAACGTCGAGCGCGCGGTGCTGGCCGGCGCGAACGTGCTGGTCGCCGGCAACTCGCTCTTCGGCGCCGACGATCCCCCGGAGACGCTGCGCACGATGCGCCGCCGGATCGACGCCGTTCGGACGGCTGCCCGTTGACTGCTGCCGCCGCCCGTTTCGGTGAGGTGAGCCGCAGCAAGCTCGGGCCGCTCGCGGCGATCCTCGGCGTGGGGTTGCTGCTGCGGCTGCTGTTCGTCGGCAGCCAGGGTTTCCACAGCGACGTCGACACGTTCGTTGCGTGGACGCTCACGCTGCGCGACAACCCACCGTGGATGTTCTACGCGAAGTCGAGCTTCGCCGACTATCCGCCAGGGTATTTCGTCGTGCTGTGGGTGCTGGCGAAGATCTACGCGCTGATCCCCGGCTCGGCGAACGACGGCGCGCACGGATACCCGATGCTGCACGCGCTCGTGAAGCTGCCGGCGATCGCGATGGACCTCGTCAACGCCGGCGTGGTCTACACGATCGTGCGACGCTACGCGGCGCAAGGCGTTGCTTTGCTGGCCGCGGCACTGCTGGCGTTGAATCCGGCGGCGATCTACGTCTCCGCGTACTGGGGTCAGGTGGATTCGGTTTCGTGGGGGTTCGTGCTGATCGCGCTGTGGTGCTTGCTGCGCGCAGGCGACGATCCGCGGAAGACGGTTTCGCGCGTGACCTGGGCGTGGCTGGCGTTCGCGTTCTCGCTGCTGATCAAGCCGCAGGCGGCGACGATCGGCGTCTTATTCCTCGCCTACCCGTTTGCGACCGGCGACTCGGCGGTGCGCGAGCTTCGCCTCAAGGCAACCGGGATCGGCGTCGTCTCCTCGCTCGCGATGGCCGGTTTGATCGGCCTGATCTTCCATCCCGCCGCGGACGTGTTCGGTTGGCTCTTCGGGCGGTACGCGTTCGGGAGCGGCGTCTACGCGTACAACTCGGTGAACGCGTTCAACCTGTACGCGATGCGGCAGCAGTTCTGGCAGCCGGACAGCACGCCGCTCAGCTTCTTCGGTTTGCCGCTGGGCTCGCTCTCGCTGTGGGGGATCGCGCTCGTCGCGGCGGCGACGCTGCTGATCGTCGGCAGGTATCTCCAGCGCCGCGACGACCGCGCGTTGCTCGAAGGCGCGATGTTGTCCGCGCTGGCGTTCTTCGTGCTCGCGACGCGGATGCACGAGCGCTACGTGTACGGCGCGTTTCTGCTCTCGATGCCGCTGGTGGCGTTCGGGCGGACGGGATTGATATCGTCGCTCGTGCTGACGGTCACGATGTACCTGAACCTGGCGTACTCGCTGGCCTACCTCAAGGTGATGGACGCCCACACCGCCGGCGTCAACGCGATGGACCTCTGGCCCGCGGTCTCGCACCCCGCCGCGTTCGCGAACGTCGCGCTGTTCTTCTGGCTCGGCTACCAGTATCTCGGCGGCGTCGCGGAAGGCGCGCCGAGCGCGGAGCGCGCGCCTGAGGAGAAGAAGACCGACCTTGCCTCCCTCGCCGCGCCGCTCGCGCGCGGACGCGCGTGGTTCGACCCGCGCGAAGGGATCGTCGCGATGACGCGGCTCGACTGGCTGCTCGCGGCAGCGTTCACGCTCGGCGCGTTCGTGGTGTGCGTGCTGTGGGTCCAGTATCCGTCCGCGAGGTACTTCGACGAGATCTACTACGCGCGCGCCGGCGAGGAGTACATCAAGCACCTCAACGTGAGCGGCTGGGGGCCGTACGAGTTCACCCACCCGCCGCTGACCAAGCTGCTGATCACGTTGTCGATGCTGATGTTCGGCGGGCTGCACGGCGCCGGCAATACGGGCCTCGGCTGGCGGTTCATGAACGTCGTCGTCGGCGCGCTGATGGTCGGCCTGATCTACGCGTTCGCGAAGCGGCTGACCGGTTCGACGTTCTTCGCCTCGCTCGCCGCGGCGATGCTGGCGCTCGACGGCTTGCACTTCGCGCAGTCGCGGATCGCGACGCCGGAGATCACCGTCGCGTTTCTTTCGCTGCTGACGCTCTACACGTTCTACCGCTTGTGGATCGCGACGCAGATCGCGCGCCGCGCCCCGCCGCTTCGCGAGCGCCCGGCGACGGTCGCGTTCGGCGTCACGATGGCGATCGGCGTCGTCGTCGCCGTGGCGGCGTGGTTCGCCGCACCGCATCTCGGCCCGGTTCTGATGGGGACGGAGTGGGTCACCGCGGCGCAGGCCGTCCTTGCGGTGTGGACGCTGGTCCTGTTCTGGCTCCTCGCGCGCGTCGTCGTGGTCCCACGGGTCGCGGCGGCTCGAGAAGTCTCGTACGCCGAGGGAACGCGCGTCCTCGACGATGTCTCCTCGCGCACGCTCGCAACCGCCGAAGGCGACCTCGTTTCGCTTGGGGGAAGCTCGCGCAAGCCGCTGTTCAGCGCGGAGACCGGCGATGGGCTCAAGCGCACGATCGACCGCGATGGAACGTTGACCTATGCGACGCCGGTCGCGACCGCGACGTACCGCGCCGACGCGACCGCCTCCCTCGCCGAGACGCCGCTGCGCGCGCGCGACGCGCGCCTGTGGTGGTTCGCGTTGCCGCTCGCAAGCGCGCTCCTCGCCGACGCGAAGTGGAACGGCCTCTTCGACTTCGGCGTGATCTGGTTCGTCGCCGCGGCGGTCGCGGTGCAGCGCTGGATTCGGCGGCCGGCGCTCTTCGGCAACCCGTACGGCGCGCCGCTCGACGTGATCGCGGCCGCGATG
>DASZGA010000344.1:0-1556 GCA_035939295.1 Candidatus Elarobacter sp. | reverse complement strand
ACCCGCAGTGGGTCGACGCGATGCCGACCCATGCCGAGCCGCGAGAGGCCGCGGCCCCCGTCTGACGAATCCGCCGCCCGTGCCGCCGCCAATCCGTCGCCCGGGGCTCTCCGCGCTCCTGGTCGCAGGCGCCGTCGTCCTGATCGTCTCGATCGTGATCGGCCAGAAGATCGGCGACCGGGTCCTGCTGCAGACGACCACGCACCGGCCCATTCTGGCCGGCTCCGGCGTCACTCCGGTCCCCGAGGCCGATCCGTCGGACCGCGGCGAGCTGAAGAACTGGAAGCGGCTCCAGGTCGTCTCGGTGGCGACCGATCCGGCATTCCCCGACCCGCGCGTCACCCGGCCGCCAACCCCGCCGCCGCCCGTCTACACCCCGCCGCCGCATCGCGCGACCCCGATCCCAGAGCCGACGATCGCCGCGCCGCGCGGGATCTACACCTCGCCGCCGCTTCCGATCCCGATCGTCTCCCACGACCCGAACGAGATCTCTACCGAAGCGCCGGGTCCACCGACCCAGCCCCCGCTGCCGCCGTAACCGTTGCATTGTTCGCATTGTTCGCATTGAATGCGGGTGATTCGAGCAGGACAATGAGGCGGATATGAACGGCCAGACGGGGACAGAGACGGTCAAGCGCGGGCTCGCGCAGATGCTCAAGGGCGGCGTCATCATGGACGTCGTGACCCCCGAGCAGGCGAAGGTCGCCGAGGAAGCCGGCGCGGTCGCGGTGATGGCGCTCGAGCGGATCCCGGCCGACATTCGCGCGATGGGCGGGGTCGCCCGGATGAGCCATCCGGCGCTGATCGAGCGGATCATGGAATCCGTGACGATCCCGGTGATGGCGAAGGTCCGGATCGGCCATATCGGCGAGGCGCGCCAGCTCGAATCCCTCGGCGTCGACTACATCGACGAGTCCGAGGTGCTGACGCCGGCCGACGACCTGTTCCACCTCGACAAGCACAGCTACAAAGTTCCGTTCGTCTGCGGCGCGCGCGATCTCGGCGAAGCGCTGCGGCGGATCGCCGAAGGCGCGGCGATGATCCGCAGCAAGGGCGAGGCCGGCTCCGGCAACATCGTCGAAGCGGTTCGCCATATGCGCGCGATCCGCGACGGGATCGCTACGCTCGCTGCCGTTCCGAAAGAAGAGCTCGTTTCGCGCGCACGTGATTTGGGCGCGCCGCTCGAGCTCGTTCGTGAGATCGCGACGAACAAGAAGCTGCCGGTCGTGCTGTTCTGCGCCGGCGGTGTTTCGACGCCGGCCGACGCCGCGCTGATGATGGAGCTCGGCGCCGAAGGGATCTTCGTCGGCAGCGGGATATTCAAGTCGACGAACCCGGCCGCGTTCGCGCGCGCGATCGTCGACGCGACGACGCACTGGCAAGATGCGGACGTGGTGCTGAAAGCGCACAAGTCGATCCCCGAAGAAGCCAAGGCGATGGAAGGGCTCGACATCCGCAAGCTCGCCGACCACGAGCTCCTCGCGACGCGCGGCAATTGACGATCGGCGTTCTGGCGCTGCAAGGCGACGTCGTCGAGCACGTGCACGCGCTCGAGC
>DASZGA010000343.1:0-2861 GCA_035939295.1 Candidatus Elarobacter sp. | reverse complement strand
ACGTTCGAGGACGCGCCGGTCGTCAAGCCCGCGAAGTCGGCGCAGGGGCGCGCCGTCGCGCCGCTGCGCACGAGCGGGCCGGTTCCGCTTGCCGCGATCGAGGACGCGCGCATCCTGCGGCGGCGCACCGGGATGGCGGAGTTCGACGCGCTGCTCGGCGGCGGGATCGTGCCGGGGAGCCTGGTCCTGCTCGGAGGGCCGCCGGGCGCGGGCAAGTCAACGCTGCTGCTGCAGCTCGCGACGAAGCTCGCGCGCGACGGTTCGCGCGCGGTCTACGTGTGCGGCGAGGAATCGGCGGCGCAGACGAAGCTGCGCGCGCAGCGCGTCGGCGCGGCTGAGTCGCTGCTGGTGTTTCCGGAGACGAACCTGCGTGCAATCGTCGATGCGCTCGAGCGCGACGTCCCCGACGTGCTCGTCGTCGACTCGATCCAAACGATGTGGCTTCCCGAGGTCGAGTCGTTCGCGGGCAGCGTCTCGCAAGTGCGCGACTGCACGCAGGTGCTGATGGAGTTCGCCAAGCGCACGGGTTGCGCGACTTTCGTCGTCGGGCACGTCACGAAGGACGGCGCGATCGCGGGGCCGCGGCTGCTCGAGCATCTCGTCGACACCGTGCTGTACTTCGAGGGCGATCAGTCCGGCGAGTACCGGATCGTGCGCGCGTACAAGAACCGGTTCGGCGGGATCGACGAGATCTGCGTCTTCGCGATGGACGACCGCGGGCTGCACGAGATCGCCGATCCGTCGGCGCTCTTTCTGCACGGGCGTGGGCCGCGGCCGAGCGGGTCGTGCGTCGTCGCGACGCTGGTCGGGATGCGGCCGGTGCTGGTCGAGATTCAAGCGCTGGTCGGCGAGGCCGCCTACGGGACGCCGCGCCGGCTCGCCGCCAACGTCGACGCCGCGCGGATGGCGATGATCATCGCGATCCTAGAGCGCCGCGCCGGGCTGCACCTCGGCGGGCACGACGTCTACTGCTCCGTCGCGGGCGGATTGCGCGTCGCCGAAACGGGTGCGGATCTGGGGATCGCGCTCGCCATCGCCTCCGCGTTCCGCGACGTACCGCTGGCCACGGGGACCGTCGCGTTCGGCGAGCTCGGGCTGTCGGGCGAGGTGCGCAACGTCTCCCAGCCCGCCCGCCGTGCGGCCGAAGCGACGAAACTCGGCTTCACGCGGCTCGTATCACCGGAAGGCGCGCGCGACGTCGCTGCGGCGATCCGCGTTGCCTTCGACTGAATGAAAGACGGAATGACCGAGCTGATCCCCCGCGACGTTCTCTTCGACTATCCGGAAAAGGTCTTGCCCTCGCTCTCGCCGGACGGAACGCGGATCGCGTATCTCGCCCCTTCGAACGGCACGCTCGCGGTGTGGACGCGCACCATCGGCGCAAACGACGACCGCGTCGTCGCGTCCGATCCGAACCGCCCGATCCGCAACGCCTTCTGGTCGCCCGACGGCAACCGCGTTCTCTACCTGCAAGACGTCGGCGGCGACGAGAACTTCCACCTCTTCGCCGCCGATCCGAGCGGCAACGCCGAGCCGGTCGACCTCACACCGTACGAAGGGACGCGCGTCGAGCTGCAGTCGATCGATCTCACCCGGCCGGACGAGATTCTGATCGCGATGAACCGGCGCGACCCGCAAGTGTTCGACGTCTACCGCCTCGAGCTACGCAGCGGAACGTCGACGCTCGACACGCAGAACCCGGGGACCGTCGCCGGCTTCGCGGACGACGCCCAGATGCGCGTGCGCGCCGGAGTGATCCAGCACCCGGACGCGTCGAACGAGATCGTCGTGCGCGACGACACGAATTCGCCGTGGCACACGCTGGCGCGGTTCGATCCCGACGACGGAACGCCCGACGTCGCCGGTTTCACGCCCGACGGTGCCTCGCTGCTCGCCATCACCAGCGCCGATGCCAATGCCGCGCGGCTGGTGCGCTACGACCTCGCCACAGGCGCGCGTACCGACATCGCCGGCGATCCGCAGTACGACATTTCGGGCGTGGTCTTCTCGCCGCGCACGAAAACGCCGATCGCGGCGCAGGTATGGCGCGACCGGCTCGAATTCATCGTCCTCGACCCGGCGTATGAAGCGGATTTCGCCACGTTGAAGCAGCAGATCCCGGGCGATGTGAAGATCGAGTCGATCGATCGCGACGACCGCGTGTGGCTCGTCTCCTCGATGATCGACAACGGATCGCCTTCGTCGTGGACGTACGATCGCGAGACGAAACGCGCAGAGCGGCTCTTCGTGTCCCGGCCGGCGCTCGAGCGCTACACCCTCGCGGAGATGACGCCGGTGACGTATCCGGCGCGCGACGGGCTGGCGATCCACGCCTATCTCACCACGCCGGCGGGGGTCGAGCCGCGCGGGCTGCCGACGGTGCTGTTCGTCCACGGCGGCCCCTGGGCGCGCGACGGGTGGGGCTACAACGGCTACGTGCAGTGGCTCGCGAACCGCGGTTACGCCGTGTTGCAGCCGAACTTCCGCGGCTCGGTCGGTTTCGGCAAGGCGTACATGAACGCCGGCGACCGCGAGTGGGCCGGCGCGATGCACCACGATCTGCTCGACGCGAAGGACTGGCTCGTTGCGCAAGGGATCGCCGATCCCGCGCGGGTCGCGATCATGGGCGCCTCGTACGGCGGCTACGCGACGCTCGCCGCGCTCGCGTTCTCGCCCGACGCGTTCGCGTGCGGGATCGACATCGTCGGCCCGTCCAACTTGAACACGCTGCTCGCCTCGATCCCGCCGTACTGGGAGACGCTGCGCGCGACGTTCACCCGCCGCATGGGCGAGAGCGAGGAGTTCCTGACCGCGAACTCGCCGCTGTTCAAAGCCGACGCGATCCGCGCGCCGCTCCTGAT
>DASZGA010000342.1:0-3029 GCA_035939295.1 Candidatus Elarobacter sp. | reverse complement strand
CTTCCGCCGAGGATCAGCAGCGGGCGCTGTGCTTCGGCGAGCATCGCGCGCAACCGCGCGAGATCGCCTGCGCCGGGATGTGCCGCAACGCGCATCGCGGGCGCGAGGTTCGCGGCGCTCGTCTCGTCGCGCAGCATGTCTTCGGGAAGCGCGATCACGACCGGTCCGGGCCGTCCCGACATCGCGACGCCGAACGCGCGCGTGACGATCTCCGGGATTCGCTGCGCGTCGTCGATCTCGCCGGCCCACTTCGCGAGCCCGCCGAAGACCTGCGCGTAGTCGATCTCCTGAAACGCTTCGCGGCCTTGCATCCCGCGCGCGACCTGGCCGACGAACAGGATCATCGGCGTCGAGTCTTGACGCGCGGTGTGGACGCCGATGCTGGCGTGCGTCGCGCCCGGCGCGCGCGTGACGAAGCAGATTCCGGGCCGCCCGGTAAGCTTTCCGTAGGCCTCCGCCATGTTCGCGGCGGCGGCTTCGTGCCGGCACGCGATCACGCGGATACCAGGCGCATCGTACAATGCGTCGAGGACCGCGACGTAGCTTTCGCCGGGGACGCAGAACACCGTGTCGACGCCGTTGGCGATCAGCGCCTCGATGACGGCCTTGCCACCTGATCGCACGGACATCAGCGGGCGAGGTCCGCCGCCCGCTTGCCGAGTCCTCTCGTTCACCCCAGGTTCATGCTGCCTGGGTACCTTCGCGAGATGAGCACCGGATCAGCCGCGGCCCTACGCTTCCTCACCGCGCCGCTGCTCGCCGCTTCGCTGCTGTGCGCCTGCTCGCGTTGGACCGACGCGTCGAGCACGGCCGCGAGTGCGACGGCCGCCGCGACGAACGTCGCGCAAACGGCGAACGCGCAGGCCGACACGCAGACGAGCCCGTCCGGGGATATCCCCGACACGCAGGCGTTCGTGAGATATTCCTCGCCCGAGGGCTATTCGGTACTGGCTCCGGAGGGCTGGAGCCGAACGGTGAGCGGCGCGACCGCGACGTTCGTCTCGCACTACGACGGCGAGCGGATCGTAGTGCGGCGCCGCGGCGGGCCGAACGTTCCGCACGCGTACGCATCGAGCTCGCCGCCCGACGCGGTGACGGGGAAGACCATCAAGCTCGAACACAACGCGTACATCTATCCGAAGGGGGCGCGAGAAGCCGTGCTCGACCTGTGGGCGCCGCAGGGTTCCGACAACGTCGACCAATGGAAGAAGATCGCGCAGAGCTTCCGCTGGAAGTAGCCGCGCCGCTCGTCGAAGCGCACGAGCTGTACCGCTTCTACCACGTCGGCGACGACGAGACGCTCGCGCTGCGCGGCGTCTCGCTGACCGTTGCGCGCGGCGAGATCGTGGCGGTAACGGGACCGTCGGGAAGCGGGAAATCGACGCTGCTGCTGTGCCTCGCCGGGCTCGACGAACCGGACGGCGGATACGTGCTCGTCGCGGGCCGGCGGATCACGCGCCGTCCCGAGCCCGAACGCGCGGCGCTGCGCGCGCGCACGCTCGGCGTCTTGCTGCAGTCAGCGAACTTGGTCGAGCATCTTTCCGTCGCCGACAACGTGCGCTTGCAGCTCTCGCTCGCGCGCAAGCCGGCGCGCGGGATCGGCGACCTGCTCGAATCGGTCGGCATCGCGGCGCGCGCGCGCTCGCGGCCGGATCAACTTTCCGGTGGCGAGGCGGCGCGTGCAGGGCTCGCGGTGGCGCTCGCCGCCGATCCCGCGGTAATCCTCGCCGACGAGCCGACGGGCGACGTCGACGCAGCAACAGAGACCACGATCTTCGATCTGTTGCGCGCGCGCGCCGACGCGGGCGGTGCGATCGTGATCGCGACGCACAGCGACGTCGTTGCGGCCCGCGCGGACCGCGTCGTGAACCTGCGCGACGGACGGGTCGTCGCATGACCGAAAACGTGACGACCAATATCCGAGCCACCGAAATGCTTGTCGAGGCGTACGATCTCACGCGGACCTACCGCGTCGGCGATGAGCTCGTCGTCGCGGTCGCTCACGCCGACTGCGTCATTCCGAGCGGAGCGCGAATCGCGCTCGAGGGGCGTTCCGGGAGCGGGAAGTCGACGCTGCTGCAGATCCTCGGCGGGATCGAGACGCCGACGGCGGGGACGATCACGTGGCCCGCGCTCGGCCCGCGTGAGATGCTGCGGCCGCGGCGGATCGCGTTCGTGTTCCAGCGTGAGAGTCTGCTCGCGCCGCTGACCGTGCTCGAGAACGTCGCGCTGCCGCTGATCCTCGCCGGTGCTATTGCGGACGACGCGCGCGCGGAAGCGCTCGACGCGCTCGAGCGGTTCGACGTCGCGGAGTTGCGCGAGAAGCTTCCGGAAGAGCTTTCCGGCGGGCAGTCGCAGCGGGTCGCGTTCGCGCGCGCGATCGCGCAGCGGCCGCGGCTAGTGCTTGCCGACGAGCCGACGGGACAGCTCGACAGCGAGACGGCGGAGCGCTTTCTGACGACCGCGCTGGCGTCGCTCGAGCGCGACGGAACGGCGCTCGTCGTCGCGACGCACGACGCGCGCGTCGCGGCGCGGATGCGCACGCAATGGCGGATGGAGCGCGGCCGCTTGGAGACCTCGCCGTGATCTGGCTGTGGCTGAAGGGGATTCTCGCCCGCGGCTCCGCCCGGCTCGCCGCCGCCGCGGCCGGCGTCGCGTTGACGGTCGCGCTGATCGGCGCGCTCGGCACGCAGATCGCCTCGAGCTCGGCGACGATGACGCGCCAGGCGATCGCGAACGTCGGGATCGATTGGCAGGTTCAGCTGAATCCGAGTGCCGATCCAGCGGCGATGCGCGGAGCGGTCGACCGCGCGACCGCGACGACGGCGTTCAAACGTGCGTGGTACGCCGATGCGGCCGGCTTCGAAGCGTCGGCGCAGGGGACGACGCAGACGACCGGACCCGGCAAAGTCGTCGGGCTGCAGGACGGCTACTTCGACGCGTTTCCGGCCGAGGTGCGCTGGAACATCGGCGCGCACGGCGGCGTGCTGCTTTTTCAGCAGACGGCGGCGAATTTGCACGCGACGGTC
>DASZGA010000341.1:0-1649 GCA_035939295.1 Candidatus Elarobacter sp. | reverse complement strand
GCGATCGCGTTCGCCGCGTCACCCGCGGCCCAGCACAGCCGTCCGAACAAGTTGAACGCATCCGGCTGCAGCCGTTCGTCCGCCAGCGCCTGCCGGCACAGGGCCATGCTCTCCGCCCACCGCTGCGCCTGCTCGGCTTCGAGCGCCTGGTGCAGGGCGGCGCGCGCGTCCACCGCTGCCATCTTTTCGGTTATCGGCGCCTCATGGCGGAGAGGGAGGGATTCGAACCCTCGATACGATGTAACTCGTATAACGGTTTAGCAAACCGCCGCCTTCAGCCGCTCGGCCACCTCTCCACGCGCGAACCGGACGGTTCGGGGCTGCCGGGTCGCGTGCCTTTCTCCAGGGCGTGTTATGCTTGGCTGGTCGTGGCGACCCATGAAGGCCCTCGTGTTCTCGTATTGGACGGCGAGCTCGACTTGCTGCGCGAAGCCGCGCTGCGGCGGCGGCTCGGGGAGCTTGCCGGGGAGACGGCGGCGATCGTCGACCTGAGCGCGGTGTCGTACCTCGACTCGATGGCGCTGGCCGCGTTCGTGAAGCTGAACAAGGAGTTCGTCGGGCGCGGCGCGCGGATCGCGTGGGTCGTCCCGCCCGGATCGAACGCGCGCCGGATCTTCGAGCTGGCGAGCCTCGAGCGCTACTTCACGCTTGCGGAGGACCTCGCCGGCGCGCGTCAGGCGCTCAAGGCGGTCTGAGTCAGCGCCGCGATCCGCGCGGCGATCCGCTCGGCGGCATCGGGGTGCGCGAGCTGCGCGGCGCCGGCGCGGACGCGCCCGGCGATGGCGGGGTCGTGGAGCACGCCGTCGACGACGCGGACCAAGTCGCTCCCGCGCGCCGCCCGCAGCGCCGCGCCGCGCGAGACGAGGTAGCGCGCGTTGCGCTCTTCCTGTCCCGGAAGCGGCCGCAGCAGCACCATCGGGACGCCTGCGGCGAGCGCTTCGGAGGTCGTGAGACCCCCGGGCTTCGTCACCAGCACGTCGGCGGCGTGCATCCAGTCGAAGACGTTCTCGACGAACCCCAGCACGCGCACGTCCCCGCCGTCGGCCCGCGCCTCCTCGGCAATCCGCCGCTCCAGCCGGCGGTTCTTCCCGACGATCACCACCGGCGTCACCGGGACCGTCGTCTGCGCCAGCGCGCGGACCGTCGCGGCGACCGGACCGAGCCCGAGCCCGCCCCCCATGACCAGCGCGACCGCGGCGTCGCGCGGGAGCCCCAGGGCCGCGCGCAACGCGCCGCGATCGTGCGGGCGAACGCCGAAGCGCGGGTTGACCGGGATCCCGTCGACGCCGATCCGCTCCGGCTCGATCCCGCGCCCGATCAGCGCGGCACGAATCTCCGGCGTCGCCACCGCGTACGCGTCGACGTTGCGGTAGATCCAGAACGGGTGAACGACGAAGTCGGTCACGATCCCCATCACCGGCAAGGTGGGATCGTACAGCCGTTTGTACGCCGACATGACGCCGCACGGAAACGCGTGCGTGCACACGACGGCGCTCGGCCGCAAGCGTTCCATCAAGCCGCGGATGTTGCGCGCGGTGAACTCGCTCGCCCACACGCGAAAGCCGCCGGCCGCCGTCGCGCGCTCGGCGCGATCGTAGATGAAACCGTAGACCTGCGGGATCGTGCGCACCATCCCGATGTAGCCGTCG
>DASZGA010000340.1:0-15587 GCA_035939295.1 Candidatus Elarobacter sp. | reverse complement strand
CTCGAGCTGGTCCGCGCGTGCGCGGCGAGCGGGGCGTTCGCGATCTGCGAAGGCGGCGTCGCCTCGCCCGATGACGTCCGCGCGGCGTTCGCCGCCGGCGCGCACGCCGTCGTCGTCGGAACCGCGATCACCAACGTCGACGTCCTCGTTCGCCGCTTCGCCGCGGCGGTGCCGCGCCGGCACTGAGCGCGGTGGCAGACATCGCGGCCGGCGGGCTGCCCGGAGTTCCCGCTCCTTGGCGGCTCCGGGCGCCTCGACCGGGCCGTCGGACACGACGGCTCCCAGTCGGAGGCTCGGGCTCTTCCGGTGCAGCCGAGCAGGCGCGCGCATCCGATAGAAGTCCTCGCCGCGGGGAGACTCAGAACGCCATAGTAGGAAGTCGGGAAGTGTTCCCCAAGAACGGGACGGTTTGGGGCGCTGCTTCGCGCCATGGCCGTTCGTAGAGAGGATCAGTTGGCACAGCGAGTCGTCAAGCCGAAGACGAACCTCGGTCCCGGGTTCTGGCCCGTCACCGCGCTCATCGTCGTCGCCTCCGCCGTCATGGTGTACTTCGTCGAGACCAGCGAGTGGCCGATCGGGCTCCTCCCGGCCGGCGACCCGGCCGGCTCGATCGACGCGCTGTTCCGCTTCTTGGGCGCCGTCGCGGCTTGCATCTTCAACGTGGTGACGATTTACACGATCTACTTCGCGATCGTGTTCCGCTTCCCGAAGGACGCGCCGCCGAACACGATCGGCGTGCAGATCCACGACGCGCCGGTCCTCGAGTTCTGGTGGACCGCGATCCCGACGATCCTGGTCATCATCCTCTCGATCTACTCGGTGAAGATCTGGGCCGATCTGCAGAACACGCAGGGCGACGTCCTGACGGTCGAGGCGATCGGCTACCAGTTCGGCTTCCAGTTCCGGTACCCGAAGCTGGCGAATCCGGTCTCCAACCAGGAGATGCACCTGCCGGTCAACACCCCGACGACGATCCACGTCACCTCGCGCGACGTGATCCACGGCTTCTGGGTCCCCGAACTGCGGATGAAGGCCGACATGGTCCCGGGTCTGATCAACACGATCCGCGTGACGCCGCAAGTCCCCGGCAAGTACCGCATCATCTGCACCGAGTTCTGCGGCGTTCTTCACGGCAAGATGACGGCGACGCTGGTGATCGAGTCCCAGCAGAACTTCGCCAAGTGGTTCCGCGCGCAAGGCGGTGGGGGCGGCGGAGGCGGCGGCAACGCGGGCGGCGCGGCGATCGCGCTCGCTCAAGGAAAGGCCGACGCCGGGAAGACGCTGTTCGGGCAGAAGTGCAGTGCGTGCCACTCGGTCGGGCCGTTCGACCAGAAGCAGGTCGGGCCGGGGCTCGGGAACCTGTTCAACGATTCGAAGCATCCCAAGCTGGTCGACGGGTCCGACCCGACGCCGCAGAACGTCGCGAAGATCATCCACGACGGCTACTCCGGCGACATCGGCACGATGCCGTCGGCGCAGGTCAACGGCCTCAACAACGGCGACATCGCGAACCTCGTCGCCTACCTCGTCAGCCTCTCGAAGAAGTAACGGAGAACGATCGCACATATGGCAACGGTCGCACCAGGAGTGAAAACGGAACCGTATCACGCGGTCCTCGATCACATCCACCCCGAGCCGACGAGCTTCATCCGCAAGTACATCTTCTCGATCGACGCCAAGGTCATCGGGATCCAGTACATGATCACGGGTGCGGTGTTCTTCATCATCGCCGGGCTGTTCGCGGAGATCATCCGCACGCAGCTGCTCTCGCCGAACGGCGCGATCGTGAGCCCGGCGACGTACAACTCGATCTACACGATGCACGGCTCGGCGATGGTGTGGCTGGTCGTCATCCCGCTGCTGACGGGTGCGTTCGGCAACTTCGTGATGCCGCTGCAGATCGGCGCGCGCGACGTCGCCTTCCCGTGGCTGAACCTGGTCGCGTTCTGGATCTTCCCGGTCGCCGGCATCATCCTGTTCGCATCGTTCCTGGTCGGTGCGCCCGACGCGGGGTGGACCGAGTACCCGCCGATCTCGCTGCAAGGTCCGCCGGGAACAGACATGTGGTGTATCGCCATCTTCCTGGTCGGGATCAGCTCGACGATGACCGGAATCAACTTCCTGGTGACGATCTTCAAGATGCGCGCGCCGGGGATGACCTACACCCGGATGCCGCTCTTCGTGTGGGCGCAGTTCGCGACGACCCCGCTGCTGTTCATCGCGACGACGGCGCTCGGCGCCGCGCTCGCCGCGCTGTTCATCGAGCGCGTCTTCGGCGTCCCGTTCTACGACCCGAAGCGCGGCGGCTCGCCGGTCCTCTGGCAGCACATGTTCTGGTTCTACTCGCACCCCGCCGTCTACATCATGATCATCCCGGGGTTCGGGATCATCTCCGAAGTGCTGCCGACGTTCGCGCGCAAGCCGATCTTCGGCTACAAGATGATCGCGTTCAGCTCGGTCGCGATCTCGCTGCTCTCGTTCTCGGTCTGGGCGCACCACATGTTCACCTCCGGGATGGTGCCGTGGCTGCAGCTCCCGTTCATGATCATCACGATGGTGATCGCGATCCCGACCGGGGTGAAGATCTTCTCGTGGATGGCGACGCTCTGGGGCGGCGCCATACGCTGGAAGACGCCGGCGTTGTACGCGACCGGGTTCCTGATCACGTTCACCTACGGCGGCTTGACCGGGTTCTTCCTGGCCGCGGTTCCGGCCGACTACCACGAGCACGGGACGTACTTCGTCGTCGCGCACTTCCACTACGTGCTCTACGGCGGCTCGATCATGTCGCTCTTCGCCGGCCTCTACTACTGGTGGCCGAAGATGACCGGGAAGATGTACAACGAGACGCTCGGGATCATCCAGTTCTGGCTGATCTTTATCGGCTTCAACGCGACGTTCACGCCGATGCACTGGCTGGGGCTGCTCGGGATGCCGCGGCGCGTTCCCAACTACGACCCGTCGTTCACGTTCTGGAACCAGTTCGCGACGTACTCCTCGTACGTGATGGCGATCGGAACTGCGATGCTGTTCTACATCCTGATCGACAGCTTCATCCGCGGGAAGAAGGCCGGCCCGAACCCGTGGGGCGCGCGGACGCTCGAGTGGATGATCAGCTCGCCGCCGCCGTACTACAACTACAAGAAGATCCCGGCGGTCTTGGCGCCGCCGTACGACTTCGGCAACCCGCTTCCGTACATCGGGCTCGACGCCGCCGAAGGCGCGATGGAAGCGACGCCGACCCACCAATCCCACCCGGTCCCGACGTACTGAGGCGGCGCAGCACATCATGTCGGTTTCCGTCGCCAAACAAGGCATCAAGCTCGGGCACCACGACGAGCACGACTCGAACCACGACCAGATCATCTACGAAGAGACGCGCGACATGCGTCTCATGGGGTTCGTGCTCTTCCTGGTCTCCGACGTCGTGCTGTTCTCGTCGTACATCTTCGCGTACATCTACCTGCGCAACTCGATCTCGCCGATCTGGCCGCCCGTCGTCGGCGGGCACCAGCTCCCGCGGCTCGACACCGCGTTCGCCGCGGTGAACTCGGTCGTGCTGTTCGGCTCCGGCGTCACGATGCACTACGCGCTGGAGAACTGGAAGCACGCCAACAAGCGTCGCTTCGACCTCTTCATGGGGCTGACGATCCTGCTCGGCGCGATGTTCCTCGGCGGCCAGGCCTACGAGTACGCGCACGCGCAGATCGGCGGCTGGAGCGGGAACATCTTCGGCGCCTCGTTCTTCACGCTGACCGGGATGCACGGCGGCCACGTGTTCGTCGGCGTCTGCTTCCTGATCGCGCTCTGGATCCAGACCAAGCGCGGGGTCTACGACGACCACCGCTTCTTCGGCCTGACCGCCGGCACGCTGTACTGGCATTTCGTCGACGTGATCTGGGTCGTGCTGTTCTTCCTGTTCTATCTGTGGTAGGCGAGGGCTGATCGAATCATGGAAGCATTGTCAGGGCCTGAAAAAATTATCGCGGCGATCGGTGCGCTGATCGTGGGCTACTTTGCGATCGTCTCGCTGCGGGGTGAATGGCACAAGACCGGATTGGACGATCAAGTCACCAAAGTGCTGCTCGGGCTGATGGCTCTCGGCTGCGTCTTGGTGTTGTTCGCTGCGGCCGGCGTGCTGCCGCGTCCGGGCGGAGGACCGGCGTAGTGTACGACGTGGAAGACGAACGCGGGGTCCCTGTTTCGAGCGGCGTTCCGACGCTCGTTGTGTGGGCGGGGATCGCAGGAGTCATTCTGATCTTCGTCATCGCCGGGATGGTGCTGGCGACGTCGGGGAACAATCACGTTTGGCCGGCGGAGAACGCGACCAACATCAAGCTGTCTTAGACGATCTCTTCCTTGCGGCCGTGGATCGAGACACCGAGCGCCGACATCCGGTGCGGCAGCACCCCGGTCGGGCGGCCGTCGATCGAGTGAACGCCGCCGTACTCGCTGAACTCGCACAGCGCGGGGCGGGTATGGTTCGGCAGCTCGACTTCACCGAGCGTCGGCCACTCGCACGCGACGCTGCGGTCTTCGGTGAGGACCGCGACGTAGCCGTTGGTGTAATCGTCGGACCGCATGTCTTTGGGGCGGTAGCGAATGTAACCGTCGACCACGTAGATCGGTCGCAGCGTGTGCCACAGCGCGCGGGCCGGCGCCAGCATGACCCCGAGCGCCCACAGCGCGCAGGCCAGGACGCCCAGGCCGAAAACGGGCGCGATGACGATGATGTCCGGATTGATCCACCGCGGTGAGAGCCGCGGAGCAGCGAAGACCCCGAAGGTGATGGCCGCGAACACCAGCCCGCAGAGCATCGGCTCGACCGCGATGGTCAGCCGGCCGAAGAACCCCATCAGCACGACCCGCCGCTCGGAGCGCAGCCAAGGGCGGCGGATCAGCGTCGCGGCGCGCTCGTCGGCGGTCAGCCGGCTGGGCCTTATCCCGTGGATGATCTTCGTGGTGTCGATCATGCTGCTGTTCCCCGGATATGCGAGCGACGCGCACCCCGGCCACGGGGCGCAGGCCTTCCACGGTGTCGTCCTCGCCGTGACGCCGAAGACCGGCGAGGCGATCGTGCGCCACGACCCCTTCGGCAAGATGCCGGCGATGACGATGCCGTTCCGCATAATTCCCCGCAAGCGGGCCGCACAACTGCAACCGGGCGCGCTGATCGACGCCGACGTGAACACCAAGACGCAGCCTTGGACGCTCTCCAACGTCACCAGCACGAGCGCGCAGCAACTCACCAACGAGTTCACGCCGTTGCGCCGCGTCACGCAGCTCAAGCTCGGCGACACGGTCCCCGACGCGGCGTTCGTCGACCAGACCGGGACGCCGTTCCGCTTCTCGCAGCTGCGCGGGCAAGACGTCGTGCTCACGTTCATCTACACGCGCTGCCAGGACGCGCGCGAGTGCCCGCTGCTCAGCGCGAAGTTCCGCCAGCTCGAGATGCAGACCGGAACCCGCAAGCTGCACCTCGTCGAGGTCACGCTCGACCCGACCTACGACCGTCCGCCGGTGCTCGCGCGCTACGGCCGCACCTTCGGCGCCGACCCGAAGCGCTGGAGCCTGGTCGTCGGCGACGCCGAGCCGACGCTGAACTTCGCAGCGCAGTTCGGACTCAACGCGTTCCCCGAACCCACCGTCGGTCTGATCCACTCCGAGAACACCGTCCTGATCGACCGCAACGGCACGATCCGCAAGATGATCACCGAGAGCTCGTGGCTCCCGGCGGAGATCTTGGCGACGATTGACGCGAACAACGGCCGGCCGAGCAACCCGCTCGCGCGGCTGAACCTCTGGATCTCGGAGAAAGCCGTCGCGCTCTGCGGGAACAGCGTCGCAGGCTTCAGCGGCCTCGCCGATTTGGCGGTGGTGTTGACGATCTTCGGTGCCTTGGCGTACTTGGTCTACCGGCTGGCCCGCAAGATCTTTCTCGAGAGCGCGTAGCGCCGTGGCCGGACGCGTGCTGGCAACAACGCTGATCGCGCTCGTCTTTGCCGATGTGACGCTGATCGGCGTTGCCCTGGCACGATATCCCGCGATCTGGTCCGAGGGTGGTCGTTCGTACGTGCTGTACCCGACCGCTGCGTTCGGGCTTTATGCGGTCGCCGCCGCGGTCGTTTGGCCGGCGCGCGGTCCCGCAACGTCCGCGGCGTTCGGCACGGCGCTGTGGTGGGGCGCCGCCGGAGGCGCGGTCTCGGCGATCCATCTGCCGCTCGAAGACGTCGCGACCTTTTCGCCGTCGTTCCAGCACGAGGTCGACATCGCGCTTTTCCTGGGATTGTTCGCATGTTTCGTCGTTCCGGCGGTGATCGTGACGCGGCAAACGAGGAGCATGGCGGCGGGAGTCCTCGCAGCCGTCGGCGCCTCGCTCATCGCGATGCTGATCACCGTTGCCGCCGGCTTTGCGTTCAATTTTGCCTCCATCGCGCACCAAGAGTCCGTTCTGCGCGGCGCGTTCACCCACAGCGGGATGCACGACGAGGCTGCGTTCACGTTCGTGAACAGCCTCGACGCCGCCGGCACGCATCTGCTCGAGGGTCCGGTCATCGCCGCGCTCCTCGGCGCGATCGCGGCCGCCCTGACCGTCGCGATTCACCGCTCTGCGGTGGACCGCAGTTAGCAGACGCGGTTCCAGCCGTGCGCGCCAAATCTCAGTGCTTCGCCATCAACGTCGCCTTAGCGCTCGCGCTGATTCTCTGCGCACCGGCGGCGCTTCTTTGCGCGCCGGCCGTCCCGGCCGGCGCCGGTGGGCTGCCGATCGTTGCCGAATGCAGTGGCTGGGCCTCCGCGTCTGCGGTCATGCTGCGTGGAACGATTCAGGCAGACGATCTGCAAGGCCGGTTCTTCGAGCTGATCGACGCTCGAAGCGGGCGGTTCGTGCGGCGTTGGGATCTTGCGGGGCTGAGCGAGGCGAGCGGTTCCGACGCGACGTCGGCGTGGGTCCAGGACCGTTCGGGAACCGTGCACCGGCTCGATGCGGATCATGCGCGGCGTGTCGCGGCGACGGACGCGTGGTTCGAAAAGCGCGGCTGGTGCGCGACGAATCGCGGCAGCGTGAGGATGACGACGCCGGTACGGCGCTCGCAGGCGCGACGCGATTTCGACGTCGTGCAAGCGGTGCCGCGCGGCGGCGTACCGATGGAGATCTGGTTCGATCGCGCGAGCGGGCTCCCCGATCGCACGATTCTGCGGCTCAACGAGGATACGCGCGTGACGCGGTTCTTAGACTGGCGCGAGGCCGCAGGCACGGTGATCCCGTTCGTGAGACGGTTCGAATATCCGGAAGGCGGTGATGTCGAGACGCTAACGGTGCAGACTGTCGTACCGCAGCCCGCGGCCGGCTTCGCAGACTTTGCGCCGCCTCCGATGCCCGACGACGCGCGCATCGCGCACGGGACGCAGTCGACGACCGTTCCGGTCCTCATCGAAGGACGTAAGATCCTCGTCCCCGTGATGTTGAACGGCCGCGGGCCGTTTCCGTTCGTGCTCGACACCGGCGGTCATTTCATCCTGACCGCCGCGACCGCGCAGCGACTCAAGCTCCCTGTGCTCGGACGCGGCAGCACGGGAGATCGCGCCCACGGACCGGGCTTCGTGCGCGTGCACGAGCTGCGAATCGGCGACGCGATCGTTCGCGACAACGTCGCGCACATGATCCCGTACCCGTACGCGCGCGTCGAACGCGGCCCGCTCCCACCGAAGGCGGGATGGCTCGGTCTCGAGCTGCTCGAGCGTTTCTCCGCGATCATCGACCCCGCGAAGCGGACGCTCACGTTAACGCCGCTTCGCGGACCGCCGCCGCAATACGCCGGCGTGCGTGTTCCCTTGACGTTCGATGAAGACGCACCGCTTGCGCCGTGCCGTGTCGACGGCATGCCGGGAGCGTGCATGATCGACACGGGCAACGCTGGGCCGACGATCGTCGAGGGCCATTGGGCGCACGCAACCGGATTGGACCGGCGTTTCTTGCATGCAGCCGGAGCGGACGGGCATTTTGTACATGCCCTCGATGCCGGCGGCGGCGTTCGCGTGGCGCGCGCCGACCTCGACCTTGGCACCGTTCATATGCCGCGTGAGATCGTCGCTGCCTATCCGCAGGCGACGAGCGGCTCGGAATCGACGACGGTCGAGGCGGCGATCGTCAGCGAGACCGTGCACGAGCGCTACGCGACCTCGATCGACTTCAAGCAAGGCGCGATGTGGCTGCAGCCGGTGCGAGGTCGAGCTGCTCCGCCGTTCAATCGCACTGGCTTACAGCTCCGCCGCGGTCCAGACGGCAACTTCACGGTCGGTTTCGTGTACGCGCGTTCGCCGGCGGCGGCCGCCGGGTTTCGAACCGGCGATCGCATCGTCGCGATCGACGCCAAGCCCTCGCGCGCGATAACGCCGAACGAGCTCATCGCGGTCGGCACTGCGCCGGTCGGTACCGTGCGCACGTATCGCGTTCTCAGCCGAGGGTCGAACGTTCCGCGAACCGTGCGAATCCGGCTCGCCGAACTTTTGCCGTAGCGGCCAATGCGATCCAGCTGACGGAAAGGTCGCGCTCGAACAGCCGAATGTTCAGTGTTGTGCGCGCGCTCGGGCCAGCTCCGCGCGTCGCGAGGCGAGCGCCATCGTGAGGAGTGTTGAGGCGAGCGCGATTCCTGCGAAGACGAGATAGGCGATGCGGTAGCCGTTGACCGGGTCGCCGTGCGAGCTCGCGACGCCGCCGCCGAGCGAGCCGCCGACGATCTGGCCCATGATGAGGAAGATCGAGAGCAGTCCCACCGCGCTCGCGCGTTGCTCCGTCCCGACGGCGTTGGTCACGATGTAGCGCGTCGGCGCGCCGAGCAAGGCACCGAACCCCGCGCCCGCGACGATCATCGCCAGCAGCGCGAGCCACAGATTGCCGAAACCGAACGCAAAGATCAGCATTCCGGCCGCGGTCAGGAGCGTCCCGACGGTCAGCACGACGCGGCTCCCGGCGCGGTCGAGCGCGCGCCCCGAGAGCGGGATCACCGCGACGAAGCAAAACGCGCCGAGCGCCGCAACGGCGCCGGCAGCCGCGTAGGAAAGGTGCTGCGCCGCGACCAGCGCCGCCGGAATGAAGAAGAGCGCGCCTTCGAGCGCGCCGATCAGAATCTCCAGCGCGTACGTCACGACGAGCTGCCGGTCGTGGAAGAACCACGGCGGGATCACCGGCTGCACCGCGCGCCGCTCCACGATCACGAACAGCACGAACGCGACCACGCCTGCGACGACCATTCCCCATGCGAGCGCGGTGTTGATCGTCCCCGAGAACGCGTACAGCCGCGTCATCAACCCCATCGTCGCGAGCAAGCCGATCGCGAGCGTCACGATTCCCGCCACGTCGAGCGGGCCGCGCGCGTTGAGCGCGGTCGCCGGAACGTGCGTGCGCGCGAGCGCGATCACAACGATCGCAAGCGGCACGTTCAGCACGAACACCCAATGCCAGCTGAAAAAGTGCGTCACCAACCCGCCGAACGCAGGCCCGACGATCGCCGCCAAACCCCACGTCGCCGCGACGAGTCCCAACGCGGTGCCACGCCGTTCCGGCGGAACGCGGTCGGCGATCGCCGCCGTCGCAACGGGAAAGATCCCGCCGGCGCCCGCCGCTTGAATCGCGCGCGCGAGCAGAAACACGCCGAACGACGGCGCGGCGATCGCGAGCACGCTGCCGATCGCGAACACCGTGACGCACGCGACGTAGACCGGCCGCCGCCCGTAGCGGTCGGCGAGCTTCGTCGCGATCGGGATCGCCACGACGTTCGCGAGCAAATACAACGTGAACACCCACGCCAGATCGCGCGGGCCAACGCCGAACGCGGCGCCGAGCGCGGGAAGCGCCGGTGAGAGAACGCCCAGGTCGAGCGCGCCGGCAAACACGCCGAGCCCGAGGGTGACGAGCAGCGGCATCGTGCCGCGATCGAGCCGGTGTCCGGCTACCGTCGTCTCCGCGGTTGCCGACATTCCGCGTTTAGAGGCTATGCGGGAGCCGGACCACGCGGTCCAGCACCATGGCCGCGCACATCAGCGCGAGATAGAGCAGCGAGTACTTGAACAGCACGCGCGCGTAGCGCTTCGTCGAATCGCCGCCGACCTTCCACGCGTCCCACAAGAAGACGGCGCCGAGGATCAATGCGCAGCCGCCGTAGCACGGCCCGAGCACGTGCAGCGGGAAGAACGCCAGCGAGACGCCGACCAGGACCAGCGAGTAGATCATGATCTCGCGCTTGGTGCGCGGGACGCCCTTCACGTTGGGGAGCATCGGGATCCCGGCCTTGTCGTAGTCGACGTTCGTCATCAGCGAGAGCGCCCAGAAATGCGGCGGCGTCCACAAGAAGATCACTGCGAAGAGCGCGAACGCCGGGGAGCCGAGGTGTCCCGTCACCGCCGCCCAGCCGACCAGCGGCGGAACCGCGCCGGCCGCACCGCCGATCACGATGTTCAGCGGCGTCACGCGCTTGAGCCACATCGTGTAGATCACGACGTAGTACGCGTTTCCGGCTAGCGAGAGCCATGCCGCGAGCGGGTTCACCAACAGGTACAGCACCGCGAAGCCGGCGGTCTGCGCGATTGCCGCGAAGATCAGCGCGTCGCGCGCCGAGATCGCGCCGCGCGCGACCGGACGCAGCTTCGTGCGGTTCATCAAGCGGTCGATGTCGCGGTCCCACACGCAGTTGATCGCGCCGGCCGACGCCGCCGACAGCGCGCCGCCGAGCAGGGTGTAGAACGTCAGCAGCAGCGGCGGAACGCCGCGCGCAGCCATCGCCATCGCCGCGAACGTGGTGATCAGCAGCAGGTAGATGATCCGCGGCTTGGTGAGCTCGTAGAAGTCGTTGAGCTTGCTGCTCTTGACGCGGGAGACGTCGCCGGCGCCGTCGACGCGCGAAAGCGTCGAGCTCACCGAACTGCCCCTTCAACCGGTTCAGGCTGATGCTGGGCGGCAGCGCCGGCCGGGTGCGTCGTCACGCTGAGCTTCTCGAAGCGCGCGCGCGAAACCGCGACGGTGCCGTCGATCGCGGCGAAGACGAGCGCCGCCGTGAACGCGAGGAACGTTGCGACGGCGTTCGCCGCGTGCGCTTCGCGCAGCACCGTCGGCAGCAGCCACGCAACGTTCGCGAAACCCAGCATCACCTGCAGCACGACGAGCGCGTAGCCGAACAGCACCGCGACGCGCACGCGCGGCGTTGTCCCGAGCGCGGCGGCGTACGCCGCGACCGTTGCCAGCGCGAAGAACGCGAACGCGATCAGCCGGTGCGTCATCTGCGCGAGCTGATCGGGCGTCGTTCCAATCCACGAGCCGCCGTTGCACGCAGGCAGCGTCGAGCACGCGAGCCCCGCGCCGCTCGAGCTCACGTACGAGCCCGCGAGCATCGTCAGAAACGCCAGCACCGCGCAAGCGGTCAGCACCGCGCCGAGGACCGAATGCCGCACGACGACTCGCGGCGGCTGCACGATCGCCAGGATCGCGAGTGCCGTCAGCCCGCCGACGAACAGCATCGCCGTCCCCCAGTGGACGACGACCGACCACGGGCTGTTCGAAAGCGCGACCGTCAGCCCGCCGAGCGCCACCTGAATCACGAAAACCGCGGCGATGAAGCCCAGGACGGGCGTCACCCCGCCGATCCGCCGGCGCGCGCGCCAGCCCATCCAGAGCGCGGGCAGGACGAGGACCCCGGTCAGCAGCGCGACCAGCCGGTGCGACCACTCCAGCACGACGCCTCCGACCAGCGCCGGGACCAGCGCATGGTGGCAGAGCGGCCAGTCCGGGCAGGTCATCCCCGCGCCGTTGATCCGCACCCAGCTTCCCAGCACGGCAAGCATGAACGCCGAAGCGGCGGCCGCCAGCGAAAACGCCCGGAACATCATCGGAAGGGTACCGCGCAAAGCGGTACGGCGAAACGACTCAGGTCGTCAGCAGCCGGAGGTCGCCGCGATGCTGTGGTCGGCGGCGATCCCTTCGTCCGTCAAGATCCCTCGGGTGAGCTCGTCCATCGTGTCGCCGATTGCCTGCATCTGCTTGTTGTAGAGCGGGTTCGGCTGCGGGAGAGGTCCGGAGAACGTCGCGGTGTTCGCCATCGACTGCGCCGTCGAGTTCGGCGGAACGGGGTTGTCGCGGCGCATGATCTCGCGGGCTTCCTGCGCTTCCTCGCGCCCGCGGATGATCACGACGTCGCGCATGAACTCGACCGCGGCTTTCTTCTGCCGGTAGAGCGCGCCGCCGAGCGCGTCGGCGAACGCCTTGAGCTCCGCTTTGCGGTTCGGGTCGGGCGAGTTCACCGCGTACTCGCGCAGCTTCTTCACCTCGACGTCGCCGGCCGACGACGCGACGCGCATCGCTTCGGCTTGTTTCATCAGCGCGTCGATCGCGTTGCGGCGCTGGATGAAGTTCAGCTTGTCGAAGTCGGTCGCGTGCAGGTTGTTCGTGATGATCGCCAGCGTGCGGTCGTTGTCGAGCGCCTGCGTGATCGCGCCGTTCGCATGTGCGACGATCGGGACGCAGGCCGGGAGCGCGCGAACCCGGCCGATCTCCTTGAGCGGCGTCGGGGCCGACGAGGTGGCGGGCGCAGAGCTGGCGGCAGCGGCAGGTTCGGCTGCGGCGAGCGCGACGATGATCGGCAGAAGCATCAGCATGGACGGACTCCCGAATGAAGGATACCCGACTTCCGTCGCACCCGCGGGGTATCCTCGGTGCAAACTGTCGAACGACGGTCGCCGATGCGGCGCGTCCTAGCCGCCCTCGCGATGGCGGTCGTTCTCAGCGGCTGCCGTGAGGTGCGGGTCAACACTGTCCGGTCCGGGACGACCCCCGTCGTGGGACCCCGGGAGGTCGTCGTCGTCCGCGACCGCCGGGCGCTCGAATCGCTCGGGCTCGCGCTCCAGGCGGATTACCGGCACGAGTTCGTCGTCGTGCTGCTGATGGGGCCGCACAAGGAGACGGGCTGGACCCAGATCATCGAGGCGATCCGGCCGAACACCGACCGCATCCGCATCGTCGCCTTCGAGCGCGCGCCGCTCGACGGCGGCGAGCCGGCGCCGAAGGAGTACCGGACCTACACCGCCTGGTTCGTCCCCAACGTCGCGTACCGGGCCGGTGCGCGCGTCGAGGTCGTCTCGCCGTCCGGCGAACCGATCGCGGCCACCACGCTGAAGTAGTGTCGCCCGAGAAGTCGCTCGACGGCGCGGTCCTGCGCGCCAACGCCGCCGCGTTCGCGGCGCTCGGCGCCCCGGTCGCGGCGGTGGTGAAGCACGACGGCTACGGCTGGGGCGCGCGCAACCTCGCCCGCGAGCTCGACGCGGTCGTGGAGTCGTACGTCGTCGCCGACGAGGACGAGCTGGCCGCGCTCCGTCCCGCGACCGAGAAGCCCATCCGCTTGCTGCTCGACGCGCGCCCGGGCCGGCTGCGCCGCGTCCTCGAGCTCGGCGGGATCGCGAACGTCTGCAGCCGGGACTCGCTCGCCGAGGCGGCCGCGGAAGCCGCGCCGCGCGGCGGGCTGACCGTGCGCGTCGGAGTCCTCGACGCCGCGGGATGGGGCGCGATCCGGCCGCAGGAGGTCGCGGAGTTCGCCGCCGCGCTCGCCGGGACGGAGATCTCGGTCGAGCTCTGGACGCACGTCGTTTCGACAGCGCGGGCGACGTCGATCCTGGAAGCGTTCTTGGCCGCCCGGCAGGTGTTCGAAGCCGCGGGCGTGCGCGTCGTTTCGGCTGATTGCGCAAGCACCGCCGCGGCGCGGCGCGGCTTGGCGTTCGACCGGCTCCGTGTCGGCGTCGGGCTGTTCGGGGCTCGGATGGGAAGCTCGGTCGACACCTGCTGCGCCGTACGGGTGGTTGCGCCGGTCGTGCGGGTCTTCGGCCCGGGCGAGACCGGTTGGGCCGGATACGGCGACACGGGGGTTCCCGCGGATCGGACCGTCGCCGTGTTACGTTGCGGCTACGGTGACGGTTTTCCGCAGGCCCTGGCCGGCGCTGCCGATATTCTTTCTGTAGGCATGCAATACACGGCGCGCATCATGCACGACGGGATCGACGCACGGCTTCTGGTCGGGGAAACGGACGATTTGGACCGTATGGCGGAGCGGGCGAGGATTGCCCCGCACGAGCTGGTGGTAGGTTTGGCCCGTAGATGACGACGCTCGAACCGCTGACGCGTTTCAGCGGCACGATCACCCGCAAGGGGATCGTGCTGAGCCCCGATGGTTCGCCCGAAGAGATCGAAGGGGTGCTCAACCCGGCCAGCGCCGTCGCGCGCGACGGAACGCTGCTGCTGTATCCGCGCGCGGTCGCGGCCGGGAACGTGTCGCGCGTCGAGCTGTGCAGCGGGACGCGCCACGGCGACGATCTGGACTTCAAACGGCTCGGCTTCGTGCTTCAGCCCGAAGCCCCGTACGAAATCCGGACCGCGCCGGGCGGGATGGGCAGCGAGGACCCGCGCGCCACCTTCATCCCCGTGCTCGACCGCTACGCGATGGCGTACACCGCGTTCGGACCCGACGGGCCGCGCATCGCGGTCGCGCTGTCGGAGGACGGCTACCATTGGACGCGCTTGGGTCTGCTGCGCTTCGCCGAAGGGCTGCATCAGGGCGACGACAAGGACGGCGTCTTCTTCCCGGAGCCGGTGATCTCGCCCGAGGGCGTTCGCTCGATCGCGATCTATCATCGGCCGATGCTGCGGCTGTCGACGATGGACGGCCGCGGCGCGATCCCGACCCTGCTCGATCTCCCTTCGCACGAGCGCGAGTCGACTCGCATCGGCTACGTCCCGCTGGATCCGGTGCTGCAGGATATCAACAACCTGCTCGACGTCCGTGAGAGCGCGCTGGTGCTCGCTCCGGACGCGCAGTGGTGCAGGATCAAAACAGGCGCCGGAACGCCGCCGGTGCGGATCGAGGAAGGCTGGTTCTCGATCTTTCATGGCGTCGATGCGCGCGATCTCGGCAACGGGAAGTGGGGGATGCAGTACAGCGCCGGTTTCGTCGTGCACGACTACGAGCGCCCGCACATCGTGCGCTATCGCTCGCAGACGCCCGAGATGGTTCCCGAAGGGATCGACGAGACGCACGGGATCGTGAGCAACGTCGTCTTCCCGACCGCGATCACCACGCTCGGCGAGCGGTTCTACGAGTTCTACTACGGAATGGCCGACGCGCGGATCGGGCGCGCGCTGCTGCAGCTCGCGCCGCCGCTTCAGGGGGCCGCCGGCTAACGCAGCAGCCGATGTGGCGCTTCTACCTGATCGCGACGGTGATCGTCGTCGCGTTCGGAAGCGTCGTGTTCGCGCACCGACTCGCGACGAACGACTGGAAGCTGCGCGCCGACACGAGCACGACGCGCCCCAGCGCGCACGGCAACGGAAACAACGGTTTCGTCGTCACCCCGCCGCCCTCGTTCGTCGGACAGGGGCCGTGGGTGCTCAGCGCGCTGCCGTCGTGCTTCGATCAGAAATCGTCGATCGAAGGCCCCTCGCAAGCGCTCGTCTTTCACATCCCCGACAATCGTTTGCGAATTCATCCCGGCACGACGCTGCACCGCGGCAACTGCACGGTGCTGGTTCGCAACGACGACATCTGGGTCTACCG
>DASZGA010000339.1:0-5012 GCA_035939295.1 Candidatus Elarobacter sp. | reverse complement strand
ACTTCACCGTAGCGCTCGAAGGCGCCGAGGCGGACGTTTTGCAGGCCGGCGGTCGACGCGACCGTCAGCACGACGTACGTTGCGATCGTGCTGATCGCGAAGACGACCGACATGACCGCGATGAGCGCGGGCCCGTACTTCACCGCTGCGAAGAACGCCGGAATCCCTTCGACCATCGGCGAGGAACCGAGGATCAGCAGCAGCGCGGTGCGCGACGTGCCCTCGTGCTTGTGCGAGTGCCCGTTCGAATGCGCGTCGTCGTGCGGGTGGGCGTGCTCGTGCTCGCTCGCGTGCCGGTCGTGTGCGCGCAGCTCCAGCCACGACGAGATCGCGATCCAGCCGCCGAACGCGATCAGCGCGAGACTCGAGAGCGTCGAGACGATCTGTCCGAAGCGCGTAGCGAACGCGACGCCGGCGATCCAGACGACCAATCCGATCGCCAGCGTCGAGACGACGTGCCCCGTCCCCGCCTGCAGCGCCGCGCGGGCGGTCTCGCGGCGCGACCAGCCGCGCTGGCGCGCGATCAGCGTGATCGGCACCCAGTGGTCCGGGACGATGGTGTGCAGGACGCCGACGGCTCCGACCGCCAGGACCAGCAGCGCCTCGGGCGCGACGTTCATTGCTTGCATCATGCTTCGGGGAGCATCGCTTGTTCCTCGTCCGCGGTCGGGACGATCTTCCAGCTCACCGCGCTGACGCCCGGCTCGACGCGGAGCCTGCTGACGCGCGGTCCTCCACGTCCTGGCAGTAGACGGCGCGCACTTCGTACGTCGAGACGACTTCGGTGTCGTCCGCCGGCTGCAGGTTGATTCGCCGTGCGATCGGGCGCAGCAGGACGTTTGCCGCCAGAATCGCGACGGCGCCGATCGTCGCCTGTTCCACATGCCCGAGTCCGGCCAGCGTTCCGACCGCGGCGGTCGCCCACAGCGTCGCCGCCGTGTTGAGCCCGCGAACGCTCAGGCCTTCGCGGAAGATCACGGCGCCGGCGAGGAAGCCGATCCCGGAGACGACCTGCGCGGCGACGCGCGTGGCGTCGCCGGACGGATCGAGCGGCGAGATCATGACGAAGAGCGCCGCGCCGGTCGAGACGAGCGCGTTCGTGCGCAGACCCGCCATCCGCTGGCGGTACTGCCGCTCGAGGCCGACGACGGTGCCGAGCGCGAGCGCGACCGCCAGCCGGATCGTGAAGTCGAGGAGCGTCATCGCATCAGCCTCCGTGCACCGCGAGCTGCGTCACGCGGAACACGACGAGCCCGACCGCGACGATGAGGTAGGCGCGCAGTCCGATCAGCCACGCGCGGTTCAGCGCGCCGAGCCGGACCGACGGAAGATGACCGAGCGGCGGCATCCGCCACGAGTCGCGCCGTGCGAGGTCGATTCGGTGCTGCCCACGCCGCCGCGGGCCGACGAACGACATCAGCACACCGGTGAGAAACGTGACGACCGCGCCGGTTCCGAGAATCGTCAGAATATGCGTGCTGTTGATCGACGGGAACAGCACCGAGGCGGTGAGCACCAGCGACAGCATCACCAGCGCGGCGATGACGACGCTGGTGAAGACGTTGACGCGGTGCGTGTTCGCCCACGGGCCGAGTACCGCGCGGTCGTTCGAGAGCAGCAGCAAGAAGATCGTCGCGCTCGGCAGCAGCACGCCGGCAAGCGTCTGCACCGCGTTCGTCAGCAGGCCCAGCGGAACGCCGGGGATCACGACGAGCGCGGCGGTGACGGCGATCAAGCCGAGGTAGATCGCGTAGAACGCCGGCGCGTCGGTCACCTTGCGATGCAGCGAGTGGCGAAACGAGAGAACGTCGCCGACCGCGTACGCCGTCGAGAGCGAGATCGCCGCGGCGCCGATGATGCTCGCGTCGATCAGCGCGATCGCGAACAGCATACCGGGAACGTGTCCGGCATAGCGCCCGATCCCCGCGGCGACCGCGCCCGCGTCGGCGAAGTTCCCGAACTCCGGCCGCCCGTGGAATGTCGCCGCTGCCACCCCCATCAGCGCGACCGCGCCGATCATCACGAACACGATGCCCACGGCGAGATCCACGCGCTCGTACTGCAGGAAGCGCGGCGTGATCCGCTTGTCGATCACGTAGCTCTGCTGGAAAAACAATTGCCACGGTGCCACGGTCGTGCCGACGACGGCGATGATCAGCAGCATCACCGTGCTCAGGTCGGCACCCTTCGGCAACCCCGGAACGAAGAAGTCGTGCACGGACTGCGCGAGCGGCGGATGAACGATCACCACCACCGGGACGATCAGCAGGCTGAGGATGCACAGGGCAACCGAGAACCGCTCGAAGCGCCGGAAATTTCCCGTGCTCGCAACGAGCATCACCACCGCCGCTGAAACCGCGATCGCAGGCAGCCGCGGGATGCCGAGGTAGTCGGCGGCGAGGCCGACGCCGATGAACTCGGTGACGATCGTCAGCGCGTTGAGCACGAACAAGTCGATCACGCTGAACGCGCCCCAGAATTTGCCGAACCGTTCGAGGATCAGGCGCGCGTGGCCGACCCCCGTGACGACGCCGAGCCGCAGCACCATCTCCTGGTTGACGTAGAGCACCGGAACGAGCAGCAGCAGCGTCCAGAGCAGGGTGGTGCCGTAGTTTTGACCGGCTTGCGCGTACGTGCCGAACGCGCCGGCGTCGTTGTCGCCGACCATGACGATGAGCCCCGGTCCGAGGATCGCCAAGAAGGTGCGAAGATGCTGCGTCCAGCCCCGGCGCGGGGCGACGTCGTGGCGCGCGATCGTGCCGAGCGCACCGTGAATATCCCCGACGTGCTGTTCGTCGAGGACGGCTTCCGTGATAGCCATCGGAGTACTTTCCTAGATTGCGCCACGATGTGCGGCGCGTGCTCGTATGCGCCCGAATGCGGGCGGAGGTTGGGGCGAACTACTGCCGTCCATCGCGGATCATCACCACCTTTCGCTGCGGCCTCGCGGGCCCGAAGAGTCGTACAACAAAAAAAACCGCCGGAGCTCCTCGCACGACGGTCGGGAATCGCGCGGCCGAATTCGGCCGAGCGGGTTTCCTCAACGTCCGAGCTTTGGCACCGCACGCCGTAGAGCCGGGAAACTCTCCCTGCTCAGCTGCATTAGATCCCGCCTTCGTTTCGGCGGGGCCTGGTCACCCATTGGGGTCTCTCGACCTTTCCGGGCAGCAGCTTGTTCTCGTGCGGACGCCTCACCTAACGAGGATGTCCACAAGGATTGTACGCCTTCGTGTCAACCCCGAACCCGACAAAAGCGCGCGAAAGAAATTAGGCCGACCGAAGTCGGAAGTTCGTTGAAGCTACGCCGCAGCGTATTCCACGTCGACCACGTCGACGCGGCGGCCGGTGGTGAAGCGGCCGACGTATGGGGCTACGAAACAGCCGGAGGTCGGCGCGACGTCGGCGTAGTCGCGGCCGGCGGCGACGAAGACGTAGTCGAGGTTCGTGCGACGCGCGTGCGTCGGGTCGTAGCCGACTGCGACCGCGCGGAACGGGGCCGGCGCGGTTTGCAGCACCTCCACCCATGCGTGCGTTCCGCCTTCGCCGAGCAGATGCCCGGAAACATACCGAGCCGGAACGCGGCACAGCCGGCACAGCGCGAGCATCACGTGCGCGTAGTCCTGACAAACGCCTTCACCGCGCGCGAACGCTTCCGCCGCTGTCGTCTCGACGTTCGTTGCGCCGGAGACGTAGCGCATGTGGCGCGCGACGAACGAGTTGATGCGGTCGGGGAGCGCGCCGCCGGGATCTTCGGTTCCCGCGAGCAACGCGCGCGCCGCTTCGTGCAGGGCTTCGCTCGGCATGGTGAGCTTCGTTCGTTCGAAATACCGCTTGTCGGTCAGGGCGCTCGGATCGATGGTGGGGAGCGGTGCCGGCGAACGCTCGAGGATCGCTTCGTACTCCAACTGGATCGCATGCTCGACGCGGTCGGCTTCGATCGCGATGACCGCGTTGCCGAAGCTGTCGCGCAGCCACCGGACCGGAAGATCCGGGGTGACGCGCAGCTTCTCGGTGATCCGAACTTGGTCGCCGTAGACGATGGGCGGGGCGACGACGAGCCGGTGCCGCAGGTGCTGGATCGGCCCCGGGTACTCGTAGCGGAAGTGCTGCCGCAGCGCGTACGACGCGCGGACGACTTCTTGACCGGCGATCGTTCTGATCATCGTCTCACTTGACACGATCGGCCCAAACGATCATTTTCTCAAGTTGCGCCGGCCCGTAGCTGGTCACCATCGCGACGTCGAGCGCGTCGCGCCCGCGCGCGATCGGAATGTGCCCGATCCTTCGCTGGTTGTTGCGCGGGTCGAACGTCCACCACCGGCCGCCCAAGAATGCCTCGAACCAGGCGCAGAAGTCCATCGGCACGTCGACTTCCGGGACGCCGATGTCGGGAAGATAGCCGAACGCATAGCGCGCCGGGATGTTCAGCGCGCGGCAGAACGTCACCGCGGTGTGCGCGAAGTCGCGGCAGACGCCGGTGTTGTCACGCAGCACGTCCTGCACCGTCGTGAACGGCAGGCTCGTGCCGTACTTGAAGTTGATCCGGTCGTGGACGTAGTCGCAGATCGCCTGCACCCGCGTCCAGCCCGGCCGCACCGCGCCGAACGTCTCCCACGCGAAGTTCGAGAGCTCGTCGGACAGACAGAACCTGCTCGGCAGCGTGAACACGAGCGTCTCGTCCGGGAGGTCTTGCACCGGGATCTCGCGCGCTTCCCAGTCGGTCTCGGCGCGGTCGGGCGAGGTTTCGACGTCGGCGTCGTAGCGAATCGTGGAGCGGCCGGCGGGGATCGTCAACCGCCGGCAGCGGTTGCCGAACAGGTCCACGTAGTCGTGGTACGGGATCGCCGGGTCGGTCGACCACTCCTCGCGCGTGAGGCGCTGGCCGTGCTCCTCCGGGCGGATCATCAGCACCGCCGGCGTGTCGAACGACGAGGCGTACTCGAAGCTGCACCCGACGCGGACCATGAGCCGTGGAGCGGTACTGGTCATTCCGGGCGTGCGTTGGCCGCACG
>DASZGA010000338.1:0-1927 GCA_035939295.1 Candidatus Elarobacter sp. | reverse complement strand
GCGAACCCGTTTCGGTCGTGGTCGGGCAGACAGGATTTGAACCTGCGACCCCCAGTCCCCCAGACTGATGCGCTACCAAGCTGCGCTACTGCCCGACGGGAGCCTGGGAGGTAATAAGACGTTTTGTGTGGTTCCCCCTTTCCACGTGAAGGCCATGCTCTACGCCGATGGCGGCTCCCGCGGCAACCCCGGTCCGGCCGCGTCCGGCGCCGTCCTGTACGCCGACGACGGCGAGGTGATCGAGGAGATCGGGACGTTCCTGGGCGTCACCACGAACAACGTCGCCGAGTGGACCGCGCTGCTCGAAGGGCTCAAGGCCGCGCTTGCGCGTGGCGTCGACGAGATCGACGTGCGCATGGACTCGGAGCTGGTCGTCAAGCAGCTCTCGGGCGCGTACCGCGTGAAACATCCCGGACTCATCCCGCTGCACGCCGAGGCGAAGTCGCTGCTGCGCAAGTTCGCGAGAACGGACGTGCGGCACGTACCTCGCAAGGAGAACAAAGCGGCCGACGCGGTGGTCAACCAGGTCCTCGATGCGCACGCCTGACACTTCCCCGGCCCGCGGCGCGTTCTAGAGGGAGATGCGTCGCTTTCCCACCACGCTCGTCGTCGTGGTCGTCGCGGTCGCCGCGGCGATCCTCGGCTGGAAGATTTTCTGGCCGGGCGAGTCCCAGCGCTACCAAGCGGTCCAGGCCGTCCGGAACCAGCGTTCGGAGCTCCATTTCTCCGAGACGGTCACCCACGCGAAGGGGCCGATCGCTCGCGAGGAATGGCAGCTCGACAACGTCAACGGCAACTCGACCGCGACGTACAGCGCGGAGAACCGCGCCGGGACGCGCGTCGCGAAATTCACCGCGCCGATCCGCGGCTACGACGTGACGTTCGCGTTCGAGAGGCTGGTGCAGGACGGGGTCTGGGAATTGCAGACCCGCCCGCTGCGCGGCAACACGAACGACGTCTACACGGTGGCGATCGCGCAAGTCGCCGGCGACCGCAGCGGGAAGCACAAGTTCACCTTTACCGACCCGCACTATCTCGCAACGACCGCCGGTCGCCAGTACGAGATCCACCTCGACAAGAACAAACCGGTGCCGAATCTCGTCACGCTGAACTCGACCTCGACCGCCGACCCGCGCTATCAGAAAGTCGTCGACGACTTCGCCTCGTTCGGACCGCCGAATTTCAAGAAGACGGTCGCGGCGGCGCGGGAGAAGCTGCTCAAGTCGTGACGGCGCTGCGCGTCCTCGCCGCGCTCGCGCTCCTCGTCGCCGGCTTCTACGCTCTGTACGAGATGGTCGAGTCGCCGCGCAGCGACGCGTTCCAGCCGGTGATCACCCACGGAACGGGTCACGTCGTCGCGCTCACGTTCGACGACGGCCCAACCTTGGGCGTCACGAATAAGCTGCTCGACGTCCTCGAGCGCGAGCACGTCCCGGCGACGTTCTTCGTCGTCGGCCGCGCCGCGCGCCGCGAGCCTGCGCTCTTGCGTCGCATGCGCGCAGACGGCGATGAGATCGAAAACCATTCCGAAACGCACCCGCACCTCAACACGCTGCTCACGCAAAGCGCGCTCGACGCTGAGATCGCGAGCGGTACCGATGCGATCGCCGCCGCGACCGGCGTGCACGCGCGCTACTTGCGCCCGCCCTTCGGCGCCCGCAACGCCGCGGTGCTGGACGCCGCACGGCGACGCGGATTGCGCGTCGTACTGTGGAGCGCGATGCTCGACGAAACCTCGCCGCAGGCCTCGCCCGACGCGCTGACCGAGAAGCTGCTGCGCCAAGTGCACGACGGCGCGATCATCGTGCTCCACGACGGCGATCAAGGCCGAGGTGACGCCGGCGAACGGGCCTACGAAGCGACGCTTACACCGCGCGTGATCGCCGCACTCCGCGCGCAAGGCTACGGCTTCGTCACCGTCGACCGG
>DASZGA010000337.1:0-22839 GCA_035939295.1 Candidatus Elarobacter sp. | reverse complement strand
TGCAGATTCCGTATGCGGCGATCCCGGTGAGCGGCGCGCTGATCGTCATTTTCGCGCTGGCGAGAGCGGTCGCGCGCCGGTGACCTGGCTCCCCTTGATCATCGCGTTCGTGCTGCTCTTGCTGCGCGTTCCGGTGGCGGTTGCCCTCGGCGTCGGCGCGTCGCTCGCGCTGTGGCAGGCGCACACCTCGCTGCTGATCGTCCCGCAGCAGCTCTTCAACGGCCTCAACTCGACGGTGTTGCTGGCGATCCCGTTCTACATGTTCACCGGCGCAGTCATGGAGCGGAGCGGGCTCGCCGACCGTCTGATCGAGCTCGCCAAGGCGCTGGTCGGCTCGTTCCGCGGCGGCTTAGGGATGGTCGACGTCGTCGCGAGCCTGTTCTTCGCCGACATCTCCGGCTCGGCGACCGCCGACACCGCGGCGATCGGCTCGGTGATGATGCCGGGTCTGCGCAAAGCCGGTTACAGCGGGCCGTATTCGGCGGCGCTGCAGTCGGCGTCAGGTTCGCTGGGCTTGCTGTTTCCGCCGTCGATCAGCCAGATCGTCTACTCGTACGTGGCGCAGATCTCCCCGGCGAAGCTGTTCGCGGCCTCGCTCGTCCCCGGGCTGCTGGTCGCCTTCTCGTTCATGTTCGTGAACTATCTTGCGGCGCTGCGCTACAACTATCCGCGCGGCGACCCGTTCTCGTTCGCGCGGCTGGGCGGTGCGCTGCGCGACTCGTTCTGGGCGCTGCTCGCGCCGGTGCTGATCCTGGGCGGGATCTTCTCGGGGATCGTGACGCCGACCGAAGCGGGCGTCGTCGCGGGCGCGTACGTCACGCTGGTCGGTTTCTTCGTCTACCGCTCCCTGACGCTGCGCGACATGCCGGCGATCCTGGTCAAGACCATTCGCAACACGGCGCGGGTCATGTTCTTGCTCGGATCGGCCCTGATCTTGGGGCTGTACTTGATCCGCGAGCAAGTTCCGCAGCTCGTCGCATCGCATCTCGCGCCGGCGGCGCACAACCCGCTGCTGCTGTTGTTGCTGATCAACTTGATCCTGCTGGCGGCGCACACCGTGCTGGAGACGATCGCGAGCATCATCGTGATCGTTCCGGTTCTCTTGCCGCTGTTCGGGATCGCGGGGATCGACCTGGTCTACTTCGGGATCATCTTGCTCGTCAACTCGGCGATCGGGATCAACTTCCCTCCGGTCGGATTCTGCTTGTACATCGGCGCGAGCATCGCCGAAGTTCCGCTGGAGGCGGCGGCGCGCGCGATCTTGCCCTTCATCGCGATGCTGGTCGTCGACCTCGCCTTGGTGACGCTGTTACCGAAGCTCTCGCTCTGGCTTCCCTCGATCATCCATCAATAGTGCCGCCGCTCTCGTGCACCTCGCGCACGTTGCCGTTGCGGACGTCGTAGACGAACCCGCGAACGTGGTCGCGGTGCGGCAGGAACGGATGCTCGCGGACGCGCGCGATCGCACGGCGGACCGCTTCGTCGAGATCCTCGAACGCACCGAAGGCGTAGTCCGGCTCGGCGCCCGTCTCGGCGCGGATCCGCGCGCGCATCGCCGCTTCGTCGGCATTGTGCAGTCCGCAGTCGGTGTGGTGCATCAGCACGACCTCGCGTGTCTGCAGCACGCGCTGCGAGACGACGAGCGAGCGCAGGACGTCGTCGGTGACCAGCCCGCCCGCGTTGCGGATGATGTGCGCCTCACCGCTCCCGAGCCCGAAGATCGAGAAGACGTCGATGCGGGAATCCATGCAGGTCACGATCGCTACGTGCCGCTCCGGCACGACGGCGTGCATGTCCGAAAATCCCGCTTCGTGCACGCGCGCGTTGCGGACCAGCTCGTCGATCGCAGGGTCTGACATCGGCGCCATAGCTTGCTCCCCGCCCGCGCCAATCCTTCGTAGAGCCGTGATCGCCCGTCCGTCTAGCCGCGCTGTGCGGCGGCGGTGCGCGAGCGCGGCGCTTTGCGGGTGCTGCCGTTGCGGCTCGCGAGGCTCACGGGCAAGACGGCCCGCGCGTGGGCGCCACCGCCCGCGCGCACGTCGACGTTGAAGTCTTCGCTCAGCGTCCAGATCAGAAACAGCCCGCGGCCGCGCTCGCTGAGCAGGTCGGTCGGCAGCCGCGGTATCAGCGTGAACCCTTTTCCGTCGTCGACGAAGTGCAGCACCGCGCTCGAGCCGCCGGTGTCGAGAACGATCTCGGTACGGCCCGGCGCGTACCGCACGACGTTGCCGAGCAGCTCGCCGAAGATCAGCTCGCAAGTAAACAGCGCCTCGCGCGCGACGCCAAGCGCGGAAAGCGCTGCGACGAACTCCCCGCGGATCTGCGCCGCGAGCGGCGCGTCGTCGCTGCGCAGCGACCAGCGGTGCACGCCGGATTCTTCGGCGGTGCCCGTGACGCGCATGGTGAGGATCGCGACGTCGTCGCCGTGCGGGTTGCCGTCGTAGACGGCTTCTTTGATGTCCGCCGCAGGATGTCCGGAACGGAGGATCGCCTCTTCCTGCAGCGCGCCGCGCAAACGCTCCTCGCCTTCGAAAAGATCGCGTGTCGCTTCGCTCAGCCCGTCCGTGTAGAACGCGATCATGCACCCGGGCGGGATCTCGGTGACCGCGTTCCCGCCGTCGCCGCGCATCCGCAGCCCGAGCGGCAGGCTCTGCGCGCGCAGCTCTATGACATCGCCGCCGGCGGTGCGCATGAACGGCGGCGGATGGCCGGCCGACGCGTACGTCATCGTGTGCACGATCGGATCGACGACGCCGACGAACGCGGTGACGATCCGCCCCGGCTGCTCTTCCTTGAGCGTGCGATCGGCGGCGTCGAGCATCGTCATCGGGTCGGCGTAGATCTGCGCGACCGCCCGAATCGCCTGGCGCATCGACGCCATCGTGACTGCTGCTTCGAGACCCGCGCCCACGACGTCGCCGATCGAGATCACCATCCGGCCGTCGTTGAGCAGCACGGCGTCGTACCAGTCGCCGCCGACCTGGGCTTCGTTGCCGGCGGGCTCATAGAACCCGTCGAAGTCGAACCCCGGAACGTCGGGAAGCGTCTTCGGGAGCGCGGCGTGCTGCAGCCGGTCGGCGATCGTGTGCTCACGTTCGTACATCAGCCGCGTCTTGCGCAGCTCTTCGTTGGTGCGCTTCTCCTTGCGCAGCGACTCGCTGAGCCGCAGCGAGAGCCGGCGCGCGCGCAGCAGCGTGCGCACGCGCGCCTGCAGCTCCCGTTTTTGGAACGGCCGGGTGATGACGTCGTCGACGACGTCCCACAGACCCCTCGCGGTGCGCGCGAAGTCCGGACGGGGCGCGATGAACAGCACCGGAAGAAAGAGCGGCTCGGCCGCGGCCTTCGCCGCCTTCAGCTCACGGCTCGACGTCGCCAGCGCCGGACCGTCGATGACGAACAGGTCCGCTTCCGGGCTGAAGAGATCGTGCTCGCGCGGAAGTATCTCGCACTCGTCCTGGAGCAGCTCCGAGAGCAGCGCCTGGTTCTGCTGATTCCAGATCAGCACGGCGATGCGCATCCGGTCAGTCATCGGCACCGGTGAGGATGCGGACCAGCGTCAGAAGCTGTTCCTTGCGCAGCGGTTTGGTCAGCACGTGCGCCGCGCCGGCGCCGTGGCTTTGGCGGAAGAGATCCCGGCCGGCCGGCGAGACGTTCTGGCGCGCGATCACGACGAACGCGACCCCCGCTTCGTGCAGCCGCCGGCAGCGGTCCCACACGCTGCTCTCGAACCCGGTGAGGTCGACCAGGGCCAGCGCGACGTCGGCGGTGCGAATCGCGTCGAGAACGCGGTCCAGCTCGTCCAGCGTGGAGACCGGCTCGGTGCGGTAGCCCGCCTCCCGCAGGAACGAGGAGAGCAGCTCGACGTTCCGCGCGTTGTGGTCGACGAGTAGAATGCCGGGCTTCGCGCGCACGTTATCGGGATTCGTACACCTGCGGCATCTGGCTGAGAATGCCGCGGACGTTCGCGAGCGTGTTCGTGATCTGCACGCCGTCGCCGGTGATGCTGAACTCGCGCAGATCCTTCTCGAAATCGCTCAACCGCTTCTTGAGGACGCCGATCGACTTGCGGAGCTCGACGCGATCGCCGAACGTCCGCTCGAGATACCGCAGGAACACGACGTTGTCGGCGAGGTAGCTGATCCCGAGCTCGGAGACGGTGAACTCGTTGATCGACTCCAGCTCGTTGACCAGCAGCGTGGTGACGCCCATGTTCTGCAAGTACTTGCAGAGCGCGTGCAGGTGGCTGATCAGGTCCTCGCCCTTCACCGAGAGCTGGTAGCCGCGAACGCTGTCGATCATCACGATCCGCGCGCCTTGGCCTTCGACCTCGCGCCGGACCAGGTTCGCGAACTCGTCCGGCGCGAAGCGCAGCGCCTCGACCAGCACGATCCGGAGGGTCCCGCGCTCGAGCATCGCGTCGACCGGAATGCCGATGTTGCGGCAGCGCTGGACCAGCGTCTCGACCCGCTCTTCGAACGAGAAGACGACGGAGCGCTCTCCGCGCGAGGCCGCTTCGCGCATGAACTGCAGTCCGAGCGTCGTCTTCCCGACGCCGCTGGGCCCGCTCAGGATCGTCGTCGTGCCGCGCTCGAGGCCGCCGTGCAGCAAGCTGTCGAGCTCGTCGATCCCGAAGGAGAGCGCGTCCGGCGTGAACGGTTTCCCGTGCGTCTCGGGAAGCAGCCGCGGGAACACCTCGATCCCCTTATCGCTCAGCCGCATCGAGTGCCGCATCCCGCGGAAGTCGGAGCCGCGGTATTTCTTCACGATCAGCGAGCGGCCGTACAGATCGAGCGAGAGCTCGATCACGCCGTCGCTCAGGAAGCGCAGATCGTCGTCGACCGCGTCCGACGCGCTCTCGGAGACGAAGACCACGTCGGAGCCGCGGTCGGTGAGAAAGCGCAGAAACGAGAGGACCTGTTTGCGAAACTGAAACGCGTCCGCCGAGAGATAGCGCAGGTGCGTCATCGAGTCGATGAAGACGCGTTTCGGCTTGACCTTCTCGACCGCGTCGACCAGGTGCTGGGTCGTCGGCTGCCGCTCGACCTCGTCGGGTGAGAAGATGTCGTAGGACTCGGCCTGGCTGAAGAACTGCGAGGAGGGGCTCAGGTCGAGAAACGCGACGCCGTCGACGGCGAACCCGCTCTTCCGTGCGTTCGCGCGCAAGCGCTCCTCCGACTCCGAAAAGGTGACGTACAGCGCCGCCTCGCCGGCGGCGACGCCCGCCGTGAGGTAGTGCCAGCCGAACGTGGTCTTCCCGGTTCCGGCGGGTCCGGTGATCAGATAGGTTTGGTTACGGACGAAGCCGCCGAGCAGGACCTCGTCGAGGCCGGGGATTCCGGTCGACGCGCGTTCGTCGCGCAAGCACAATTCCTCCGACAGTGGCGTTTTCCGGAGCCGTGTGTACCCGCTTTTGCCGCCGTTCGAACGCCCGCTTCCCGCCCGCCCGGCAGCCTAGGTTTCCCGGAGGCGTAGCCTCCCGGCGGCACCGTCGCAGCGGGAACCGCGCGCTTGCTCCGCAACACTGATCGCGTGGTCATCCACCTGATCGACGGGACGTACGAGCTGTTTCGCCACTACTATGCGCTGCCGTCGCTGAAGGACGAGCACGGGCGAGAAGTGGCGGCGGTTCGCGGCGTGCTGACGTCGATCCGCGGGTTGTTGCGCGAGGGTGCGACGCATGTCGGCGTCGCGACGGATCACGTGATCGAGTCGTTCCGGAACGATCTGTGGCGCGGATACAAAGACGGCACCGGGATCGACCCGGATCTGTGGGCGCAGTTTCCGCTGCTGGAAGAGGCGCTCCGCGACGCCGGAATCGTCGTGTGGCCGATGGTGGAGTTCGAAGCCGACGACGCGCTTGCGGCCGCGGCCGCGCTCGCTGACGCCGATCCGCGCGTCGAGCGCGTGATCATCTGCACGCCGGACAAGGACCTCGCGCAGTGCGTGCGCGGGACGCGCGTCGTGCAGCTCAACCGCCGCACGCGCACGGTCTTCGACGAAGCGGGCGTCGTCGCGAAGTTCGGCGTCCGTCCCGAAAGCATCCCCGACTATTTGGCACTGGTCGGCGACGCCGCGGACGGTTTCCCCGGACTACCGGGCTGGGGCGCGAAATCGGCGGCCGCGGTTCTCGCGCGCTACGTCCACCTCGAAGCGATCCCGGCGGACCCGCGCGAGTGGAACGTCAACGTCGCGAGTCCCGGCAAGCTCGCGCAGACGTTGCAGCGCGACGCCGATCTGGTGCGGCTGTTCCGCGTGCTCGCGACGCTTCGCACCGACATCGCGCTGTTCGACGACGTCGACGAGCTGCGCTGCGAGGTCACCTCACCGTCGGCGTGACGCCGCCGGCGCCACGTCGAGGAGCCCGCGCAGCATCGCGGAGATGACGCGGTCGAAGCTGGCGGCAGGATCGGGGAGGCCGAAATCGCCTTGCGCTTCGAGAACGACGTAGCCGTGAATCGCGGAGCGCATCGCGCGGACGCAGTTCGTCGCTTCGTCGCCTTCGATGCCGAACCGTGAGAAGACGGTCACGAAGACGTCCTTGATCGCGAGCAGCGCGTCGTTCCACTCTTCATCGCGCGGCTGCGTCGAGACCGCCGTGTAGACGCCGGGGCGCTCGAGGGCGTACTCGCGGACCGCGCGCGCCAGCGCCATCAGCGCGTCGGTCCCGCCGTGGCCGACCGCGGCATGGCTCATCCGCTCGCGCAGCTCGCGCAGGCCGAGCAGCGCCACCTCGCGACGCAGGTCGTCGAGTGACGCGACGTGCGCATACAGCGAAGGGGTCCGAATCCCGACGCGCTTCGCCAGATCGACGAGCTGGACGGCGTCGACCCGCCGCAACTCGTCGGCGAGGGCCGCCGCCGCGGCGACCACTCCGGTTCGGTCGAGTCGCGGGCGCGGCTTCAGGGCGGGCTTCATCGCCGGAACCTTCGCTCGATAGGTCTGCTTCCAATCCCAATCCGCATGAAATCTATTTCGACCCTTGCATTAAACTTCTGGCAGTAGTATCTTTCCTACTGTCATTAGGTTCCCTACCGGTCTTGGCGAGGGGAGACTTCATGCTCCAGACGTGCTCACGAGTGGTTGCCTTGGTTCTGGCATTCGGCATCGTGCTCGTGCCGGAGGTCGCGGCGGCGGGGACCACGGGGGTCATCAACGGCCGCGCGACCGGCGCGCACGACGGCAAGCCGGTCGCGAACGCGAGCGTGACCGCCGCGTCGCCCTCGGCGCGCTATACCGGTCAGACGGATGCGAGCGGCTTCTTCGCGTTCACCGGCGTCACGCCGGACACGTACACCGTCTCGTTCGCGAAGCCGGGCTTCGAGCCGTTCGCCGAATCGGGCGTCACCGTCGCCGCCGATCAGGTCGCGGTCGTGAACGTGCCGCTGACGGCGAGCCTGAAAACGATCGGCAGCACGGTCGCGCGCGCGAACCGCGGCGCATATCAGCCGGCGCAAACGCAAGACACGTACACCGTCACGACGACGCAGCTCCAGACGATTCAAGGCAAGAGCGGCGTCACCGACGAGAAGTCGCTGCTCGCGCGGATGCCGGGTGCATCGCTCGACGTGAAAGGGCTGCCGGTGCTGCGCGGCGGCCGCGTCGACGAAGAAGGCTACGCGTTCGAAGGAATCGAGCAGACCAACGCGTTCAACGGCCTCTCGCAGAACGTGTACCGCATCAACTCGGCTGTCGGTCAGCTGCAGCTCACGCCGGGACCCGGCGACGCTTCCTCGGGAAACACCGGCACCGGCGTCATCAACTTGGTCGCAAAGCGCGGTACGTATCCTGCGTTCTCGTCGTTCGACGTCGAAGCGCTCGCGCAGCCGTTCGGAAACCAGTACTCCGCCGAGTACGGCTTCGCGACGAAGGACGGCCGGTTCTCCAACTACGTGATGTACCTGGGCGCACGCGGCGGCGCGCAGTACGGCCCGTTCGGTACGCCGGCCGCGCAGATCGGCACGACGGTGTTCTATTCGCCGGCGCGGACCTTCGCGAGCGACTTCGTGGAGAACTTCGTCTACAAGTTCGGCCGCGACAACCGGCAGTCGCTTCAGGTGCTCTACCAGAACCAGCAGTACGACACGACCGGAACCTACGGCGGCACCGTCCTTCCGTATGCGACCTCGGACCCGTACGTGAACTTCCTCACCGGCGCGTTTCTGGGGCTCTCGCCGCAGCAGCTCCGGCAGCTGTCGACGCTCTATCCGCTGCAGCAGTCGGCGAGCTCGACGCTCGGCACGCGCGGCGCCGTTGCGACGTTCACGCCGAGCTACACGGCAAAGCTCCAGTACACGAACAGCCTCAACCCCTCGACATTTCTGTCGGCGAAGATCTACGAGACGTACGGCGTGACGACGTCCGATGCGCCGTACCGCGAGGCGCGGCTCTCGACGCTCGGCGTGTACGGCGCGGAAGGCGGGCGGCGCGACGGCGTCGCGCTCGACCTCTCGAAGCAGCTCGGCTCGAAGCACCTGCTGCAAGCCGGGACGAAGTACGAGGTGAACGTGCCGACGCTGCAGTTCGTCGACCCGCAAGACGCGCTCTACGCGTTCGGCGGAATCGCCAACGCGAACTCGAGCGCGCTCTACGCGTTCATCAACCCGAACGATCCGAATCCGGCGCTCGCGAACTGCCCGATCGATCCGCCCTCGCTCGCGGGAACCGGACGAAGCTATTGCGGTTACCTCACCGCGTTCCTCGGCGCCAACCCCGGTCAGGTTCCGCCGATCCAGCAAGGCTCGCACGCGATCCGCCAAGACTACGCGGCGTACGTCTCCGACACGTTCGCGCCGAACGACCGGCTCAAGATCGCGTTGGGTCTCCGGCTCGACGGCGCGCACTATCAGCTCCCGTCGACGGCCGGCTGCGATTCGCTGGCCGCCGACACGTGCCAATACGCGCAGACCGGTTCGGTGAACGGGCATCCCGTCGTCGACGTCCCGAACAGCGCGCGCAACCCGCTGATCCCGCAGCCGCGGCTCGCGGCCGCCTATCGCTTCTCAGGAAACGACGCGGTGCGCGCGTCGTACGGGCGATCGGTCGAGTTCGTCCCGATCAAGCTCGTCGATCAGGCCGACACGCCGGCATACTACGCCCGCTACGCGAACATCCCGTCGTACGATGCGTTCGGGGCGATGGCGGCCGGCGTTCCGCCCGGACAACCGTTTCCGGCGCGCACCTGCGGCATCACCGCGGATCGTTTGTGCACGAGCTTCGCCGACCAGCTGCATTGGACCGATCAGATGGTCGCCTCCGGGATCCCGATCGTTCCGGCGAAGCCCGAGACGTTCACCAACTACGACTTCTCGTACCAGCATTTGTTCCCGCATAACGTCGGGCTGCGCGTGACGCCGTTCTACCGCCGCGGGTACGACGCGATCGCGCTGGTCGCGCAGGTGCGGCTGAATCCCGTGACCGGGCAGCCGTTCACCAACCCCGCAACGGGCGCGCCGCAGTACGGCGTGACGGCGACGACCAACCTCGGCCGCGACAGCACGACCGGGATCGAGCTGGCGCTGAGCCGCGAGACGCAGTTCGGGCTGAGCGCGCAGATCTCGGCGACGTACATCAACGAGTTCTCGAACGTCGTCCCGACCTCGCCGGGCGAAGATTTCGAGCCGCAGATCCCGGTGCCGTCGATCGTCCTCGGCAACATGTACCGCGTCGGTTTCATCTCGCCGTTCACCGCGACGGCGGCGCTCTCGTACCGCACGCGCTCGGGCTGGCGCGTCAACCCGGTGCTGACGTACACGCGCGGATTTCCGCTCGGCGTCGGAAACCTCGTCGCCGGTCAGGTCAACGGGGTCTTCACGAACCTTCCGAACACGAACGCGACCGGCAACTTCTCGGTGCGCGGTGTCGGCGGCTCGCCGGCCTACGTCGACCCGCAGAACCCCGGGACGCTCTACAAACCGAACGTCGACGCGACGCGCGGCCTTCCCGAAGGCGCATCGCCGGGCGGCTTTCTTTCGTCGCCCAGCGTGAACGCGGATCTCTCCGTGGAGTACAGTCCGCGGCCCGGGAAGAGCACCTTCGGCGTGATCGTGACGAACCTGCTGAGCCGCACCGCGAACAGCGCGAGCTACTTCCTCAACGACCGCTATCAGCCGGTCGCGACGGGGATCTCCGGACCGCAGACCGGCTACTCCGCGTTCCCGGTGACGTTCCCGAACCACGGCGTCGGACAGTACACGCTGGTCGAGCACGGCAACCAGCCGTACTTGGTCCTCAACAATCAGCCGCCCGCGGCGGTGCGGTTCTACTATCAGGTGAAGATGTGATGCGCGCGATCCCCAAGCGGCGCCGTGCGGTGCTCTTGCTCGCGGCGACCGCCGTGCTCGCCGGATGCGGCGGAGGCGGCGGCGTCGCCGAGCCGCCGGTGCGACAGGCAAATCTCTCGACGAACACGCTGCAGCTCGCCGTCGGCGTCGCGACGTTCCCGGACGGCTCTCAAGGTCTCAACGTAGTCTCGACGTTCCGTCAGCCGGGCGGTTTGTCCGCGACGCTCGTGAACACGCCGACGATCAGCGGGCCGTTCACGAACCCTGCACCGGCGTCGACAAGCTGTCCGGGAAGCTCGTTCATCGCCGGGTTGATCGGGCGCGCGTATCTCGCCGGCTTCGCGCAGTACAGCGGCGCGTTTTCCGTCGCCGGCGCGGCCGGCACCGACGCCGGGACACACACGATCAGCGGCTCGCCGCAAGTCGCGCCTGCCAATCCCGTCGCGTGCACGTCGCTCGGCGAAGGCGGCGGCGTGTTCGCGTACGGACTCTCGCTGCAGAACCAAACGCCGGATCAAACGCTCAACGTCGGGCCGGCGTACTGGTATCCGCAGCCGCTGTTCGCGCCGCGGCTGCAATCGCCGGTACGCTACGTCGGTGGGCCGCCGGCGTATCCGAACGTGCGGACCGGAACGTATCCGGCCGGCTTCGTCGGCTATCCGCAAGGGTTTCTGACGTTCGCGATCGGCGCACCGCCTGCGGGCAGCTACAGCTTGAACGTGTTGGTCCCCGCAGCCAACGCAGCGTCCGCGACGTTCAACGCGAGCGCGGCGATCGCCGCGCCGGCGGGGTTGCCGCCGTTCGCGGCGCCCCCCAGCGTGACGGAAGACCCCGCCGCAGGTGGTGGTCTGACCGTGAGCTTCGTCGCTCCGGCGGGCGTGACCGAGAGCATCGTCGACATCGTCGACATCGGTCCGAACGCAGCAGGGAGCGGGAGCAATCCGGCCGCGCCGGTTTTCTACACGCTCGTCGCTCGCGGCAGCGGCGCGCAGGTCGTGACGCTGCCGCCGAACCTCGGCCCCGTGGCGCCGAACGGCAGCGCGTCGCCGTCGATTCTGCCGGGCGACAACTACGTCGTCAGCGTGATCGGAGCGGACTACCCGCTCTTCGAAGCGGGACCGCCCGCGAACACCGCGGCGACCCCCACGATCAGCGGTGCGAACGGCCAGGCGGACCTGACCTTTGCGCCGCCCAACGGGAACTTCAGCGTGGCCGGATACAGCTCGCGGACGCGGTCGCCGCTGTCGCGCGGTACGAAGTAGCGATGCAGAACCGCGTTGCGGCGGTCCTGGCGCGGCTCGACTCGCTCCCGCTCTCGCGCTACGTCGTCGGCCTCGTCGTGCTGCTCGCGCTCGGCGGCGCGTTCGAGATCTACGACATCGCGCTGACCGGGCTGCTCGTTCCGGGGCTGCTGCGCGACGACATCTTTTTCCGCGACGGGCGCGGGATGTTCGGGTTCGACGATCAGGCGGCGTTCGCCGCGGCGACGTTCGCCGGGCTGTGGGTCGGGACGGCGTTCGTGGCGGCGGTCGCCGACCGGATCGGCCGGAAGCGGACCTTCGTCGCGGGGATGCTATGGTATTCGTTCTTCGGCGTTCTCATGGCGACGCAGACCTCACCGGCGGCGATCGACCTGATGCGCTTCTTGGCCGGGATCGGGATCGGGGTGCAGCTCGTGACGCTCGACACCTACATCTCCGAGCTCGCGCCGCCGGCGGCGCGCGGAAAGCTGTTCGCGATCTCGCAAAGCGTCCAGTACGTCGGCGTTCCGGTCGCCGGGATTCTGTGCATTCTGTTCCTTCCGCGCGATCCGGCAGGAATCGCGGGCTGGCGATGGGTTGCAGCGCTTCCCGCGGTCGGCGTGCTGCTTGCGCTGTGGATCCTGCGCGTCGTTCCGGAATCTCCGCGCTGGCTCGCCGCGCGCGGGCGCGTCGATGAAGCCGCTGCGATCCTCGACGATCTGGCAAAGCACGCGGGAGCTGCGACCGCGCCCGTACCGGTGGTCGAGGCCGCGTCGGCGCCGCCGCTCGCGCCGCTCACCCCGGCTGCGCGCGGCACGCTCGCCGAGATCTTTCGGCCGCCGCTGCGCCGGCGAACGATCATGCTGATCGTCTACAACGTCTTCCAAGCGGTCGGATATTTCGGCTTCGTGAACTGGGTGCCGACGCTGCTCGTCGCGCAGGGCGTCGACGTCACCAAGAGCCTCGTGTACACCGCCGTGATCGCGCTCGTGTATCCGCTGTGTCCGCTGCTGTTCATCGCCTTCGCCGACCGCGTCGAACGGAAGACGCAGCTGGTCGCCGCGTGCATCGCGATGGCGCTGCTCGGCATCGCGTTCGGCCATCAGACCGGCGGGACGGCGATCATCGTGCTCGGCGCGCTGATCACGCTTTCGGGGGCGTTGCTTTCGTACGCGGGCCACGCCTATCAAGCGGAGCTGTTTCCGACCGACGTCCGCAGCCGTGCGGTCGGGTTCGTGTACTCGTTCAGCCGGCTCTCGACGATCGCCGGCAGCTTCGTCATTGCGGCGACACTGCGCGGGGCGGGGCCGAACGGCGTCTTCGCCGTCATCGCAGGCTGTATGCTGGTCGTCGCCGTCACGGTGGGCGTCTTCGGGCCGCGCACGCGAGGCCGCGCATTGGACGCCGCCGGTGCGTAAGCCGTTCGCCGCGGTGGTTTGCGCCGCAGCGCTCGCCGGCTGCGCTGGCCCGCGCGACACCGCATCGGAGCCGTACCGCGTCGCCGCGACGATCCCCGTCGGCGGAAGCGGTCATTGGGACTATCTCAACTTCGACCCGGCCGGACACCGGCTCTACATGAGCCACAACAAGCACGTCGAGGTCGTCGACACCGAGACGCGGCGGCACATCGGCGCAATCGAGGTCGCCGGCTTTTCGAAGGGCGTCGCGATCGTTCACGACCTCGATCGCGGTTTCGTGACGGTCGGCACCAGCACGCTCGCGCCGGGGCCCGACGCGCACGAGATCGACGTGTTCGACCTGCGCTCGCTACGGGTGCTCGATCGCATCTCCACCCCGGCGGATCCCGACGGCATCACCTACGATCCGGCATCGAAGCGCGTCATCGCGTTCACCGGCGACACCCATCTTGCGGTCGTCATCGATCCGGCGCGCGAGCAGATCGTGAAAACGGTCGAGCTGCCGGCGGCCGCGGGGAGCTCTACCTCCGACGGCCACGGGAAGCTGTTCATCACGATCGCGGAGAAAGCCGACGTCGTCGTGCTCGACACGACGTCGTTTCAAATTACGCGCCGGTTTCCGGTCGGCGGATGCCGGATGGCCGTCGCCGTCGCGTTGAACGCGGAGACGAACCGGCTCTTCGTCGCCTGCAGGAACCGGACGCTGGCGGTGATCGACGTTCGCAGCGGGGCGACCGTCGCGCACGTGCCGATCGCGCGGCACAACGACGCGGCGGCGTACGATCCGGCGACGCACACGCTCTTCGTCTCTACGCTGGACGGAACGCTCTCGATCGTCCGCGCCGAACCCGGCGACCGCTATTCCGTGGTGGAAAGCCTGCAGACGCCGCAGGGGACGCGCACGCTCGCGCTCGATCCGGGGACGCACCGCGTCTACCTTTCGTCGGCGGCGTTCGCGCCGCTCCCGCTCGGCGCGATGCGTTACCCGGATCCTGTCGACGGCACGTTCGGAGCGCTCGTCGTCGAGGAATCGCATCCGTGAAGGATTCGCGCCCCGGCGAAGCCGTCGTGATCGTCCCGACCGGGGCGCTCGGTTCGGGCGTGCGCGCCGGCGACTTGCGGCGCGGCATCGCGCGCGGCGCGCACGCGATCGCGCTCGATGCGGGCTCGACCGACAGCGGACCGTCGTATCTCGCGCGCGGCGTCTCGAAGTACACGCGCGAGGCCGTCAAGCGCGATTTGACGGTGCTGATGGAAGCGCAAGCGAAAGCGCAGATTCCGTTGCTGGTCGGATCGTGCGGAACGTCCGGGTGTGACGTCGCGGTCGACTGGACCGTCGAGATCGCGCTCGAAGTCGCGGCGGAGCTCGGGATCGCGCCGCGGATCGCCGTGCTCTATTCCGAGCAATCGCGTTCGGTGGTGAAGAAGAAGAACGCGGCCGGGCGCGTCCGGGCGCTCGAACCGTCGGCGCCGCTGACCGACGCGGCGATCGACGCGTGCGAGCACATCGTCGCGCTGATGGGCCCCGAACCGTACGTGCACGCGTTGCGCGAGGGTGCCGACATCGTGCTCGGCGGGCGCACCACCGACACGGCAGTGCTCGCCGCCGTACCGCTGATGCGCGGCGCCGGCGCGGGCCCGGCGTGGCATGCCGGCAAGGTCGCGGAGTGCGGCGGCCAGTGCACGGCCGATCCGACCGACGGCGGCGTTCTCGTGCGGACCGGTGCGGACTATTTCGAGATCGAGCCGCTGAGCGCGAGCAACCGCTGCACGCCGCACAGCGTCTCGGCGCACATGCTGTACGAGAACGCCGACCCGTTCCGCCTGGTCGAACCGGGCGGTATCCTCGACGTGACCGGCGCACGATACGAGCCGGTCGACGAGCGCGTCGTCCGCGTCACCGGCTCGTCCTTCGAAGCCGCACCGTACACGATGAAGCTCGAAGGCGCCGCGAACGGGCCGTTCCAAACGATCATGCTCGTCGGGATCGCCGACCCCGAGGTGCTCGCGGCGCTCGACCTGTTCGTAGAGCGTCTGTCGGCGGCGCTGCACGACCGCGTTCGCGCGACCTTCGGTGACGAAGCCGATCCGTACGATATCTCACTGCGCGCGTACGGCTGGAACGCGGTTTCCGGGCGGCGCGTCCCGGGCGGCACACCGCCGCCTCGCGAAGCCGGGATGCTGTTCGTGGCAACCGCCGCGACGCAAGAGCTCGCGACCGCGATCGCCAAAGCGTGCAACGCGCACTTCTTCCACTTTCCGCTGAACCGTTCGGACGAGCTGCCGAGCTACGCGTTTCCGTTCTCGCCGGCCGAGATCGAACGCGGGCGCGTCTACGAGTTCGTGTTGAACCACGTCGTCGAGGTCGACCAACCGCTGGAGCTGGTGCGTTTCGCCTGGCCCGCCGTTCCGGCGAAGGCGTTCGCGCGCGGTGCCTAAGCTGCGCGATGTATGCTCGCAGGTGCGCTCGAAGAACGCCGGCCCGTTTTGGATCACGGTCGACCTGTTCTTCGCTGACGAAGCCGTGTATCGCCGTTACCGCGACGATCGTGCGATCGGCGCCGGCGCGTTCGCTTCGCTCTACGGCGTCGACCCCGCTTCGATACGGCGGTTCACCGTCGACCGTCTCAGCGTCGTCAAGGTGTCGTATCCGCGCCCCTCTCCGCAGGGCGGCGTCGTCGAGCGTGACATGCACTCCGGTCAACAGTTCGCGGACTTGCTCGAGGTCGAGCTGTCAGGTGATCGTACAGGCGCCGCTGACGTAGTCGTCACCTAAGACCACCCGCAGGCGCGTCCCCGCCGGGACCACCGCCTGGCTCCCCGAGTGCAGGAAGTTGTAGACACCGACGACGCCCGAGGCGACGTGGAACCCCGTTCCCTTCGCGAAACCGAACGCGCTCAGAAAAAACGGTGCGTTGCGCGTCTCGCCGTTGTACATCGCCGGCCCACGGCTCTCCGGCGCGATCATCGCGGGAAGATGGCTCCCGTCGGGAAGCGTCAGGTACCGCAGCTCGACGCCGATCTGGCCCGGCCTTCCGCCGCGGCCGGCGCCGCGCACGAAGTTGACGACGCCGAGCCCGTCGGCGCTCGGCTGACCGTCGCTCGGCGCGGCGGTGAAGTGAAAGACGTCACCGCCGCGCGCGCTCTTCGAGCTCAGCGGCGTCGCGAGCGACGCGTCGACGACGCGGCACGACGGGGTCGCGCTCGGCGCGGATGAATCCGGCTGCGTTGGGTCGGCGGCGCTTGCGCCGCCCGCCGAGATCGCGGTGAAAACGGCCAGCGCCGTTACGGTCGTGTTGAAACGGTGAAAAGCTCGCATGCCCCGATCGTACGCCGGGCGACCGCGCGGGCGCCGCTCGCATCGATCATGCGCATGCTGACGGTTGTCATCGCGCCGGCTTGTTCTCGCCGCCCAAGTGCAGCCGCGGGCGCGCGTGGTTCGCGACCAAGGCGGCTTCGGTGCGGTGCCGCAAGCCGAGCACCGACAGCACCGACGAGACGAGGTTGCGCACCGTCCCTTCGGTCAAGTACAAGCGCTCCGCGATCTGACGGTTCGTCATCCCGGTGCCGAGCAGGTCGAAGATCTCGCGCTCGCGAGGCGAGAGCCGCGCGACGTCCTCCTCGAGCGACTGCCGCGCGCCGGTCGTCTTCACCGCCAGCGACTGCACGAGCCCGGCGCTGAACGGCGAGTAGCCCTTGTGCACCAGGCGAATGACGTCGGCGATGTCCTCGACCGGCGTTCCCTTGAGGATGTATCCGACCGCGCCCGCCTCGAGCGCGGCGTTGAGCAGCTCGACGTCCTCGAACGTCGTGAGCACGAGCGATTTCGCGGGAACCCCGCGCGCGCGCAGCTCCGCGATCGCGGCGACGCCGTCCATCACCGGCATCCGCACGTCCATCAGCACGACGTCGGGACGCATCTGCTGCACGCGCGCGACGGCTTCGCGGCCGTCCTGCGCCTCGCCGATCACCGTGATCCCGGATTGCGTCGCCAGCACCGTGCGCAACCCGACGCGGAACATCTCTTGGTCGTCGACGATGACGACGCGAATCACGTGCGCGCCTCTGCCGGCTCGAGCGGCACGCGCATCCGAACCACGCTTCCGGCGCCCGGTGCGCTGGTGATCTCGAGCGATGCGCCGACCGCGGCAGCGCGCGAGCGCATCCCGCGCAGGCCGTGACCCGTCGCATTGAGGTCCGGAACGAACCCGCAGCCGTCGTCCGCGATCGCGACGATCACCGCCGTGTCGTCGGCCCGCGCCTCGACCCGAACGGATCGCGCGTGACCGTGACGAGTGGCGTTCGTCAACGCCTCGCGCACGATGTTCACGACGTGGGTCGTCGTCGCGGCCGGCAGCGCCGGCAGCGGCGTCGCATCGAGGCTTAGCGCGACGCCGCTGCGTTCGCCGAAGTTGCGGCAAACGCCGCGGATCGCGACGTCGAGCGGACGGCGCTCGAGCGGATCGGCGTCGATCTCGCGAACCGTCCGGCGCACGAACGCGAGCGCGCGCAGCGACGCGGCATGTGCGCGTGAGAGATCGGCAGCCGCCGGGTGCGAATCGAGCGCGTGCGAAGCGGATTCGAGCTGCAAGCTCAGGACGGTCAGCTCGTGCCCGATCGCATCGTGAATGTCGAGCGCGATCCGTTCCCGCTCGCGCAACGCCGCGAGCTCGCCGACACGATCGACGTGCCGGCGCAACTCGTCGTGCGCCTCGGCGAGCGCGGCGTAGGAGCGCCGCGCGACGTTCGCGTACGAGACCGCCGCCTGCACGACCGCAAGCGCGACGATGAAGAAGCCGGCGAGCTCCAACGCCCACATGCGCGAGTGCGTATCGCCGGTCGTCGCCCGCGCCAGTACGATCCCCAAGACGACGACGTCGACGAGCACGAAGATCCACCACTCGTTCAGCAGCATCCGCGTCCCCGCGCGGAACGAGGAGCCGATGATGAGCAGCGCCAGCGCGATCGCGGGCCCGTGCACGGCCGCCAGCGCGATGATGACGGCCACGTCGGCGGCGGCGAAAGCAATCGCCGCGCCGCGGCGCCGCCGGCCGAGAACGCCCAGCACGAAGTACGCCGCCAGCAGCACGATCATCGCGGCGAGCTTGAACGGTGTCCGTTCTGCCGGGTCTCCGCCGAGAGCGGCGACGCCGGCAACCACGAAGACGACGGTGTCGATGATCGCCGGGAGGCGGCGCGAGAACGCGTCGTCGGGACCCTCGTGGAGTTCGGGTCGCATCGGTCCGTAGAAGGTTATCCGATCCCCGGTCATCCTCCGCTCCGCGCGCCGCTCGCGGTGACGATCGTCATTGGCGGCGCCGCAGGCCCGCGCAAGCGGCCCTCGTCCCGCGCGGTGGCGGAATAGACGACCGGGATCAGGACCAGCGTCAGCACGAGCGAGCTGAGAAGCCCGCCGATCAGCACCGTCCCCATCGATTGGCGAAACGCGGCGCCTTCGGCGAAGCCGAGCGCGAGCGGGAGCGAGCCGAGGATCATCGCCGAGGTCGTCATCACGATCGGCTGAAAGCGTCGTGCCGCGGCGGTGCGGATCGCGTCGTACGCCGTCGCGCCGTCACGCCGGCGGCGGTTCGCATAGTCGACCAGTAAGATCCCGTTCTTCGCGGCCAGCCCGAACAGCATCACGATGCTGATGACGGAAAACACGTTGAGCGACTGGTGCGTCGCCGCGAGCGCGCCGAGCGCGCCGACGAGCGCGACCGGGAGCGTCGACATCACCAGCAGCGGTGTCGTGAGCGAACCGAACAGCACGACCATCAGCACGTACATCCCGACGAGCGAGAACCCGAGCACGAACGCGAATCCCGTCGCCGTATCGGCGAACAGCTTCGAGCCGCCGAACTTGATGACGCGCGTACCGGCCGGCAGAAAGCCGGGCTGCGCGATGTGCGCGTCGACCGCGGAGAGCACTGCGCCCACGGTCACGCCGGGCTCGAGCGACGCCGAGATCGAGGCGACCCGTTGGCGGTCGATGCGGCTGATCTTCGTCTGCACGCTCGTCGTCTGCAGCGCCGCGACGTCTGCAAGCCGGACGAACGAGCCGCCGTTGGTACGAACGGGAACGCGCGCGAGGTCGGCGGCCGATGTGCGCCGCGCCGGAGCGTCCTGCAGCAGCACGTTGACGAGCGCTGCCGGCGTGCGGACGCGCGTCGCGACGACGCCGCCGGTCGCGATGCGCGCCGTCAGCGCCGCGGTCGCCGGCGAGACGTTGAGGAGCGCGCACCGTGCCGGATCGATGCGTACGACGATCTGCGCCATGCGAATTCCGGTGGTCGACGCGACGTCGGTCGCTCCCGGAACGGAACGCAGCACCGCGGTGATCCGGTCTGCCGCAAGCCGTACGTCTTCATCGACGGGGCCGGCAACCGCGTACGTCACCGGCGTGGACGACGACGCGGCACCTTGATCGGCGCTGACGACGAGGTTCGCGCCGGGGACGACCGCCGTGAGCGCGCGGATCGCGCGAACGGCCGCGTCGGCGTCGCGCCGATGCGCCTGCGGGAGGCGAATGGTGAGCGTCGAGACGTTCCCGCCGTCGGTCGAGCTCGGTTCGTCGGGTTTCGTTCCGGTCGTGGTCACGATCGAATCGACGGGAACGGCCCGGCGAATCGCTTCCGCGAGCCGCTCGGTTCCGGCTTCCGTCGTGCCGATCGGTGTCCCGACGGGATACGTCAGCGCGGCAGTAAGGCCGCCGTTCTCCGACGACGGCACGACCTCGGCGCCGATCAGGCCGAGCGGTACGAGCGCGAGTGCACCGAGCAGCAGCAGCGCGCAGGACGTGATCACGAGCCGGCGCCGCGCGAGCGCCCACGGCAAGACGGCGCCGAGATAGAACCGGGCGACGATCCCGAGCGGCGCCGTCAGCGCGCGCAGCCGCCGCTCGACGGCGTCCTCGTTCGCGTGCAGCGACCAGCGCGCCGCCAGCAGCGGCGTGAGGGTGAACGAGACGAGCAGCGAAACCAGCGTCGCGAACGCCACCACGAGCCCGAACTCGCGCAAGACGCGACCGACGACCCCCGTCGCGAAGCCGATCGGCAGGAAGACGACGACGTCGACGAGCGTGATCGCGACGGCGGCCATCCCGATCTGCGTGCGGCCGACGATCGCCGCCGAGCGCGCGTCGCGGCCGCGCGCGAACTGGTGATGGATGTTCTCGAGCACGACGATCGAGTCGTCGACGAGGATTCCGATGACGAGCGACAGCCCCATCGTCGACGAGAGGTCGAGCGTGAAGCCGAGCACCCACATCGCGCCCAGCGTCGCGAAGAGCGATGTCGGAACGGCGACGAGAACGACCAGCGCGCTGCGCCACGCGTGCAGCGCGAGCATCAGCACGCAAGCGGTCAGGAAGACCCCCTCGAGTAGGCTCTGCCCGACGCCGGCGACCGTCGCCGCGGTGAGATCCGCCGAGTTGCCGATCTCGCGGAACGACACGTCCGGCAGCGCGCGCGACAGCTCGGCGAAGGCGGTGCGAACCGCGGCCGTCGTGCGCACTTCGTCGGCGCCTTGGCCGCGGCTGACGTTCAGCACGATCGCGCCGGCGCCGTCGGCATGGGTGATGATCCGCGCTTCGACGTGCCCGAGCTCCGTCGTCGCCACGTCGCGCACGCGCACGTCGGAACCCGATCCGACTTGCACCGGAAGCGCCGCAAGGTCTGCCGCGGTGCGCACGTCGCCGTGGACCGCAACCGAGGTTTCTTGCGTTCTGTCGGAGACGCGGCCGCCCGGATACGTCACGTTGTCGCCGTTGAGGAGCGAGAAGAGATCGCTCAGCGTCGCCCCCGCGGCGGCGAGCCGCTGCGGGTTCGGCTGAACGTGAAATTCCGGCGCGAGCGCGCCTTGTGCGACCACGGTCTCGACGCCGGGAACGGCGCGCAGCGCCCCTTCGATCTGCGTGCCGACGAGATCGGAGAGCGCGCCCGCCGAAAGGCGCGTGGACGACACCGCTTCGGTGACGATCGGCGCGCCGCCGACGGAATGCTTCGTCACGACCGGTGGATCGAGGTCGGCGGGAAGGAACGTGCGCGCCGCGTCGACGCGGTGCTGCACGTCGGTCAGCGCGGCATCGACGTTGGCGCCGAGCGCGAGCTGCACGGAGATGAGAGCTTGCCCCTCCTGAACGCCGGCTTGCATCGTGTCTTCGTCGTGCAGGCCGACGATCTGATCTTCGATCGGCTTCACGACGAGCTGTTCCATCTCGGCGGGCGAAGCGCCGGGATACGAAGCGCTGATCTCGATGACGGGTGCGGTGATGTCGGGAAGGAAGACGATCCCGAGGTTCAGCGACGCCAAGAGCCCTGCCGCGATGACGACGGCGGTGAGGACCCCGACGACGACGGGATTATCGACGGCAAAGCGCGTCAGCGACATCGCGTTACGGCAGCCGCGTGAGCGACCACACCTGATCGACGTGAATCTTCCGGAACAGCACGCTCGCATCGACGGCGTTGCGCGCGGATGCATTCGAGACACGCCCGTGCACGACCGTCGCGTGAAGGTCGACCGCGACGTGCGCGTTGACACCGCGGACCTTCGTGTCGGTGTGACCGGCGAACGCCAGCGAGGTCGTCCCGCCGTTTTCGGTCGACGTCGCGTCGACCGGCACGGCGACCTCTTGCTGCCCGAGGGACACGACGACCGTCGAGTGCCCGCGCGGATCGCGTCCTTCTAGTGCCGTCCGTAGTTGGTTGTACGGGTCGATGATCGCGCGGAGCGGGCCGTCGACGCGAACCGCGCCGCTCGCCTCGGTAGCTCCGGACCCTTCAACCGCCGGAGCGGTCGACGCGACTCGGATGCCTTGCGGATTCGAGGTGAGCGCGAGCGTCGTCTGCACGCGCCCGCCCTCTTTCGTACCGGTTTGCGTCATCTCCAGGCGATAGGACGCTGTCTCGCCGATCGTCCGCGGTCCGAGCTGGACCGGTTCTTCCTGCGCGACCGTGGTTCGCGCGGTAAGCGATGCGGCCATGATTGCAGCCGCGATGACGGCTTTCGAGAAGGTCACGATACGCTCAGCGTAGTGCGCGCTGACCGCCACAGGAAGTCGCGAGCGTCAGGCGCCGGATGACAACCGTCACCCGCCGGTTCGCGATCGGCGCGCCGGAACGCCGTTGTCTCGCGGACCGTGCGGCGGCCGGGCACAACGGGATCGTCGTCGGTGTTCGTGAGCGGCGCGGAGAGCGAGAGGGCCAAGGCGGCCGCGAAGATGATGCGCTGTGCATTCACAATAGCGCGAGCTTACGCACCCGAAGACCGCCGCGAGAGTCGAAGCCGTCAGCGATCCGGTGACGGCCGTCATCCGCGTGAATCCGGAATCCAGGAGGGACGCGACGGTCCAGCGGACTGGAGGGTGTTCGTGCGGAACCCTCCGTCACGACAAAAGCGGAGGGACGGCGGACAATGGTGCTGATGGTCGACAAGCTGGCCGCGGACTTCGAGCGCTGATGCGATGATCGCGCCGCTCCTCGCCGTCGACTTCATGAACTTCACGTACCGCGCGCACCCGTGCAGCGGCAACGTGCCGGTCCCGGCTATCATGCGCAAAGGGTCGTTCTCGTATTTCGATCCGAAGATGGCGCAAGGGTTCGATCTGCACGTCTTCAAGGTCACGGAAGGAAGCCTGCGCGCGGGCACGCGCCAAGCCGTCGTCGTGCTGGCGTGCGACTTTCCGATCGGGGGCACCGCGGAGGCGTACGTGTTCGACGAGCGAACCGGCGGCGCAGTCATGCTGGCGCGCGTCGCGGGCGCGGATTGGGGCGGTGACTGGGGCTCGGGACCCAGCTCGATTCGCGTGCAGTTCGCGAACCGGCGGCTCGAGGTCGAGCAGTGTTCGGACACGCAGTGCTCGGGGACGAAGCACACGACATACGCGTTGACCGGCGGAAA
>DASZGA010000336.1:0-4921 GCA_035939295.1 Candidatus Elarobacter sp. | reverse complement strand
GTCGGTGGCGGGCGTGCGTCCGTGCGCGGCGTGCAGAATCGCTTCGAGCGCGAGCGCCGGCGTCGCGAAGACTTCCGGATCACCGCGGCGGTTGTCGGCGATCTCGCCGGTGCCGTCGCCGATCCGCACGAAGGTCGCGTTCGGCCACACCGCGGGCGAACCGTAGCCGAGCTGATAGTCCAGCTTGCGGCCGATGGTCACGACGACGTCGGCCTGCGCCATCACCGCGCCGCGCATCGCGCCGGCGGCCGACGGGTGTTCGTCCGGAACGAGCCCGCGACTCTCTTGCGTGTCGAGGTAGACGGCGCCGAGCGCGTCAAGCAGTGCGAGCAGCTCGCGCTCCGCACCGCGCGCACCGCGCCCGGTGACGACCGCCGGACGCCGCGCCGACCACAGCTTCTCCTCCGCCGCCGCGACCGCAACGGGATCAGGCGCGATCCGCCGCGGCGCGCGCGCTGACGAAAACTCGTCCAGCACGAGCTGCGACGGCACGACGCCCCGCAGCACGTCGGTCGGTATCTCGATGTAACTTGCGCCGCGCTCGCCGTCTTCGCCGAGCGCCGCCGCGAACGCGCGGTCGAGATCGCGCGCGGCGTTCTCCGCGCTGCGCACGGTGCGCGCGAAGCGCGTGATCGGCGCCATGATCGCGGTCTGAGCGATCCCCTGCAGCGGGCCCATGTGCTCTTGCGGCGCGGGCGGGCAGCCGCCGATCACGACGACCGGCGCGCCCGACATCGTCGCGTTCGCGACCGCCGTCACCGTGTTCGTCACGCCGGGGCCGGCCGTCACCATCGCGACGCCGGGCTCGCCGGTCAATTCGGCGTGCGCGTGCGCCATGTGAACGGCGGCGCGCTCGTCGCGGACGTCGACGATCGCGATCCCGAGCCGCGCGGCATGATCCCACAGCGGCTGGATGTGACCGCCTTCGAGCCCGAAGATCCGCCGGACGCCGCGCGCCTGCAGCGCGCGCGCCAGGTGCTCCGCGGCGCTCGCCGCCGCGGTGCGCGGCTGCGCGAGCGCGGTCATCGCGCCTGCGCGGCCTCGCGGCGAGTGCGGTCGCGGCCGTAGTCGGCGACGATCCGCTCGATCCCGTCGATCAATTCCTGCGTCGATGCCTCGGCGTTGAAGACTTCGCGCACGCCGATCGCCTTGAGCTTCGGGATGTCGTCTTCTTGAATCACGCCGCCGCCGACGACGACGATGTCGTCGACCTCGCGCTCGGCGAGCAGGTTCATGATCTTCGGAAAGATCGTCATGTGCGCGCCGGAGAGGATGCTCACGCCGACGACGTCGACGTCTTCCTGCACCGCCGCGTTGACGATCATCTCGGGCGTCTGGTGCAGGCCCGTGTAGACAACCTCCATCCCCGCGTCGCGCAGCGCGCGGGCGACGATCTTCGCGCCGCGGTCGTGGCCGTCGAGGCCGGGCTTGGCGACGAGCACCTTAATGGGCATGAACGTGTCCTCCGAGGATGCGGACGAGCGCGTCGATCGCGTCGTTGCGAGAAAGTTCGTGCGCGCGCAGGCGGTCGAGGACCGCCGCGGCGTCGGGTGAGTCGAGCGCAGCGAGCGCGGCGCGCACCGCCTCGTCGCGCGCGCGGCGGACGACCTCGAACCGGACCGCGCGGACCGCGTTCGAATCGCCGGCGTCGCGCCGCACGTCGAGCGCTCCGAGCAGCGCCGAGACGCCGGTGCCGTCCTGCGCGATCGTCTGCAGCACTGGGATGTCGCGTTTCCCCTCGCGCACCATGTGCTTGAGGTCGAGCGCGGTCGCGTTGGCGCCGGGACGGTCCGCCATGTTGACGACGAACACGTCGGCGATCTCGGTCAGCCCGGCTTTGATCGTCTGCACGGAGTCCCCGAGCGCAGGCACCGTGACGACGACGATCACGTCGGCGACGGCGACGATCTCCAGCTCCACTTGTCCGACGCCGACCGTCTCGACGATCACGACGTCGAACCCGGCCGCGTCGGCGAGCCGCACCGCGTCGCGCGTCGCCGGCGCGAGCCCGCCGCCCGCCGAGCGCGAAGCCATGCTGCGGATGAAGACGCCGGCGTCGCCGGAATGGCGCTGCATCCGCACGCGGTCGCCGAGCACCGCGCCTTGCGTGAACGGCGAGGACGGGTCGACCGCGATCACGGCGACCGTCTCGTCGTTCGCACGAAATCCTTCGATCAGCCGGTCGACGAGCGTCGACTTCCCGGCGCCGGGCGGCCCGGTCACGCCGATCACGTCGGCGCGCCGTCCCGTGCGGCCGTCGTGACCGTGCGCGGCGAAGCGCTCCGCCGCGGCGGCGTAATCGGTGATCCCGTTCTCGACGCTCGAGATCGCGCGCGCGAGATCGCGGTGGACGCGGTGCGCGATCAAAAGACCGGAGTCTCCACGTACGTCCCGAACACCGGCCGCAGCGTGTTGACGATCTCGCCGACCGTCGCGCGCGCCTTCACCGCCGCGATCGTCGCGGGCATCAGGTTCTCGTCGGTTTGCCCGACGCGCGCGACTTCTTCGAGCGCTGCGCGCACGGCCGCTTCGTCGCGGCTCGCGCGCGTTTTCGCCAAGCGGTCGAGCTGCCGCTGCGCCGCCGCTTCGTCGACGTGGTGCAATTCGACGTGCGGGTTCGCCGAGTCGTCGCGGTACTTCGTCACCCCGACGACGTGGCGCTCGCCGGCGTCCTTGCGCCGGTGCAGATCGTACGCCGCGTCGGCCAGCTCCAGCTGGAAGAAGTTGTCCTCGATGCACTTGATCACCCCGCCGCGCTTGTCGATCTCGTCGAAGTAGTCGAAGCACGCCTTCTCGATCTGCGCCGTGAGGCTTTCGATCGCGTACGAGCCGGCGAGCGGGTCGATCGTGCCGCCGACGCCGACCTCGTCGGCGATGATCTGCTGCGTTCGCAGCGCGATCTTCATCGCCGCCTCGCTCGGGATCGAGAGCGCTTCGTCGTAGCCGTTGGTGTGCAGCGATTGCGTGCCGCCGCAGATCGCGGCCAGCGCCTCGATCGCGGTGCGCGCGATGTTGTTCAGCGGCTCGCGCGCGGTGCACGAAACCCCGGCCGTCTGGGTATGGAACCGCAGCCGCATCGACTCGGGCTTCTGCGCGCCGAACCGCTCTTTCATCAAACGCGCCCAGACGCGGCGCGCGGCGCGGAACTTCGCGACCTCTTCCAAAAAGTCGATCTGCGAGACGAAGAAGAACGAGAGCCGCGGCGCGAACTCGTCGACGCCGATCCCGGCCTTCACGACCTCGTCGACGTACGCCATCCCGGCCGCCAGCGTGAACGCGACTTCTTGGATCGCGGTGCTGCCGGCCTCGCGCGTGTGGTAACCGCTGACGTTCACCGGGTTGTAGCGCGGCAGGTGCTTCGCCGAGTAGGTGATCGTGTCGCGCACGATCCGCATCGCCGGACGCGGCGGGTAGACCCACTCTTTCTGCGAGACGTACTCTTTGATGATGTCGTTCTGAATCGTCCCCGAGAGCTTCTTGCGGTCGAAGCCGCGCTCGTCGGCGACGACGAGGTACATCGCGAACAGGATCCATGCCGACGGGTTGATCGTCATCGAGACGCTGATCTTCTCCAGATCGATACCGGCGAAGAGGTCGTGCATGTCGTCGACGCTGTCGACCGCGACGCCCTCGCGCCCGACCTCGCCTTCGCTGCGGACGTCGTCGGAGTCGTACCCCATCAGCGTCGGCATGTCGAAGTCGGTCGAGATCCCGGTCTGGCCTTGCTCGATCAGATACCGGAAGCGCGCGTTGGTGTCGTCGGCGGTTCCGAAGCCGGCGATCTGGCGCATCGTCCACGGCTGCGCCCGGTACATCGTCGGGTACGGCCCGCGCGTGTACGGGAACTGGCCGGGGAACCCGATGTCCTCCCGGTAGTCGATCCCGGCGACGTGCTCGGGGGTGTAGACCCGCTCGAGCGTCGCCCCGCCCAGCGTGCGGAACGCCTCGCGCCACTCCGGCCGGCGTTCGGCAAAGGGCAGCAGGGTGAGCTGTTCCCACTCCTCTCGGTCGTCGGCCAGGGTCCGGATCTTCTCGGGCGTCTGCATCGGCGGTGTCCTCGGCGGGGCGGTTCTTGATTGTATACAATAGTTCGTCGCGGAAGGCAAGTCCTTCGTGAAGGCCGTATACAATCTCATGGCAATCGAGCTGCGGCGGCCCAGCGAGACGCGCTACGACGCGCTCGTCGACGACCTCCGGGAAGCGATCCTGACCGGCCGCTACCGGCCGGGCGAGCGGCTGGTTCAAGACGAGCTGGCCGAGGCGTTCGGCGTCAGCCGGATCCCCCTTCGCGAGGCGCTGCGCCGGCTCGAAGGTGAGGGGCTGGTGCTTATCAGCCCCAACCGCGGCGCGATCGTCCGGCCGCTCGGGCCGAAAGACGTCGTCGACTTGTACGACGTGCGGCTCGCGCTCGAATCGCTCGCGCTGCGGCGCGCCGCCGAGCGCTATGCCGACCTGCGCGAGCCGACCGCGCGCCGCCACGCCGACGCGCGCCGCGCGATCGAGTCGGGCTCGCTCGGCGCGCTGATCCACCTCGACCGCGATTTCCACGCCGAGATGGCGGCGGCGTCCGACAACGCGCACCTGATCGCCGCGCTCGGCGGACACTGGTCGCAGATCATGCGGGTGATGCACGCGTTTCTGAAAGTCGGAACGTACACGCCCGCGGTGTGGGCCGACCACGAAGCGATCGCCGACGCGGTCGCGCACGGCGACGGCGATCTCGCCGTCGGGCTGCTGACCGCCCACCTCACCAACGCGCGCGACGCGATCCTCACGCAGTTGCGCACCAAAGGAGAGAAGCTGTGAACCTGGCGCGCGGGCTCGCGCAGCGCGAAGCCGAGGGCCGTCCGATCCGCGTCGGGTTGATCGGCGCCGGCAAGTTCGGGACGATGATCCTCGCGCAGCTTCGGCTGATGACCGG
>DASZGA010000335.1:0-4312 GCA_035939295.1 Candidatus Elarobacter sp. | reverse complement strand
GCGGATTCGTCCCGGCGTGCGGCCGTCGAGCTCTTTCGCCGCCTGGCCGACCGCGACGATCGCGTCGTCGCTGGTGCGGTACGCGACGACCGACGGCTCGCTCACGAGCACCCCGACGTCGTGCGAGTAGACGACCGTGTTCGCGGTCCCTAAATCGATCCCGATGTCGGGGCTGAACGTTGCCCTGAGCGTCCCGGCCAAGCTCATGCGTGAACCTCGGAGTGTGGCGGATGGAGGCGGTAGCCGAGCAGCGGGAGCGTCTGCGCGAAGCGGGCGAGCGGGAAGCCGACGACCGTGAAGTAGTCGCCGTCGACCCGCTCGACGAGCGTCGCGGCGAAGCCCTGAATCCCGTACGCGCCGGCTTTGTCGAGCCCGTCGCCGCTCGCCGCGTACTCGCCGATCGTCTCATCTTCAAGATCGGCGAAACGGACGCGCGTCGACACCACCTCGGCATGCGAGGCGGCCGTGCGGTCGTCGCGCAGCGCAAACGCCGTGTGAACCACGTGCCAGCGGCCGGAAAGCCGGCGCAGCATCGCTCGCGCAGCCGCGACGCCGGCGGGTTTGCCGAGCGCTTCGCCGTCGACGTCGACGACGGTGTCGGCGGCGACGATCAGGTGCTCGGACGGCGCGGCGCCGGCGGCTTTCGCGCGCGCGTGGCGGAGCGCCGTCTCGGCGGGGGCGAGATCGGGGAGCGGAACCTCGTCGTACGCGCTGCGGACCACCTGGACGCGCAAACCCAACGAAGCGAGTAACTCGCGCCGCCGGGGCGAAGCGCTTGCGAGCGCCACCGTCTCGAGATGCATTCCGTGTGCGATATGTTCAGTGTACGTGCGCTCGAGCACGATGACAACGTTTCCCGGAAAAACTTGTTCGACATCACTCGACATTCGTCGAGGTGATGCACAGTTTAGACCACGTCGAGTCGCGTGACATCGGCGGCCGACTCGCCGCGAACGGCGCGGCGGTGGTGCCCGTCGCGGACGAAGACGACCGGCGGGCGGCCGAAACGGTTATAGTTGCTCGCCATGCTGTAGGTGTAGGCGCCGGTGTTGCGCATCGCAACCAGATCGCCGGCGGCGAGGTCCCGCGGGAGGACGTAGTCGCCCATCTCGTCGTTCTCGCACGACCGCCCGGCGAGGGTCGCGGGCTCGTCGGGGCCGAGGGCGCGCGCGGCCATCACTTCGGGGAGGTGGCGCGCGCCGTAGAGGATCGGCCGCGGGTTGTCGGCCAGCCCGCCGTCGACGACGATGAACCGCCGCCGGCCCTGCGCCTTGACCGACATCACGCGGTAGAGCGAGCTCCCGGCGCGCGCGATCACCGCCCGGCCCGGCTCTAGCGCCAGCCGGAGGTTCCGGCCTTGCATGCGCGCGGCGAGCGCCGCGCCGAGCGCGTCGAGGTCGAGCGGCCGCGGGTCGTCGGGGCCTTCCTCGACCGCGATCCCGCCGCCGCAGATCAGCTCGCCCACCGGAAGGCCGAGCCCGGCGGCGACGCCGGCCGCGGCCAGCAGCTCGTCGGCGTTGGCGAGGAACGGCGCGATCTCGGAGATCTGCGAGCCGATGTGCGCGTGCAAGCCGATCAGCCGCAGCTGCGGCAGCTCGGCGATGCGCGCCAGGACGGCGGGGAGGCGCTCGACCGGCGTCCCGAACTTCGTGTTCTCGCCGCCGGTTCGCACGAACGCGTGCGTGTGCGCTTCGATCCCGGTGTTCACGCGCAGCATCACCTCGACCGGCTGCCGCGGCGACGCGAGCGCGGCGAGCCGCTCGAGCTCTTCGGAGTTGTCGATCACGTCGAACGCGACGCGGCGGTCGACGATCGCCTGCAGCTCTTCATCGGTCTTCCCGCAGCCGTGAAAGTACATTCGCCCGGCCGGAAAACCGCCGCGCTCGGCGGTGACCAATTCACCGATCGAACAGACGTCGAGTCGCAGCGGTGTCGCCGCGAGATGCTCGGCGAGCGCCGCGCACAAGAACGCCTTCCCGGCGTAACCGACGCCGATCCCGTGCGGCGCGCACGCTTCGGTGAAGCGGTGGATCTCCAAGTCGAGGGCGTCGAGGTCGACGACGAACAGCGGCGTGCCGTACGCCTCGGCGAGCTCGCGCGCCGGGACGCCGCCCAGCGCTTTGTCGACGGCGAAGGTGCTCACGGTTTGCACGATTGCGGTACGTTCGTCATCGGGCGTACAAACCGTGCTCGTCGATGTAGCGAAAGACCGGCTCGGGGATAAGGTAGCGCACCGACTTGCGCGCTTTGAGCCGTTCGCGGATCAGCGTCGCCGACTCCTCGACCAGCGGGAGGTCGACCGTCTTGATCTTCGCGCGGTGCTCCGTCACGAGATCTTCCAACGCGGCGTCGACCTCGGCATGGCTCACGCCGCCGCGCGGCGCCACGACCAGCTGCTCGACGATCTCCAGGACTTCGTCCAACCGCTGCCAGCGCGAGCGCGTCAGCGAGTCGCCGCCGACGATGAACGTCAGCGCCGCGCCGGGATAACGTGCCAGCAATTTCGGCAGCAGATCGGCGGTGTACCCGCTCGCGTCGGGCGCGAGATCGCTTTCGTCGAGCGCGAACGCGACGTTCGATGCGATCGCAACGCGGATCATCTCGGCGCGCTGCGCCGGAGTCGCGTTCATCGCGCCGTTGCGATAGTGCTTCCCTTCGCGCGTCGGAACGAACAGCACGCGATCGAGCTCGCACGTCTCGCGCACCGCATCGGCAACGAACAGATGCCCGTTGTGAATCGGATCGAACGAGCCGCCGAAGACGCCGAGCCGCATCTAGCTATAGTCGAACTCGACGCCGGCGATGCGGACGGTGTCGCCTTCGTGGACGCCGAGCTCGCGCAATCGCTTGTCGACGCCCATCTTCGCGAGGATCTGCTCGAAACGCGCGAGCGCCTCGTCGGAGTCGAAGTCGGTCATCCGCGCCAGCCGTTCGACGCGCTCGCCGCTCACCACGTAGATCCCGTCTTCGACGTGGATCACGAACGGCTCGTCGGCGGTCAGCTCGATCTGCGCCGGCTCCGGCTCCGCAATTGCCATCGGCGGGGTCGCGCGAATCGTCTCCCAGGTCGCGTAGATCAGCTCGCGGACGCCGTCGCCGGTGGCGGCGGAGATTCCGCGCAGTCCTTCGATCTGTTCGCGCAGCGCTTCAAACGTCTCGCGCGCTTCCGGCAGGTCGAGCTTGGTGATCACGACGATCACGGGGCGCTCGAGCAGCAACGGATTCCACGCGCGCAGCTCGTTCTCGATCGTCGCTTTGTCGGCGAGCACGTCGTCCGGCGACTTCGCGCCGTCGATCAGGTGCACCAACACGCGCGTGCGCTCGACGTGGCGCAGAAAACGGTCGCCGAGCCCCGCGCCTTCGTGCGCGCCTTCGATCAAGCCGGGAACGTCGACCATCACGAACGACTCGAACTCGGCGACGCGGACGACGCCGAGCTGCGGCTCGAGCGTGGTGAACGGATAGTCGGCGATCTTCGGGCGCGCGGCGCTCACGACCGAGAGCAGCGTCGATTTGCCGGCGTTCGGGAGCCCGATCACGCCGGCGTCGGCGAGCAGCTTCAACTCCAGCTTCAGCTCGCAGCGTTCGCCGGGCGCGCCTTTCTCGGCGAAGCGCGGCGCTTGGCGCGCGGCGGTCGCGAAGTGCTGGTTGCCGAGCCCGCCGCGGCCACCTTTCGCGACGCGGATCCGTTCGAACGGCGTGCTCATGTCGGCGAAGAGCCGCGAGTGGCCGCGGTTCCCTTCGGGATCGAGCTCGGTGCGCGTGACGAGCGTCCCGACCGGAACGCGGATCACCAGATCGTCGCCGGCTTTCCCCGACTTGTTCGAGGTCGAGCCGGCCTTGCCGGAGTCGGCGCCGAAGTTCTTCTTGAAACGGAAGTCGACGAGCGTGCCGAGCTCCGGGTCGGCGAGCAGCACGACGTCGCCGCCGCGGCCGCCGTCACCGCCGGCCGGTCCGCCTTTCGGCACGTACTTCTCGCGCCGCCACGCCACGATCCCGTCGCCGCCGTTGCCGGCCAGCACTCCGATCGTTGCTTCGTCGATGAACTGCATCAGCTAGAAAGCAAAAAGAGCCGCGTCGGCGGCTCTTTCGAGTTTCGGATCGCGAGCCGGATCAGACAGCGGCTGGAACGACGTTGATGTGTTTGCGATTGCGGGAGCTCGTGAACGTCACGTGGCCTTCGACCACGGCGAAGATCGTGTGGTCGCGGCCGAGCATGACGCCCTGGCCGGGATGGAACTTCGTCCCGCGCTGGCGGACGATGATGTTGCCCGGGAGCACGTGCTCGCCACCGTAGCGCTTCACGCCGAGC
>DASZGA010000334.1:0-34204 GCA_035939295.1 Candidatus Elarobacter sp. | reverse complement strand
CCCGCCGCCGTCTACCATTCGAAGCTGCAGAAGCACGACCGCACCGCGGTTCACGAGCTCTTCATGCAAGAGGCGATCCGCGCCGTCGTCGCGACGAACGCGTTCGGCCTCGGAATCGACAAGCCCAACATCCGCTTCGTCGTCCACTACGACTTGCCGGGCTCCGTCGAAGCCTACACGCAAGAAGCGGGCCGCGCGGGCCGCGACGGCGATCCCTCGAAGTGCATTCTCGTCTACCGAATGAGCGACACGCGCGTGCAGAACTACTTCCTCACCGGCAAGTATCCCGACGTCGAGGAAGTGCAGAAAGTGTTCGGCACGCTTGAGATCTTCGGCGAGCAGGAAGGCGGCGTGAGCCTCACCGACCTGCGCAAGATCACGCAGCTCCCGCTGACCAAGCTCAAAGTGATCCTCGCCCTGCTGAAAAAGAGCGGCTTCATCGAGAACTCGATGCGCGGCAAGTACGTTCTGACCGAGGCTGCGCGCGAGCAGCGCGAGATGGTGCTGAACCTCGCGAACTACGAGACCAAGAAGAAGTACGACCAGTCGAAGCTCGCGATGATGCTGCAGTACGCCGAGACGACCGGCTGCCGCAGGCGTTTCATCCTGAACTACTTCGGCGAGGACTACGACGCCGAAACGTGCGGGGCGTGCGACAACTGCCTCCAGGGCCACCGCGTGCTGACCTCGTCCGGCTATCGGATCGCCGATATCGTGTACCACACGAAGTTCGGGCAAGGCACGGTCGAGCGGGCCGAGAAGGACCTGGTCACCGTGCTGTTCCCGAACGTCGGTTACAAGACGCTGCTGGCGTCGGCCGTCTCGCGGGAACCGGCCGCTCAGAAGATCGCGTAACCACTGCCGTCCCGGATAAGGAGCCGCTTGCGACGCGTCCTCGCGCCGTTTACTAGCCTCGCGTTCGTCATCGCCCTCGCGTTCGGCGCCGCCGCGCAAGTGAATCCGCCGGCGCCCGCCCCGACCTCCGGCCCGGTCAACCCGCCCGGCGGCATCACAACGCCCGCGCCGGTCCCGCCCACGGAAACGCCCAGTGCGACCGCGACGCCGGGCCCGGGCGCGACGGCCACGCCTGTTCCGGGCGAGACGCCGGCGCCGTTCGCGACCGCGGTGCCGACGCAGCCGCCGATCATCGTCGAGCCGCCGCAAGTCAGCGTGGAGCCCGGAAAGACGGCCGTGGCACGGGTGAACGGGTCGCTCGGCTCGATCACCGCGACGGTCGCCGACTCGTCGGTCGCGACGGTCGTCGCCGACCAGACGCAGCGCGTCGTCTACATCGGCGGCGTCAAGGTCGGCACGACGACGGTCACGGTGACGGACTCGCGCGGCGTGACGCGCGACGTTCCGGTCCGCGTCGCGTACGCCGCCGGCAGCGCCGCCGACGAGATCACGATCCGCGTCACCGGGAACCCCGCCTCGACCGACTACCTGCGCGAAGCGCTCGCGACGGCCGTCACGCGCGCGGCGACGCTCCGGCCCGGCGCATCGGTCAACGTACCGCCCGAAACGATTCCGCTGCGCAGCGATCTGAAGATCGACGACCGCACGACGGTCGACGTCCCGCTGCAGATCGCCGGCAACGGCTATCTCCCGGTGAACGCCGTGACGCGCGTCGTCATCGAGAACACCGCGCTGCCGTCGATCCAGCCCTCACGGCTGCTCGTGAGCGACTATCCGGAGCGGCTTACCGCGAACGGCGTTCTCTTCACCGCGCGTCTCGACCGCACGCAAGCGCAGCGCTTTCTCTACTATCACTACAACCCCGGCACCGAGCCCGCGCGCCGCATCTTGCTGAAGGCGCACAACTCCTCGAACGCGCCGGCGACGGTGCAGATGATCGACGGCAGCGCGGGCCCGGGCGCGAACGAGATGGAGGTCGGCCATCTCTCCACCAAACGTTTCCTGGTCCACGAAGCGCGCAACGAGGGGATGGTGATGACGATCGCGCCGGGCGCGACGATGAACTTGGTCGACCATCCGCTTCCGCCGCAAAACGTCATCAGCGCGATCCTGCAGCTGCGCCTGGTGAGCGGCGACCCGCTCGACCTCGCGCTGGTCGCGCAAGAGGCGCTCGGACCGCTCGACCAGTCGATCGACACGACGGTGTTGCTCGCCGGCGGCGCACCGCACGCGCGCGGCGTCTACCCCGTCCCGTCGTTCATCTTCGAGCGAATGTACGACGTCGACGGCGCGGACCTCGAGATCGCGATCGGCCAGCTGCCGTTGCCGAACCTGCGCCAAGGCGAAGCGCTCAGCGGCGACTACGGCGTCGAGCAAACGCTCAACGTCGTGATCAACAACATGACCCGAGCGCCGCGCCCGATCGCGCTCTATGCGAACCCGCGCGGAGGCCGCGCGACCGGCACGTTCCTGATCGACGGCACCCTCGTGCAGGCTCACGCGCTCGCCGCGTTCTCCCGTTTCAAGATCTGGCAAGAGACGATCAACCCCGGCACCTACCGCCGAATCCGCGTCGTCACGATGCCCGAAGGCGGCTCGTCGTATCCGCTGCGGCTGACGTTCGCACCCGACGACGGTTCGGTCGCCCCGGGAGCCCCGGGCTCGCCGATTTACTAAAAGCCGCGATCAGCGCTTCGCGACGCGTTCGTAGACCGCCGCGACGTGCGCGGCGGCAGTGGACCAGCCGAACCGTCCGATCGTGCACGGACGCCGTTCGTCGGCGCGGCGCTGCGCCCCGTCGCGATCGCTCAGCAGCGCGCGCACCGCATCGGCCCAGCCCGCGGCGTCGTCGGGATCCACCAGCGGAATCTCATCCGCGGCGACTTCGATCAGCGATGACGAGCGCGCGGCGATCGCGGGCACGCCGGCGCACATCGCCTCCGCGAGCGCGTAGCCGAAGCCTTCGTACCGAGACGGGATCAGCGCGCACGCCGCGCGCGCATAGAGGTCGTCGAGCGCTTCGCGCGTGACGTAGCCGCGCAGCTCGAGGCGATCCGAGACGCCGAGCTCCGACGCGCGAGCGCGCACTTCGCCGGCGTACGGCGTCGGCGGCCCGACCGCGACGATGCGCAGCTCCGGGATCGCGGGGAGCGCGTCGACGAGGACGCGGAGGTTCTTGCGCGTCTCGACGGTGCCGACGACGAGCGCGAACGGCGATTCGTCCGGCCGGCGGGCGATCTGCGCGAAGCGCGGGTCGACGCCGGGGTAGACGACGTCCGGATTCGCGCGCGGGTCGACGAGCGCACGGTATTCGCCGGCGCTGAACTGCGAGTCGCACACGATCGCCGCCGCGGTGCGGTACGCGCGCGCTTGCAGCTTGCCGAAGTACGCGCGCGCATAGGGACGCGTGTGCGCTTGAACGCGGTGCCAGGCGAGGTCGTGCACGGTGACGACCGTCGGCAGCGTGCGGATCAGCGGCATCGTTCCGGATGCGGCGTGCAGCAGCGTTGCGCCGCTGCGCGCCGCGGCGAGGGGAAGCAGCACCTGATCCCAGAGCACACGGCGATCGAAGCGCCAGGGGTCGAGGCGCGGTGCGGAGAGCGCGCGGACGTCGACGTTCGCGGCGCGCAGCGCGGCGGCGAGGTCGCGCTCGTAGACGCCGATCCCGGTTGCGGTCCCGACGGCGAGCTGCGTGTCGAGGGCGACGATCACCGCAGGTGAGGCGCAGCCGTCATGTCGTGCAGCGCTTGAGCGCTGCGCCGGCCAGCGGGTTGTCGACCGGGTCGAGCGGCTTCGCGGCCGTCGTCGTGCCGGTAGCGGTCGCGCGCGCGTACAGCGCTCGCGCGCGCTGCAAATACTCGCGCGCGGGCGCGCAGTCGCCGGCGGCGGCAGCGGTCCACGCCAAGCCGGCGTACGCGTCGGCGCTGTCGGGGACGACCTCCGCGGCGTGCGCGTACCAGCGCGCCGCGGCGCGGACGTCGCCGTTTGCGAGCGATTGAAACCCGGCCGCGAGCAAGTACGTCTCCTCGTTCGGCCCGTACGCGAGCGCGTGCTCGTACGACGTCTCGGCGTCGTGCCAGTAGCCCGGTTTGCGCGCCGCGTCGCGGTAGCCCGCGGCCGCTTGGAGCTGGCCGAGCCGCCACCACGCTTCGCCGGTCACTTCGGCCGCGCCGGCGTTGTCGCGCAGCGCTGCGACGAGCCGCTGCTGATCGCGCAGCGCCGTCGCCGGATCGCTCGTTGCGAGCGCGTCGATCAGCGCTTGCGCGCGAACGACGTCGCCGGCCTCGACGTACGCCGCGATCGCGCCGGAGCGATCGCCCTTCGCTTCGGCGATCCGACCGCGCAGATCCGCCGTCTCGGGACCCGGCGGCAGCGTCGCGACGAGCCGCTGCGCCGTCTCGAGATCGCCGTTGTGCAGCGCCGCAGCGGCCTGCGCCGCGGCTCCGCCGAGAAACGGACGCAGCAGCCCCGGCGCGCGATCGTGCAGCAGCGCGGGCAACGACGGCCGGACCGCCAGGTCGCCGTAAGCAGCCGACGAGGCAAGCTGCACCGCGCCGAGCAGCGCGGCCAGCACGATCCCCGCGAGCACGGCGGCCATACGAAGCACGAGAAACCCCTACAACGAGAACGCCCCGGAACCTCGCGGCCCCAGGGCGTCTCGTGAATTCACCACCGTGGTGATGCAGCCCGCCAGGGCTGAGGGTTCGCGTATTTTACGCGAACCCTAGAACCGGATCGAGAAGTTCAGGTCTTCGCGATTCTGGTTGAAGTTGTACGTCGGGATGACGTTGTCGGTGTATTTCTGGTTGCGGAACAAGAAGCCGATCGAGCTCGTCGTCTTCGGGATGTTGTACGTGAGCGTCGCATCGTACATGTCCTTGCGCTGCGCGATGTTCTGCCCGATCGTCGTCGCATACGAACCGTGGTACGTCTGCGAGTTGTAGCTCAGCCCGAGGACCATGTCGCGCGTGACCGGCATCGTGGCGCCGGCGGCGAGCGTCGTGTGGTACTCGTCGATGTAGTTCGGGAAGAACAGCACCGGCGTCGGCCCGCCTGGAGCCGACAGGTACGCGTTCAGCGCCGCACCCGAGGATGCGTCAGGCCCGCCCGTGACGGGGTTGAACGGGACGTACGCGTAGGCCGTGTGGTCGTTGCGCGTCAGGTGCTCGACCGAACCGGTCAGGTTGAACGCGACGTTCTGGCCGAACGCCGGGACACCGAACTGCAGGCCGCCTTCGAGCTTGTCGAACTTCAGCCGCGTGCGCGACGAGAAGCCCGGGCCGTAGGCGAGCTGTCCGAAACCGTTCGGCACGAGCTCTTGCAGGTGCTGGCCGAGGAGGCGGCCGTTGGCCTTGATGTCGCCGATGTTGATCGGCGTCGTCACGTTCGCGGTGAAGCCTTGCGAGTTCGGCGCGAACGCGCTGAAGAACTGCGGGCCGCTGGCCACGAACGGGTTGAACACCGGATAGATGTACGTCAGGTTCGAGTTGTTGTGCGTGCAGCCCGTCCCCGTGCAGCCCGGCGTGACCGCGCCGTCGAAGATCTGGTTGATCGCCAGATTGTTCGCGAAGCCGTAGAACTGCGGGAAGAAGTTGCCGCGCCAGAACTGGAACGTCGGCGGCGCGGGACCGAAGTAGCGCAGCGGGCCGCCGTCGAGGAAGTTCGGGCCGACCGACTGGTACTGCACGGTCGCCGTGGCCTGATAGATCTTCAGGCGCAGGCCGATCACGCCGGCGCTGTCCGTGATCGCAGGCGTGTTGTAGAAGTCCGGAGTGTACTTGCTGTACGCGCCCTCGGCGAAGATCACCGGGTGCTGCGTCTTGTCGCTCCCGAGCGTGATGAACGAGAGCGGCAGTTGCGCGTCGATCCCGAAGACCGTGTCGCTGACCGCGCCGAAACCGTTTCCGGCCGGGTTGCCGTTCGGCGCCGACTGATAGAAGTTCGCGCCTTGCGAGTTCGACAGGTCGGCGAAGTCGAAGATGCGGCTGACGGAGAGGCCGATCTCGGCGCCGGGGAGACCCTTGATCTTCTGGTTGATCCGCGCGTTGAAGTGGTAGCGCTGGAACTGGTCGTTGTTGTTGTACGTCAGGCCGACGTACGTGATCTGCACGGTCGTGCCGACCGGCAGCGGGGAGGTGAAGACGACCTGGTTCGTCTGGTCGATGAAGTACCAGCCGCCGCCCACCGCCGCAGTCCCCAGACAGTCACCGCCGCTGACCTTCTGGCCGTTGATGCCGCACGGGCTGCCGTTGATGCTCGAGATGTAGACGGTGCCGATCTGCGCCTTGCGCGAGAGGTAGACCGAGGTGATCGGCCCCGCGCTCGCGACGAACGTGTCGCTGCGCTGCGCGCCGCCCGGCCCCTGCGGCGCGCCCGGCTGGAAGAGCGACGTCTGCGGGCGCGTCACGATGAAGAAGTAGTTGTTCTGGGCGAACTCGCCGGTCGGATCCGGCACGTTCGTGAGCGTGTTGATCATCGACTGGTCGATGCGCGTCCACGAGACCTGGAACTCGGTGAGCCCGCTGATGATCCCGCCGATCTCAAAGCCCTTCTCGTACGGCTGCACCGGGTTCTCGTAGCCGGGACCCTGCTGCGTCGCGTCGGGCGCGCGGTACGTGAGACCGACGCGCGAGGACTTGAGGTTGTCGAGCTGGCCGTCGCGGAAGTACACGTTCGTGAACGCGCCGGCCCGCGCGATGTTGACCACGACGTCGGGCTGGATCGAGTACTTCGCCTGCGGCGTGAACTCGCCGCCGTACTGGTAGTTGATGATGTGGACCGGGATCGAGACGGTCAGGTTCTCGTTGATCGTGTACGTGAAGTTCAGCTTGTCGTCGAACCGGATCAGGTTGCCGGCGCCGGCTTGTTCCAGCGGGCTGTTGTTCGCCGGCGCGGTCAGGAAGACGTTGACGAACGGATCGATCGCAGTGCCCGTTCCGCCGGTCTGCGCGTGGTTGATGAGCTGCGGGACGACGTAGCGCTGGCGGAACGAGTTGTTGTCGAGAATCGCACCGTGCAGCTGGATCGACTGCGCGAACTTGGTGCGCTTGTCGAGCGCGTCGAGCGCGTCTTCCAGATTCGTGACACGCACGCCGAGCGAGTCGAGCTCGTCCTTGAGCGCGTCGATGAGCTTCTGCAACTTGTCGAGGTCGGCTTTCGAGGCGTACCCCGCGCCGTTGGCCTGCAGCTTCGCGATGACGCGTGCAACGATCACGGCCATCTCGTAGCGCGTCAGCGGGCGATCGCCCTTGAACTTACCGTCGGGATACCCTTCGACCAAACCGTCGGCCGCGAGCGACTGGATCGCTTGATACGCCCAGTGGTTCGCCGGAACGTCCGAGAACGGCGTAGCGGAGGCTCCCTGACCCAACGCCAACAGCGAGCCGACAGAAAAGCCCGCTGCGAGGACGAGGGTTGCGAGACGCTTCATCGTGTCCTCCGAGATAGGTGGGACGTGCTGTTCCGAGACGAGCCGCGGGTCGCCGGCCGGTTCTTCAACGGCGGGCGCAACGACGACGCGCTCGGTACGGAACGCATGCCACCTCCGCTATACCGAAGCGAGCGTTGGGACTCCTCCCCTGATTAAGAAGCCTTGAGGTAACGTTCTGCGATCAGCAGGGCGGCGTAGTCGTCGATCGGGCGGTCGGGGAGGAGCATCCCGGCCGGGATCAGCCGCCGCCAGCCCCGCGGCGGGTGGTCGCGGAAGAACCGCGCGCGGGCCTGCAGGGTCGTTTCGCGCTCGTCCACCAGCTCGACCGGGATCCCCAGCGACTGGACCACCGCGGCGACCGCGGCGGCGTTGGTCCCGCGGCCGATCGCCGCCACCCCGACCGGGTTCCGGCTCACGATCTCGCGCAGCCGCTCGGCCAGCGCCTCGACCGGCGCGATCCCGAGCATGAGCGGCTTCGCGCCGACCCCGGTGACGATCGCGTAGCCGCACTTGCGCGTCCCCGGGTCGAGCCCGAGGACCGTCACCGCGGCACCAGCGCAAAGTCGAGCAAGACCCCGCCCGAGTGCGGGTAGAGGTCGAGGCTGGCCTTGGCGAGGATCCGGTAGCGGCCGCGCAGCCGGCTCACCTGGGAGAGCGCGTCCTGGGCCTGCGGCCCGTTGATCGCGACGTTCAGGGCGTACGCCGCCGGAATCCCGCGCTTCCGCGCCTCGGCGGTCGCCTGGGCGGTGAGGGTCTGCAGCGTCTGCAAGTTCAAGTTCTGCCCGCCCTGGACGTCGATCGAGGCGAGCGTGTCGCCGGCCGCGGCGGCTCGCTTGTCGATGTAGTGCGCGAACGCGAACGAGATCGTGTCGCCGCGGAACAGGTTCTGCGCGACGACCGGAAGCAGCAGCACCGGCGTGTCGGGCGGCAGCGCCGGCAGCGCCGCCATGTCGGCCCGAATGCTCGCCAGCTCCTTGCGCAGACCCGACTGCACGTCCGGATCGCTCGAGCGGTGCGGATACGGCTTGAGATCATACGGCGCGTGCGCGAACTGGCGGTTGGCCTGTTGCACCGTCTGGTCGAAGAGCGTGGAGAGCTCGGGCAAGAGCCGGGCGTCCGCCTGCGAAGGGATGATGGTCGCGGCGTTCGCGATCGGCAACCCGAGCGGCAGAGCGATCGAGGTTTGGCGCGTCGTGTCGAGCTGCTTCTGCGTCGCGATCGCCTGCGCTTGAAGATCGTTGATGCGCGCGTTGATCTGGCTCAGGCGAAAGAACGCGGTGCGGACGTAGTTCGAGCTGACGAGCGCCAAGAGCGTCACGGACAGCGCGATCAGCATCCCGGTCCCGACCGCAACGATCGTCGACGTGTACTTCGGCCGCAGCCCGAACAGCGTGAGCCGCTTGCGCCCGACCTGATGGCCGACGCGGTCCCCGATGTAGGCGATCACGCCGGCGACGATCGTGATCCCGAGGACGATCACCAAGCCGCTCACGTTGGCCAGCATCGCGTCAGACTCGCGACGCGCGCCGCAGCAGCGACGCGCCGATGACGGTGAAGATCACGTTCGGCGCCCACGCGGCGACGCCGGCGAGCCACGTCGCCGCGCCGCCGATCGTCAGGCAGATCGTCGAGATCACGTAGTAGACGAACACGATCACGACCGCGAGCCCGAAGCCCAGCCCCGTTCCGCCGCCGCGCACCGGCCGCAGCCCGAACGGGACCGCGATCAGCGTGAACACGAACGCCGAGAACGGGCGCGCGAGCTTCGCGGCGTACGTCGCGGTGAAGGTGCGCTGCTGCTGCGGCGAGAGCTGCCCCGAGTCGAGCCGCTCTTTGATCTCCGCGCGCGAGAGATCTTCCGGGTTGGTGATGTTGATCGACTGCTTCGCGATCTGGTTCGGCCGTTCGCCGATGTCGACGGTGAGCTTCGGCGCGAACTGCGTCACCGTCGAGCCGTCGGGGTTGAAATGGTAGGTCGTCGAGTTCTCGAACGACCAGGTCGGCGCGATGTAGAGCGCGCGGTCGGCGACGATCAGATCGACCGGTTTCTGGTTCGCGTCGTAGCGGATCACCGTCACGTTGAGCAGCGTCTGCGACGTGACGTCGAGCCCGCCGGCGAGCGTCACCTGCTTCCCGCCGCCGGGGAGCGCGGCGACCGCCTGCAAGTTGGACGAGGCCGGTGAGATGTGCTCGATCGCCTGCTGCCGCACGTATGCCGCCTTGTCGTTGGCGAACGGAACGAACAGCTCTTGCACGGTGAGCGCGATCAGCGAGACGGCGAAGCCGACGATCAGCAGCGGCGCGACGATCCGCGAGAGCGAGATCCCGCCGGCTTTCATCGCCGTCACCTCGCTCTCGCTCGAGAGCCGCTGCATCGCGAGCAGCGTCCCGAGCAGCATCGCCATCGGGATCACCAGCAGCAGATAGGCCGGCATGTCCCACAGGAAGTACTCGACCGCCGCCCACAGCGGCGCGTGCTCTTCCGAGACGAGCCGGCCGATCGCGAGAATCTGTGTCGCGACGAAGATCAGCGTGAACGCCGACAGCCCGAACAGAAACGGCCCGCCGAGCTCGGAGACGAGATAGCGGTCGAGGATCGTCGGACGCCACGGCGCGCGCGGCGCGGTGTGGCCGAGCCGTTCGGCGTGCGTCACAGGCGGAAGCTTTCGCCGAGGTAGAACTTGCGCGCGACCGGCGAGTCCAGGACGTCCTGCGCCGTTCCGCTGACTTCGATCTTGCCGTCGTTCAGGATGTAGGCGCGGTCGACGATCGCCAGCGTCTCGCGGACTTGGTGGTCGGTGATCAGCACCCCGAGCCCGCGGTCGCGCAGCTGGCGGATCATCGCTTGGATGTCGGCGACCGCGATCGGGTCGATCCCGGTGAACGGCTCGTCGAGCAGCAGAAACGCCGGCTCGGTCGCGATCGCGCGCGCGATCTCGACACGCCGCCGTTCGCCGCCGGAGAGCGAGTCGCCGCGCGCGTCGACGAACTGCGAGAGGCCGAACTCGGAAAGCAGCTCCGGAAGCCGCCGCTCGCGCTCGGCGTGCGGCACGCCGTTCATCTCCCAGATCAGCCGCAAGTTGTCGCCGACGGAAAGCTTGCGGAAGATCGAGTTCTCCTGCGCGAGATAACCGATCCCGGCCCGCGCGCGCTCGTGCATCGGCGCGCCGGTGATCTCGCGCGCGACGCCGTCGCGCTCCAGGATCACGGTCCCGCCGTCGGGCCGGATCAAACCGACGACCATGTAGAACGTCGTCGTCTTCCCGGCGCCGTTGGGGCCGAGCAGCCCGACGACCTCGCCGCGGTGAACCTCGGCGCTGACCGTCTTCACGACGGTGCGCTTCCCGTACCGTTTGACCAAGTCGCGCATCAGGATGCGATCGCGGATCTCGCTCACCCGGGGTTCCCCGTGACGTTGACGTCCTGCAGCTTCACGTCGCCGTCGAGGTGCTGCCCGGAGAGCTCGAGGCCGTTCGGCGCGGTGAGCCGGACATTGCCCTCGCCGTGGAACCGCTCGGTGTTCCCGTTGTAGGTCAGCGTGTCGCAGGCGAGGACGCTCCCGCCGCTGGTGTGCGCGTGAACGCCGCCGGTCATGACCACGGTCTTGTTCCGCTCGGCGAGGTGTGCCTTCGGCGCGTCGGCGATCGTCGTCGTCCCGTTCTTGTCCACGAAGGTGATGTGCGGTTGCTCCAGGTCGCCGACTGCTTCGTTCGTCCCCGTCCGCTGCATGTTCCCCGAAAGCGCGCGGATGGTGTAGATCTTGCGGCCGTGGTTGGTCTCTACGATCCGGACGTACTGACCGTTGCCGCCCTGCGTTTCGATGCGGATCGGAACTTGGGTCGCGCTGGCCGCCGGGATCGGCGCCGACGGCGTCGGACCGGGTGAGGCGGTGCCCCGGTCGGGCGCCGGCCGGGCGCAGCCGGCGACGGCCAGGGCCCCGGCGAGCACGAGCCCCAACCTACGAAAGCGCATCGGTCCGTACTACGGCGATCCCGAGGGTCGCGACCTGGAGAATCAGCGGGAAGATCAGGCTGATCGTGTTGATCCCGCTGTCGAACAGCAGGGCGAGCGCGGCGGCCGCCAGGGCGAATCCGAGGGCGCGCGGGACCGCCGGTGCTCCCCGAGCGTCCCGCAGCACCCGGCGCAGGATGATCGTGAGGCCGGCGGCGAGGGTCACGACCGCGACCATACCGCCGCCGGCTGCGAACGCTATGGGGAGCGAATGGGGATCGAAGGCGACCGCCGTCTGCGTCCCCGGCGCGTCGGGCGGCCGCAGGACGTCGTACGTCTTCGGAAACGCCAGCGGCCCGACGCCGAGCAGCGGAAACCGCTCGATCGTCGTCAGCCCCGTCCGCCACGCGACCGTCCGCGCCTCGGTGTCGCGCGAGTTGTGATGGCGCGCGCCGCCGGCGGCGTCGAGCGCGATCCCGGCGACCGCGACGGCGAGCGCGGCGACCAGCAGCACGCGCGCCCGCGCCGCCAGCGCGTAGACCGCGATGCCGACGACCGCCGATAGGAGCCCCCAGCGCGAGAACGTCGCGCCCAGCGTGACCGCGAGGACGGCCGCCGTCACGACGGCGAGCCGGTCCCGCCCGCGGGTCGCGACGGCCAGCGGGACGGCGACGCCGAGGCCCATCAGCGTGAAGGCGGCCAGCTCGTTCGGGTTCAGGAAGGTTCCGACCGCCCGGCCGTTGTCGTACGCGTAGATCGCCGCCGGCCGGTGCGCCAGTACCATCGCCAGCGCCAGCAGCGACGCGAGCAGCGCCGACCACAGAAACGACCGCACGCACAGCCGGACCGTCGCCGCGTCCGCGCTGCGCGCCAGCACCAGCCCGGCGGCACCGATCCCGGACACCAGCACGCCCAGCCCGATCCCGATCGGCGGGTCGAACCCGGGGATCGCCGCCAGGATCGTCGCCAGCCCCCCGCCCAGGTACGCGAAGGTGAACCAGTCCCACCGGACGACGCGACGCGCCGCCGGCAGCGCCGCCGCGAGCGCCGCGAGCATGAGCAACCCGATCGCGATCGCGCCCGCGCGCGGCACGAGCGGGGGGATCGGCGGCCGCTCGGCGTCGAGGACGACGAGCGTCCCGTAGAGCGGGATGACGGCGAGCTGCATCGCCAGGGCGATCCGGGCGAGGGTGCCGATTCCGTCCGGACGGGGCGGTGCGCCGGCGCTCATTCGGCGTTCACCAGCTCCGCGATCGCCCCGGCGATCGCCCGCGCGCCGCCGGGGCCGCCCATCCGCTCGCGCCCGGCTGCGCCCATCCGGGCGCGCCGCGGCTCGTCGGCGATCAGCTCGTCGACCGCGGCGGCGGCTTGCTCCGGATCGGCGGGGACGACCAGCAGCGCGTCGCCGAGCAGGCCGGCTTGCCGGCCGCGGTACCACGCCTTTCGCGTCGCGCTCGCGAGGTCGAGCGCGACGACGGGGAGTCCTTCGGCGGCGGCCGCTTCGTTCGCGGTCCCGCTCTGCCCGATCGCGAGCGTCGCGCCGTCGAACAGCGCGCCGACGGGCCCCGTCCACGCGCGCAGACCGCCGAGCTCGAGCGCCGGCGCGAAGCGCGCCGGCTGGAGGTTCGGCGCGATCGACATCACGGCGTCGAGCTCCGGCCGGCGCGCGCGAAGCGCGGCGACGACGGCGGCGATCCGTACCGCGTCGCCGTACGCCGGTTCGCGCGAACCCGGCAGCAGCGCGAGCCGCAGCGGCGCGCGCCACTCGACGCGCGCGAAGGTGGCGTTGAGATCGACGATCACGTTGCCGGGCGCTTCCGCGTCGACGCCGTGTGCGCGCAGATCGCCGGCCGTTGCGGCGTCGCGCACGAAGATCCGCCGCGCGCCGCGCAAGATCGCGCGCTCGTATCCGGCATACCGTTCCACGTAGACGCTCTTCGCCGTTCCGACGAAGATCAGCGGGCGCCGCGCGAACCGCGCCGCCGCGCACGCGAGCGCATCGCCGACGGCAACGACCGCGTCGTATCGCCGCGCCCCCGATTTCGAGCGCAGAAACCCGAGCTGCTTCGCAATCGTGATCGGGAGCCCGGCAGCGATGTCGCGGGCCAGCGCACCGGGATTCATCACGATCAGCCCGCCCGACGGCATCTCTTTCTGCGGGCCGACGTCGCGAAAGTCCGGCCCGCCTAGGTTCTTGCCGACCAGTCCGAAGTGATCGGTGCGCACGTCGGCGACGGAGCGCAGCTCTTGCGCGATGCGCGCGGCGATCGCCGCTTCGCCGTGCCCGTTCGTCACGAACAAGATGCGCTTCGGATAGCTCACGCCAGCGGCTCGAGCGCAAAGTCCGCGATCCGCGCGCGGCCGGCGGCGTCTTTCGCGAGCTCGGTGCGCGAGGCGTACTTTCCGTACGGGCCGGCGTGCACGATCGGCACGCCGCCCACGATCTCCGGCGCGAAGAGCGTGTCGTGGCTGTGGCCGCCCAAGATCAGGTCGAGCCGCGGAACGCGCTGCGCGAGGATGCGGTCGTGGCGCAAGCCGAGGTGCGAGAGCGCGATCAGCGTCGTCTCCGGCGGCGTCGTCGCGGCGATGTGCTCCGCGACCTCGACCGGGTCGAGAAAACGCCAGCCGAAGAGGCGCTCCCACGGCGAACCGCTCGAATACTGCACGACGAGCAAGCCGAAGAACCGCAACGTCCACGCCGCGGCCTGTCCCGAGCTTGTCGAAGGATCGTCCCGGTGCAGCACGACGTCGCTGGTGAACGGAAGCGCGCGGCCTTTGAGGTCGATCAGGTTCGCGCACGTAAACGGATGCTTCATCTTCGCCGCGCGCGCGCGCACCGCGCCGAAGACGTAGTGGAACTCGCGGTTCCCCATCGCTTGCACGTCGACGTGCGCCGCGTCGAGCTCGGCGATGATCGGCTCGTTCCGGTGATACATGGTCTGCGAGCCGCGCAGCGAGTCGCCGCAATCGGCGTACAGTCCCGGCTTCGCCGCGCGCAGCGCGTTCATCGGCGCCGCGATCCGCCGGTGATCGTGCAAATCGCTGGTGTGATAGATGCGCATGCTTAGATGCGCTCCGCCGCGGCGGCCAGCACCCAGTCGGCGTTTTGCTGCAGCGAGTCGGGTGGGCCGAGCGCGGCGCGGACGCGCGCGTAGCCTTCGCGCTGCTGCTCGGGTTGCGCGAGCAGCGCCAGGATCTGCTCGGCGAGCGCGGCCGGCGTCGCCGCTTCTTGCAATAGCTCCGGGACGACCGGCGCGTCGACGACCAGGTTGGGGAGGGTGACGAACTTGCCGCGGTAGACACGGCGTGCGATCTTCGCCTGCGCTTGCGAGAGGACGTACAGCGCGACCGCCGGCGTCTCAATCAGCGCGGCTTCGAGGACGGCGGTCCCCGAGGCGATCGCGGCCGCGTCCGCCTCGCGCAGCGCGGCGCGCGCGTCGTGCACGATCTCGAGCGGCAGCGGCGAGCGCAGCGCGAGCAGGTGCTCGACGTGCTTCTGCACGTCGTCGTCGGCGGCGACCAGCAGCGCGCGCACGTTCGGGCGAACCTCGCGGACGCGCGCCAGCGCGTCGAGCAAGCGCGGCGTGTGGCGCTCGATCTCGCCGGCTCGGCTTCCCGGCAGCAACGCGATCACGCCGCCGCCGGCCGGCGCGGGCGGGCGCGGCGGCCGCTGGGCGATCGTCGAGACGAGCGGGTGGCCGAGGTATCCGATCGGAAGCCCGAGCGACCGGTAGAACTCGGCTTGGTGGCGGAAGATCGTGAGCGCGTCGCACAGCGCGGCGACGCGGCGCGCGCGCTTCTTGCTGTCGAGCCACGCCGAGGGCGGCGCGTAGTACACGATCGGCTTCGCGTACCCGATGGCGCGCAAGATCCCCGCCAGCCGCAGGTTGAACGCGCCGAAGTCGACCAGCACGACCAGATCGGGCGACGACTTGCGCACCGCGAGCGCGACGCGCAGCCCCGCCGTCGCCGTGCGCGGCAGCTTGCGCAGCGCTTCGAAGATCCCGATCGACGCCCAGCCGCGGTTGCGCTGCACGATCCGCACGCCGGCGCGCTCGAGCCGCAGATCGCCCACACCGTCCGCTTCGATCGCGGTCCGCTTTCGCATTGCGCTCAGCAAATCGGCCGCCAGCAGCTCACCCGATGCCTCGCCCGTGGAAAAGAAGACGCGCATGCGGGCGGCGATCTCTACTTTAAGATGCCGCGCTCGGAGGACGCTGCGAGAAACTCGAGCAGCGTGCGTCCTTCGGGCGTCTTCGCCGTCTCGGTCAGCGCGGCGGCGGCGCGCGAGATGCTCTTCTCGCTGGTGTAGATGGTCTTGTAAATCTCTTTGATCTCGGCGATCGACTCGCGCGAGAAACCGGCGCGGCGCAACCCGACCAAGTTGGGCCCGAGCACTTCCGGCGGGTTGCCGTCGGCGAGCAGGTACGGCGGGAGATCCTTGCCGAGCTTCGCGTAGCCGCCGACGAACGCGAATTGCCCGATCCGCACGAACTGGTGCACCCCGGCCATCGCGCCGATCCCGGCGTGGTCTTCGACGACGACGTGACCGGCAAGCTGCGCCAGGTTCGACATCGTCACGTGGTTGCCGACGCGGCAGTTGTGCGCGACGTGCGTGTACGCGAGCAGCAGGCAGTCGTCACCGATCGAGGTGATGCCACCGGCGTCGGCGGTTCCGCGGTGAATCGAGGCGTATTCGCGGATCACCGTCCGCGCGCCGATCGTCGTGTACGCGACCTCGTCCGGCTCTGCTTTGCGGTCTTGCGAGGGCGCGCCGATCGTCGCGAACGGGTGGATCGTCGTGTCCTCACCGATCGTGGTGCGGCCGGTGACGACGACGTGCGCGAGCAGCGTCGCGCGCGCGCCGATCGTCACGTGCTCGCCGATCACGCAGTACGGCCCGACGTCGACGGTGCGAGAGACCTTCGCGTTCGGATGGACGATCGCGCTCGGATGGATCACAGATGGAGCACCGTCGCGTCGAGCGCGAACGCCGACGGGTCGACCGAGATCGAGAACGTCAGCTCGGCGCTGACGACGCGCTTCCCGTCGACGCTCGCCTCGACCGCGACCCAGCCGATGTTCAGCTTGTGCTTCTGCACCCGCGCTTCCATGTCGAGCCGGTCGCCCGGCACGACGGGGCGGCGGAACTTCGCCTTGTCAATCCCGGCCAGATACGGAACCTTGCGCGCCATCTCGCCGGGCTCGAGGATCGCGGTTCCGCCCAGCTGCGCCAGCGCCTCGATCATGTAGACGCCCGGAAACAACGGGTTTCCCGGGAAATGACCGGTGAACATCGGCTCGTTCGCGGTGATGTTCTTGTAGCCGCGCGCGCGCACCATCGGCTCGAGCTCGGTGATACGGTCGATCAGCAGCATCGGGTAGCGGTGCGGCAAGATCTTCATGATCTCGCGCACGTCGAGGATCGGCACGCGCTTGTGCTCCTTGTGTTACGAGGTTGCGGAGACCGCCGGCGACTCGGTGCCGCCGTGTGGGCTCAACTCGCGCACGGCCAGGCAGTGCAGCTTGTGCCCGCTCTTGATCGCGATCACCTCGCACTGCGGGTACGCGCCGAGCAGCGCGAAGTCGCCGACCAGGTCGAGGATCTTGTGCCGGACGGGCTCCAGCGGCGAGCGCAGCGGCGCGAGCGGCCCGTCGGGTCCGAACACCGCGGCGTTCTCGAGCGTCCCGCCCTGCGCGAGCCCGCGCTTGATCAGCGCCTCGACCTCGTGCAGAAACCCGAACGTCCGGCTCGGCGCGATCTCGGCGCGATAGCTCTCCGGGGTGATCTCCAGCTCGGCGTACTGCGCGCCGACGGGATGCGGGTAGTCGACCGTCATCCGCACCCGGAACGAGGCCGCCGGCGCGACGACCAAGAGCTTGTCGCCGTCGCGGAAGACGCGCGGCTCGGTCGGGATCCAGCGCGCCCGCGCCTCGTGGAGCGTCGCCAGCCCGGCCGCCTCGATCGCGTCGGCGAAGATCTTCGAGCTGCCGTCCTCGACCGGGATCTCGGGCCCCTCGACCTCGATCAGCGCGTTGTCGAGCCCGCGGCCCAGGATCGCCGAGAGCAAGTGCTCGACCGTCGAGACGCGGTGCCCGTCCTTCCCCAGCACGGTCGCCCGCGCGGTGTCGACGACGTAGTCGGCGCGCGCCGGAAACTCGACCGCGCCGGCGCCGTCCTTCAGGCGAAAACGCAGGCCGTGGCCGGCCGGGGCGGGGAGGACGCGCACCCGCGCCGGCGCGCCGGTATGGAGGCCGGCGCCTTCGAACGCGATCGCGTCGCGCAACGTCGTCTGGTACTGCACGTCAGTTCTTTTCGCCGGCGCCCTTCTCCAGGGCGTCGACCCGAGCATACAGTTTCGGCAGCTTCCGAAGGTACGCCTGGAGCCGGACATGATCGCGGTGGTTCTGCGCCGGCTGGCCGGTGACGAAGGCGCCGTCGGGGACGTCGCCCCAGACGTGCGAGGCACCGCCGATCGTCACCCGGGACCCGATCGTGGTGTGGCCCGGAAAGAGCGCCGAGCCGGCTATCTTGTTGTAGTCGCCGATCGTCGTCGTCCCGGCCATCCCGGCGAAGGCCGCGATCGCGTTGTGCCGGCCGATCCGCGCGTTGTGGCCGATCTGGCAGAGGTTGTCGATCTTCGTCCCCTCGCCGATCGAGGTGACCCCCGTCTGCGCGCGGTCGACGCAGGTATTCGCGCCGATCTCGACGTCGTCGCCCAGCTCGACGATCCCGATCTGCGGGATCTTCACCAGCTTCCCGTCGAGGAAGGCCCAGCCGAACCCGTCGCTCCCGATCACCGCGCCGCTCTGCAAGATCACCCGGTTGCCGGCGATGCAGCGATCGGCCAGATAGGCGTGCGGATGGAACAGGCAGTCCTCGCCGACAGCCGCGGCGCCCCCGATGACGACGCCGGCGTGCAACACGGTCCGCGCGCCGATTCGCGCGCCCGGGCCGACGGCGACGTGCGGCCCGATCCAGGCCGCCTCGCCGATCTCGGCGGTCGGATGGATCGCGGCGCTGGGATGGGTGAACGGTCCCTGCGGCCGCGGCGGCTCGAGCGCCGCGAGCAGCGCGGCGAGCGCGACGCGCGCCGACGGAACCGCGACGATCGGCTTCGGATACGTCTCGCCGTCGTCGACGAGCGCGGCGTCGGTCAGCACGGCGGCGGCGCGCGAATCGAGCGCCTGGCGCAAGTAGCGCTCGTCGACCGCGAAGGTCAGCGTCGTGGCGTCGGCGTCGTCGACCGCGGCGACCCGTTCGATTGCGACCGACGGATCGCCGATCACGCGCCCGCCGATCCGCTCCGCGAGCTCCCCGAGCGCGCCTAGCGGCGAAGCCATTACGGAGACGGAGTGCCCTTGTCGTCGATCTTGAGAATCTGCTCGACGTCCTTGGTGATGTCGACCCCGCCGTAGCCGACATACTGCCGCGTGAACACGTAGGTGAGCTTCTTGTCGCTCGCGACCTGCTTCGCCGCCTGCGTCACGTCGTCGCTCAGCTCTTTCTGCGCCCGCGCGAAGCGGTCTTGAAGCTGCTGGCGCGCCTGCGCCTTGGCGTTCGCCGGGCGGTTCGAGCGCTCGATCGTCGCGGCGTCCGCGGCGAGCTGGTTCTGATAGTTCTGGAACTTCGGCCAGTTCTGCGAGATGCGCTGAACGTCGACGAGGCCGATGTTGTTGCCGTTGTTCCCGCCCGTGCAGGCACAGAGCGACGTCAGCAGCGCCGCGGCGATGAATGCGCGATAGGTCTTCATTCGTGGAGGCTTTCGATGTCCTTGAGAGCGTCCGGCGTGAGATCGACTCCGCCGGCGGGTGCGACGATGTTGGTGAGAACGACGGAGATCCCGCGCTGCTGCGCGATCAGCCGCACCTCGCGGTCGATCTGCGCGGTGATCTGGTCGTACAGCTGGTCGTGCTTCTTGCGCAGCGAGGCGATCTGCGCGCCGGTGCTTTGGTTCGACGAGGCGCTGATCCCGTGGAGCTGCGCGTAGCGGCGCGCGAGATCGCCGCGCGTCTTCTGGAAGTCGGCGATGGTGGTCTTGGCGTCGCTCTGGAAGCGCTTTTGGTAGTCGCTGTGGAGCTGCTCGATGCGCGTGCGCAGCGCCGGCGGAAGGTTCGGGTTGAGCTGCTGCTGCGGGCGGCCGCCGACGACCGTCGTCTGCACGACCGGGCCGCCGATGTTCGTGGTGGTGATCTGCTTCGCGAGCGAGGTCTGGCGCTGCGCGAGCGAGCTGAGCGAACGCTGGCGGATCGCGGCGACCTGCGCGTTCAGATCGCTCTGCACTTGATCGTGCAGCTGCGCCTGGAGCGCCGCGAGCGTCTGCTGGTCGCGGTTGCGCTGCGCGGCGAGCGCGTCGGCCTCTTTGCGGTCGATCGCGGTGAGCTGCTTCTGCGCTTCCTCACGCGCCGCGTCGTCGAGCGCGAGCGAGGAGAGCTTCGTGCGCAGCGCGAGCCGCTGCGCCGCATCGTCGTTCGCCAGCTTCAGCGAGAGCGCGGACTCCTTCGACTGCAGCTCGTCGGCTTTGGCGCGATAGCTGCGGTCGGCGCGGTCGGTCAGCGCTTTCTGCGCCGCGTTGATCTGGGCTTGATCCTGCTTCTGCAGCGTGTTGCGGTACGTCGTCAGATCGCGCTGGGCTTGCTGCGCGACGCCGGTCTGCTGCTGCCGCGCCGTCGTGTTGACGTTCCCGGCGATCTGCGCCGCGCTCGGCCCGCCGATCCCCGCGCTGCGCAACGCCGCGGCGATCGCCGCCGACTCTTGCAGTTGGTACTCTTGCTGCTTCTGCGCGAGCAGCTTCTGGGTGCGGTCCGCGGCGTCGTTGAGCTGTTTCTGCAGCAGCGCTTCGCGCTTGCGCATCTCGGGATCGCTGGCGACGACCTGCGGCGCGGTCGAGGTGAGGTCGAACGCGTCGATGCTGCGCTCGTAGTGCGCGAGCTGATCGTAGAGCGGGTGCTTGTGCACCAGCTCGTCCATCCGCACGTAGCCGACCGCCCCCGAACCCGACGCACTCGAGACCGGCTGGTTCCCGTGCCCGCACGCGGCGAGCACGGCCAGCGCGGCCATCGCGAGCACGCCGCGGATCCGTCCGCCGCAGCGGAGCGTTCCGCCGGAGGCGGACTGCATCATTTCAACTTGTCGGTGGTGTCTTTGGTGATGTCGGTCCCGCCGAAGACGATGTTGCCCTTGTCGACGACCAGGATCAGCCCTTTCTTCTTCGCGACCTCGGAGATCGCGGCGCGCGTCGAATCGACGACGGGCTTGAGGGTCGTGTTCTGGTGGTCGTCGAGCGTCTTGCGGTAGTCCTTGAGGATGGTGTCGCGGTCGGCGTCGGTCTTCGCGGTCTTCAGCCTGTCCTGCGTCGCCTTGTCCTGATCGGCTTTGAACTTCACGAACTCGTCGGTCGCGGCTTTGACCTTCGGCGTCTGGTCGATCGCGGCTTGATCGACGTAGCCGACGTTCGAAGGCGCCGGCGAAGCGACCGGCGGAACCGGATCGCCCGGCCCGCTCAGCAGGTCGCGGACCGCGCCGGTGATGTCCTGGCCGCCGAAGACGACGATCCGCTTGTCGACCACCACCGAGAGGTTCTTCGACGAAGCGACCGAGGCGATCGCCGCTTGCGCCTTGCCGAACAGCGGCCCGAAGAGCTGGCGCTGCCGGTCGGCCATCTTCTGCTGGAACTCGCCGGCCATCCGCTGCTGGTCGGCTTGCGAGGCGTGCTTCGCGCGCTTGAGGTACGAGTTGCGCAGCCCGTTGCCGTAGTCGTTCAGCTGCCTGTTCGCAGCCTGGAACTGCGGCAGCGCCGCCAGCGCTTGCTGATCGAGCGCACCGATGTCGGTGACGTCCGTTGCGCCGATCGCCGGCGTCGCGAGAATCCCCGCGACCAGGGCGAACGCGAGCGCGGCGGCTCGGCCGCGCGTGATGGGGTTGTTCATGCCTAGAAGCTCTGTCCGATTCCGAACGAGGTGTGCGTCCCTTGACTTCCCTTCGCGAAGTCGAGACGGATGGTGCGAAGCCCGAGCTGCGGGACGTCGAAGCGAAGCCCGACGCCCACGTCGCCGTGGAACGTGTACCGGTTGAGGTCGAAGATCGTGGTGGTCATCCCCGAGGCGTCGGTCGTGGTCGACTTGCCGCCGCGGATCCGTGTACCGCCGCTCTCGGCGAAGCCGACCACGGAGAACTTTCGGTCCTGGGTGAGCGGAACGCGCAGTTCGACCTGCCCGAGCAGGATGTCGGTTCCGTAGAACGGGTCGGTATACCCGCGCAGATCCTGGTCGGAGAAGATGAACAGCTTGTTGGTCGGGATCGCGCCGGTCGAGATCCCGGCTCGGCCGTGGAGCCCGAGCGTCGCGTTGCGCAGGATCGGGAAGAACTTCGCCCCGTCCAGCGTGATGAGCTGGTAGGTGAAGTCCGAGCCGAAGCCGTGCGAGCTGATCTCGTCCTGGAGCGAGAAATTCACCCCGCGGCGCGGGTTGAAGATGTCGTCGCGCGAGTCGGCGCCGCCGCCGAGCAGAACGCTGCGGACCTTGTACGGCCGGCTGGAGTTGATCTGCGCCAGCGAGGGCGCCGTGATCCCGACCGCCGCGCTCGGCGAGTTCGGGTCGGTGCTGAACGGGCTGGTCGTCGCGAGCGGGTTCGGGTTCAGGTTCTGCGCCGTCGGGAAGATGTAGCCGGTCGGCAGATCGGCCGCCGCCGCGACGGTCTGGACGTTCACGCCGCCCGAGACGTGGTAGACGTCGGTGAGACGGCGGCCGAGGCTCAGCGAGAGCCCGGTGGCGCGCGACTTATAGGTCGAGACGATCCCGTTCACGACCTGGAAGTTGGTCGGGTCGGTCGGCACGATGGTGACCGGGAACGGCTGCCCGCTCCCGGTGGCCGGGCACGGGGTCGTCCCGGCGCTCGGCGCGACGGTCGCCGTCGCCAGCGGACGCCGCGTCACGGCGGTGGTAGTCGGCGGCGCGGTCGCGATCACGCCCGACGAGCAGGCCGCGTAGACGGGATAGAAGTTGGTCTGCTGCTGGGTGAAGATCGTCGCGCCGAAGCTGTAGCGCTGCGACTTCTCGGTCTTCCCGACGTACGGGACGGTCACCGAGAGCTGCGCGTCGCTGACCCGCGAGCCGCGCTCCAGGCGGATCGAGCCGCCGTTCCCGGTCCCGTTGATGTTGTTCTGCTGGTACGAGACGGTCCCGGTGAGCCCGGTTCCGGTCAGCCCGCCGGAGTAGCCGGCGCCGACCTGTGCGGTCCCGGTGCGCTGCTCCTTGACCTGCCAGTTGAGGGTCACCAGCGCTTGGCGCTTGGGATCCGGGCCGGGCTTGGCCTGGAAGTCGATCTTCTCGAAGAATCCCAGGTTGTTGAGCCGGTCGTAGTCGCGGCGCAGCGCCGAGTCGGTCACGACCATCCCGGGGCGCAGCCGCAGCTCGCGCCGGATCACGTCGTCGTGGGTCTTGGTGTTCCCGGTGATCTCGACCGCGCCGACCCGCAGGACGCTGATCGAGTAGCGGACGTCGGCGGTCCCCGCCTTCTGGTCGATGGTGGTCGGGTCGACGCCGGCCTCGACGTCGCCGATCTTCAGGTCGTACTTCTCGTACAGCGTCTTGAGCGCGTCGTAGTCCTTGTCGCGCTGCGCCTCGGAGTAGGGTTGTCCGGGCTTCGTGACCAGCGAGGAGATGATCAGCGACGGCGGCAGGATCGGGTCCGCTTCAGGGTACGGCGTGATGATGATCTTGTTGACCGTCAGCCCTTCCTGGACTTTGAGGGTCAGGACGCCTTCGGGCGAGATGTTGACGTCGGTGACGTGCGAGGGGAGCTGGCCGCCGAAGCCGATCTTGTCGTAGTAGCTGTTGATCTTCAGGACGTCTTGCTGATAGGTCTTGATGTTGAAGACCTGGCCGGGGGCGGTGTCCATCAGCGCCAGCAGCGTGTCGGCCGAGACGCTCTTGTTGCCCTCGAACCGGATCGAGGTGACGACCGGGTTCTCGATCACGCGGAAGGTGATGGCGACGCCGTCGGGGCGCTGCTTGATGATCGGCGGCGCTTGGTCGGCGAAGAATCCGAGATCGGCGATCGCGCGCAGGTCCTGCTGCACGACCGCCGGGTCGAACGGATCGCCGACCTTCGTCTTCACGACGGAGAGGATGCGGTCGGTCGGGATGTGCGCGTTTCCGGTGACCGAGACCGAGACCACGGTCGGGGCCGCCGGCGCGGAGATCGCCGGGGGCATCACCAGACCGAGGAACGCGAGCACGGCGAGCGCAGTGCGCGGCGTGCGGCGGAGCCGTTCGAACAAGCGGAAGACGTCCTTCGTACGATTGGGGAACCCGGGCGCGGCAGCCGTGGGCGACCGGCGGGTTGCTGGTATGGGATGAACGCGTGACGGTCCGTACGCGTTCCCGGCCACCAGGGTACGACGCGCCGCCGTCAGGGCCTTTCGAGCGAGCGCGCTGCGACTGCCGCCCGACTGTCGCCTCACGGCTTCGCCCAAGCGGGAGCCTTACGGGTACTTGCGGACGATCGAGAAGGTGAAGCCTTTGCGGTTCCCGACCGGCTGGATCCCCTTGAGCCGCAAGATGCTCCCGCCGTTGCCCGGCGTGATCGACGGATCGCCGTTCTGCTGGTAGTAGTTGAACTGCACCGAGGTCGTCGCATCGGGGCGCGACGTGAAGCCGGCCGTCGTGCGGACCGGATTCGAAAGCGTCTGCCCGAAGCTCGCGTAGACGTCGCGGTGGCCGATTTGCTTGAGCGCGTTGTAGCCGATCCCGCCGCCGTAGTCGACGGTGAGCTCGAAGTCGGTGAGCCCGAGCGGCCCCGAGAAGAGCCGTTCGACCGGCGTGAGGAAACGCTGCGCGAGCTGTCCGTTGAGGATCGAGAACGCCTCTTGGTTGAAGCTGATCGTGCCGGTCTGATACGGCGTGACGCCGGGCGGGAGCAGCGGGTTCGATTCGCCGGGCGCGCCGCGCAGCGTCGTACCGTTTTGCGCCTGGCCGAAGTTCACGGCGCCGAACACCGAGGCGTCGAGCAGCAAGCCGATGATCTGCTCCTGCGAGTACGGCGGGTTCGATGAGTACTGGATCACGGAGCCCGTCCCCGCGGCGAGCTCGTCGGCGGGACCGTTCACGGAGACGGTGATGTCGGCGCTTCCGACCGCGTTGCGCGTCGGATCGGGATCGGGGTTCGTGACGTGCGCGTACGCGCGCAAGTCGATGTACGGCAGCAGACCGCGCGAAGGATCGAACGAGACCGACGCTTCCTGCACGCGGAAAACGCGGTTGTACGTCGAGAAGAGCCCGCCCGGCGAGGCGGTCAGCACGCCCGCGAGCTTCGGCGCGGAGAGCGTCCCGGTCAGGTCGATCGTCCCGGTCGTGCCGATGTCGATGAACGGCGAGTTCGCTTGCACGCGCACCTTCTTGCCGGCGCGCGCGACGACGTCGAACGCGACGTCGAACGGAAGCCCGCCGCCGCTCGCGGTGCTCCCGCCGCCGCCGCTCGCGCTGCGGAAGATCGAAAGGATCGGGATCGAGGCGTTCGAGAGCGTGACCTCACCGGTAAGCAGCGGCTTCGGCTGCTCGCTGCGAAGTTGCAGCGTCCCGTCTATCGTGCCGCGGCCGAACTGCGGTGAGTCGACCTGCGCGCCGTGCGCGGTCAGCGCGATCGTGTAGCCGGTGTTCGGCGCGTTCGGAAGCGGCAGCGTGAAGTTGCCGCTCCCGTCGAGCGTTCCGCGGCCGAGGTTCGCGTGCAGCGCCTGCAGCGCGACGCTCGTTCCGCTGAACGCGAGCTGCGCGTTGGCGTTGGCGATCCCGGCGCGGTCGAGCCCCGAGAAGTACGAGCCCTTCGCCAGCGTCACGCTGCCGGCGAGGCGCGGCGCGCGAACCGTTCCTTCGATGGCGATGCGGCCGTCGACCGTTCCGCCGAGCTTCGTCTGCGGTCCGGGGACGAACGGCGCGAACGGTGCGAGATCGAGCCCGCCGAGCGCGAGCGTGAACGAGATCGCGGCATTCGGGCTGACGCCGAGCGGCTGCAGCGTGAGCGGGAGCTGACCGGCAATGATGATATTGCCCTTCGCGAACGTCGCTTCGGCGTCGTTCACCTGCAGCGTCTTGCCGTCGTAGCCGACGTTGCCCAGCACGCGCGGGATCGCGAGCGAAGCGTAGCGCGCGTTCGAAAGCTCGAACCCGACGTTCGCGCGCGGCTTCGCGAACGAGCCTTGAATCCGCGCGTCGGCTTGCAGCGCGCCGCCGACGTCGTAGTGCGGTCCTTTGGGAGAGAGCGTCGCCAGCGCTTTCGCGATATCCGGCGACTGCGCGTGCACCGCAAGCGCGAGCGGATCGGCGGTCGAGAACCCGAACGAACCGTTCGCGTCGAAGCGCGCGAAACCCAAGTCGAGGACGCTGTTCGAGAGCGCGATCCGCGCGCCGTCGCTGCGCGCGTGCACGTTTCCGTTGTAGACCTTGTAGCCGAAGAGCGAGCCGTTCGCGATCGACGCGTCGCCGCTTATTCCGAGCCGCGGCCAGCGCCCGGCGATCGAACCGTTCGCGTCGACTTGGCCCACGACGGGCGCGGTGACGCCGAACGGCGGGAGCCAGGTGCCGAGGTCGACGCGCTGCGCCTGCACGCGCGCACGGTACGTCGCGTGCTGGAACGCGGCGACCGGATTACCGGCCGCCGCGACCATCGTTCCGTTCGCGCGGAGCGCGCCGTGCGCACCTTGCACGTTCAGCGCCGCGTTCACCGCACCGCCGCGCTGCGACCAGGTTCCGTCGGTGGCGCCGAACGCGAACCGGCGATAGCGAAAGCCGGTCAAGTTGACGCGGCCGGTCGTGCGCGTCGAGACGCCGTCGTTGGCGAACGCCAGCGCGACCGGCCCGTGACCGTCGAGCGTCTCGGCTTCGTCGAAGTAGTCGTTGAAGTCCGCCAGGTTCGCCGCGGCGCTGCGCACGTCGACCGAGAACGCGCGGCTTGCCACCGAGACCGACGCGTCGACCTGCGCGTGCGTCGTGCCGACGGTGACGACGCCGTTCGTCGCTTGCACCGCGCTGCGCGAGGCGACCAGCGCGGCGCGCGCGGCGTGGAACGCCAGCCCGTTGTACGATCCTTCCGGGACGGCGACGTCGCCGGCGACGCGCGGCGAGGCGCCGTTGCCGCGCACGCGCACGTTCGCCGAGAAGCTGCCTTCGAGATATTTCACCGGCAGCTTCATCACGCGCCGCACCTCGCCGACATCACCGATCGGGACGTTCGCGTTCAAATCGTATGCCAGCGCACCGGGTCCGCTCGCGCCGACCCCCAGGACGCGCCCGTCGAAGTTGCCGTAGGTCGAGCCCAGCGCCGCGACGCCGCGGTGGACGTCCGCGATCCCGCCGGCCAGCGCGAGATCGGCGCCGCCGCTGATCGGGTAGCCGGCCGCGACGCCGTTCTCGAGCGAGACGACGCCGTCGAAACGCGGCGCGCCGCCGCGGATGTCGGCGACGCCGTAGGCGCCGAGAGTTCCGGCTTGGAGCGGGATCCCCGCGCCGCGCAGCGCGGCGACCGAGATCCCCGGCGCCGAGACCAGGAACGGCCCGCCGACGTCGCCCGCGACGACGTCGCCGCCGCCGATCGAACCGTCGGCGGCGATCACCCGCAGCGACTTCCCGTTGTCGACGGCGAGCGTGCCGGTGACCCGGTCGACCGCGACGCCGCGGACGCTCGCGCCGGGCATGTCGGCGCCGGTGGTCTGCACGACGATCCGGTTCTGCGCGATCGTCGCCCGGACGGGGCCGTGGACCTCGCCGCGCGCGCTGGGGTCGGAGACGAAGGCGCGCAACTGCTCGAGGCGGCCGTCGTAGCGCCCTTCGAGCGCGAACAGCCCGCCGTCGTAGGCGCCGTTCCCGCTGAACCGTCCCAGCGGGCCGTTCACGTCGATCGCGGCGAGCCGGACGTCGTTCAGCGTCCCGCCCAGCTCGACGCTCCCCCTGCCGAGCGCGTACGGCCCGTAGCGCAGGTCGTAACCGCGCAGCACGCCGGCGAGTCCGAACGCGTCCGGGGTGCCGCCGCCGGCGAAGTCGCCGTCGATCACGCCGGAGATCGGCGGGAGCCCGGCGATCGTCGCGCCGGGGAGCGTCGCCGCGTTGCGGACGTCGGCCAGCCTGAACCCGCGCGCGTGGAGCCAGCCGGCGCTCTGCGAGATCGGCCGCTCGAGCTCGAACCCGCCGGCGATCGACTCGCCGTTCGGGCGCGAGAACTGGAACGGCCCGAACTCGCCGACGCCGTGCGTGTCGACCGCGAACGTTCCGGCCCCGGTCGTCCCGCCGACCGCGCCGATCGTCCCGCGCGCGCTGAACGAGTCGGCGGGCGGCTGGGTGAGCAGCGCGGTCGCGACGATGCCGGCGTCGGGCGCGATCGCGTTCATGTACGGGAGCGCGGAGCCGGGGCCGCGCGCGTTCAGCACGATCGCGACGTCGTCGCCGGCGTCGTTGACGATGACGCGCCCGCCGATCGCGACCGCCAACCCGCCGTAGCGCCCTTGCACGCCGTCGATCACGATCGTGTTGTCGTAGTAGTCGGCACGCCCGTCGAAGCCGTCGAACGTAAACGCGTTGTACGCGGCGTGCGGCGCGCGGAAGGTCGTGCGGATCAGCGGCGCGGCGAGCTTCGATGCGAGCAGCGTCTCGAAGTGAGCGCCGCCGCGCACCGGGAGCTTCTGAGAGAACCCGAACAGCGCGCGCAGGTCGTGCAGGTCGGCGTCGGCGGAAAACGCCATTCGGAACATCGGCGTTCCGAACAGATCGTAGATCGCGCCGCGGCCGCGCATCGGGACGGCGCCGATCGCGCCGTCGATCGAGTTCGCGGCGATCATGTCGTCGACGATCAGCAGCGGCGCGCGCAGCGAGCGCACTTCGCGCTGCAGCCCGCCGACCGCGAGCCGCCCGTCGCGCAGCGTTGCACTCCCGCCGAGCCGGTAGCTGAACTCGTCGCCGGCTTTCGGCGCCAGCGCGAAGTAGCGCGCGTCGACGTTGTCGAGCACGCCGTCGTCGAAGCGCACCGCCTTCGAATGGATGAAGAAGCCGAGTGCGCCGCGCATCGGCAGCGCGCGCGCCGTGATCGTGTTGAGCGCGATCCCGCGCTGCACGTCGATCACCGTGCGCTCGGAGAGCGGAAACCGTTCGACCGGCGCGCCCTGCGTGCGGCGCGCGAGCAGGACCCCGTCGACCTTCGCCGTCGTGCGCGCGTCGGATTTGACGGAAGCGTCGATCGAGACGTGCTCGATCGACTGGTTGGCGAGATCGGGCTGGATCGGGGCGGCGTCGATCAGCCGAATCTCGCCGTCGCGAACGCGCGCGGTGAAGTAGTACGGCGCCGCGGCTTTGCGGGTCGAGGCCGGCGGCGCCCCCGAGGTCCCGCCGGTGCGGTTGAAGGTCAGCGTCCCGTCGGCGTGCCGTGTGATGGTGAGCACGGGCTTCTGGATCGCGATCGCGGCGAACCCGAAGCGGTGCGCGCCGCCCGGGAAGATGTCGCGCAGGGCGTACTCGACGTCGACGCGCTGGGCGTCGAGGACCGGGTCGCCGTTCTTGACGACGTGGACGTCGAAGAGAACCGCGTGGTGGGTCCCGAGCGTCTGCGACCCGATCGAGACCTGATATCCGGTCGCCGCGGAGAGGACGCCTTGCAGCACGAGGCGCGTGATCGCGTGCCGTGCCGCGATCAGGACCACGAGGAGCACCGCAACCGTCGCGGCGACGACCACCGCGCGACGCGACGCTCTCACGCCAAACACCGGTTCCTACGTCCCCGAGCGAGCGAACTCACAAACCCACGAACGTAGCGGCCCGGCGACCTGGTTCGGTCTAGAGGTCCAGATTGCGAACCGTGCGAGCGTGCTCTTGGATGAAGAGCTTGCGCGGCTCGACCTTGTCGCCCATCAGCGTGGTGAACATCCGCTCGGCTTCTTCAGAGGCTTCCTCGAGCGTCACTTGCTTGAGACGGCGCGTCTGCGGGTCCATCGTCGTGTCGGCGAGCTGCTCGGCGTCCATCTCGCCGAGCCCCTTGAACTGCTGGATCGTCCACTCTTTGGGGTCGGTCCCGTCGAAGATCGCGCTCAGCTCGGCCTCGTTGAACGCCCACTCCTGGCGCTTCCCCTTCTTCACCCCGTAGAGCGGCGGCTGTGCGATGTAGACGTAGCCGCGCTCGACGAGCTGGCGCATCTGGCGGTAGAAGAACGTGAGCAGCAGCGTGCGGATGTGCGAGCCGTCGACGTCGGCGTCGGTCATGATGATGATCTTGTGATAGCGCAGCTTGTCGGCGTTGAACTCTTCGCCGAACCCGGTGCCGAGCGCGGTGATCATCGTGCGGATCTCTTCGTTCCCGAGCATCTTGTCGAGCCGCGCCTTCTCGACGTTGAGGATTTTGCCGCGCAGCGGGAGGATCGCTTGGGTGTTCGGATCGCGGCCGCCCTTCGCCGTCCCGCCGGCCGAGTCGCCTTCGACCAGGAAGATCTCCGACTCCGACGGGTTCGTCGTCTTGCAGTCGACGAGCTTGCCGGGGAGACCGCTCCCTTCGAGGACGTTCTTGCGGCGCGTGAGGTCGCGCGCTTTCTTCGCGGCTTCGCGCGCGCGCTGCGCCTGCATGCACTTGTCGACGATCGCGCGCGCGTACTTCGGGTTCTCCTCGAGGAAGAACTCGAGCCGTTCGGTGACCAGCCCGTAGACGAGCGGACGCATCTTGGCGTTGCCGAGCTTGGTCTTCGTCTGCCCTTCGAACTGCGGCTCTTGCAGCTTCACCGAAACGATCGCGGTGAGCCCTTCCATGCAGTCGTCGGTCGAGAGGTTCGCGTCGGCTTCTTTGAGCATCCCGCGCTTGCGCGCGTACTCGTTCACCTTACCGGAGACCGCGGTGCGGAAGCCGGTGAGGTGCATCCCGCCTTCGATCGTGTTGATGTTGTTGGCGTACGAGTAGACGACTTCGTTGTAGCCGTCCTGCCACTGGAACGCGCACTCGACGACGACGTCGTCGCGCTCGCCGTTGGTCGAGATGACCGGCGTCAGCGACTCCTTGTTCTCGTTGAGCCACTCGACGAACGAGACGATCCCGCCCTCGTACATGTAGGTGCGGTCGCGCGGGCCTTCTTCGGGGCGCTCGTCGCGCAGCGTGATCGACAGACCGCGGTTGAGAAACGCGAGCTCGCGCAAGCGGTTCTCGAGGATCTTCCAGGAGAACTCGAGCGTTTCGAAGATCGTCGGGTCGGGCTTGAACCACTGAAACGTTCCGGAGCCTTCGGCGCGCCCGATCTTCTTGAGCTTCGACACCGTCACGCCGCGCTCGAACTTGATCTCGTAGACGTAGCCGTCGCGCGTCACGCGGGTCGTCATCCGCTCGGAGAGCGCGTTGACGACCGAGACGCCCACGCCGTGCAAGCCGCCGGAAACCTTGTAGCCGCCCTTGCCGAACTTTCCGCCGGCATGCAGGATCGTCATCGCGACCTCGACGGCCGGCATCTTCTCTTCGGGATGCATGTCGACCGGGATCCCGCGGCCGTCGTCCTGGACCGAGACCGAGTTGTCTTTGTGGATCGTCACCGAGATGGTGTGCGCGTAGCCTGCGAGCGCCTCGTCGACCGCGTTGTCGACGACCTCGTAGACGAGCTGGTGAAGCCCGCGCTCGGCCGTATTGCCGATGTACATCCCGGGGCGCTTGCGAACCGGATCGATCCCTTTAAGGACCTCGATCTGTTCGCCGGTGTAGTCGTTCATTCGATCCTACATCTTCGACAACGGCACGAATTTTACCTAATCCGGTGCCCGCGTCAGTGCGCTTCTATCTCCCGCACAAAGTCGTACAGATCGCCGAGCGCGTTTTTGCGCACGGCGGAGTCCATCTCTAGCCGGTTCGGATCGATTTTCGTCTGCAGCAGGACGAACGAGCTGGCCAGCTTGCGGAGGCGCACGCGGTCGAGCGGCTGGCGCAGCTTGTGCAGTTTGTTGGCGCGCCAAAGCTCGTCCCACCAAGCCTGAAGCAGCGCGCGGCGGGTCGCATCGTAGGTCTCGGCGGTCAGCCCATCGACTAACGCCAGGACCTCTTCCGAGCCGAGCCAGGGGGCCTCGAAGAGCAGCTTCTCGCAGGCGAAGCGGCGCCGCCGCTCGTCCTCGTCGCGGCAGGGCCGGCACAGCTCGGTCCCGCGGTCGACCGGCGCGTCGCACGACCCGCAGAACGCGCCGCCCTGCGCCCGGTGCCCCGCCCGCGCACCCTCCACCGTCCGCCGCAGCCGGGCCAGCGCGTCGTCCAGCGTCCGCGCCGGCGGCTCGGTCCCGGCCTCCGAGCCGGCGCGCCGCGGACCGCCCTGGCCGTCCCGCCCGGCGGACGGCCGCCGCAGCTTCCCGACCCGGAACCGCAACCGCGTCAGCGCCTTCGTCTCGGGCAGCGCTTGCAGCTTTGCGACGATCTCAGGCTCCAGAAAGACGAGCTGATGCGACCAAGAGGACGACGGCACCAGGACGACCAGAACCTCGTCGCGCTCGATCGCGATGGGGTGGGCGTTCCGCGCGATGTCGGCGCCGACCAAGTCCGGCCACACCGAGCGCGCCGCGAGCAGCGGATCCGAGCCCGGCCCCGGCTTCGGCCGCCAGCCGTCGAGGACGCTCCCGAGCTTCAGCACGCGGTCACGGTGGCGGCGCGGATCGACCAGGTCGCGGCGGCGCCAAGGTCGCGCGGAAGCTCGGTCGTCGTGAGGAAGGCCTGCTCGAACCCCTCGACCGCGCCGAGGAAGCCGCCGGCGCGCTCGGCGTCGAGCTCGGAGAGGACGTCGTCGAGGAGCAGGATCGGAGCATCGCCCGAGCGCGCGCGCATGACGTCGTATTCGGCGACCTTGAGCGCGAGCACCGCTGTCCGCTGCTGTCCTTGCGAGCCGAATGCCGCCAGCGGCTTCCCCTCGACCAGCAGCCGCAGATCGTCGCGATGCGGCCCGACCAGCGTCGTCCGGCGGCGCAGCTCGTTTTCGACCGCGCCGGCGAGCGCTTCACCGACGTCGTCCTCAGGGTTCGGCGCATAAGTCACGCCCAACCGCTCGCGCGCGCCGCGCCAGCGCCCGTAGATCTCGGCCGTCGCTGCCGCGAGCTCGTCGACGAACGAACGACGCGCAGCGATCAGCGCGCTCGCCGGCCGCACCAATTCGTCGTTGTACGCCAGCAGCAAATCGCGATCCGGAGCGATCGCACCGCGCAGCAGCGCCGACTTCTGCGAGACGATCTTCTGGTACAGCGCGAGATCGCGATAATACGTCGGCGAGAGCTGCGCCAGCGCCTCGTTCAAGAACGAGCGCCGCAGCGAAGGCCCGCCGCTGACGAGCTGCAGATCGGCCGGCACGAACGTCACTACTCGCGTCCGCCCGAGAAACCGCGCGAACCCGACCGCACCGCCGTTCACCTCGAAGCTCTTGCGCGTCCCCGCTGGCGAACGCGCGATCGAGCACCGCAACCGAATCTCGCCCGCCGCAATGTGCGCCTCGCCGCCGATCTCCGCCCGCTCCGTTCCGTCGCGAATCAGCTCGCTCTCCCGATGCGCGCGAAACGACTTTCCCGTCCCGAGCATCGCCAGCGCCTCGAGCAGGTTTGACTTCCCTTGCGCGTTCGGCCCGACCAGGACGTTCAACCCGGGCGCCGGCGCGAAGTCGAGGCTCGCGTAGTTGCGAAAGTCGGCCAGCCGGATCCGGTCGATCCTCACGCCCCTCCGCGCTACTGGCGCAGCGGCATCAGGACGTAGAGCTGTTCGCTCGCGCCGTCGCCGGCTTCGAGCGGACGGATCGCCGCGGGCGAGAGCGGGCCGAGAAACTCCAGGACGGTTTGCGGCGAGTCGACGTGGTTCAGGATCTCCACCAGGTAGCGCGCGTTGAACGCGATAGCGAGATCTTCGCCGGTTTGCTCGACCTCGAGCTCTTCGTACGCGTTGCCGGTGACGTCCGACTTCGCGGTGATCATCAGCGTTTGGTTTGCGACCTCGAGCTTCACCATCGAGGCGCGGTCGCCGGCGACGAGCTCGGCGCGGCGCAAGCCGCCGATCAGCCCTTGCGTGTTGACGACGACGCGGCGGTCGAACTTCGCCGGGATCACCTGCGAGTAGTTGGGGTACTGCCCGTCGACGAGCCGCACGACGATCGACGTCGTCCCGGCGTTGAACTGCAGCTGGTTGGCGTTCGCGCCGAGCGCGGTTACTTCGACCGATTCGGCGGCGCCGAGATTGCGCGCGACCTCGTTCAGCGCGCGCGACGGAACGATGTACTTCGCGGTGCCTTCGATCCCGCGCTCGAGCGTCGACGTCCAGCGCGCGAGACGATAGCCGTCGGTCGCGACCAGCGTGATCTTGTCGCCGTCGAGCTCGACCAGCGTGCCCATCAGCACGGCACCGCGCGCCTCTTCGTTCGACGCCGCGAAGATCGTCGAGACGACGCCGTCGCGGAACCGTTTCGCCGGCAGCGCGAACGACTGCCCCTTCTGCGCGGTCGGAAGCGGCGGGTACTCTTCGGCGGGCAGCGCGTGGAAATCGTAGTTCGAGCGTTCGGCCTTCACCGAGGCGCGCGTCGGCGAACCGGTCAGCTCGAGCAGTCCCGCCGGCAGGTTCCCGAGGTAGCCGCTGAACAAGCGAGCCGGGACGGTAACCGCGCCCGACTCGGTGATCTCGGCCGGGAACGACTGCTCGAGCGTCAGCTCCAAGTCGGTCGCGCGGACGCGGATCGCGCCCTCGTCGGCCGCAAGCAGAACGTTGGAAAGGATCGGCACCGTCGTGTGCGCGTTGACGACCTTGCTTGCCGCGCCGACCGCCGACGCGATGTCTTTCGTACTACACGTGAACTTCACTGATCCACCGTTCCGAGAACCGTCCTGGTCCGGTCTTTAGTTAAAGAAAGAATCGTCGTACTAGCAGTAAGGCGGTGAACAGCGGGGACAACCGCC
>DASZGA010000333.1:0-6065 GCA_035939295.1 Candidatus Elarobacter sp. | reverse complement strand
GTTCGAAGCGATCGGTGCGGACCGGAGCATCAAGGTCGCGATCCTGCGCGGGGTCGGGCCGGCGTTCAGCGCCGGCCACGATCTGCGCGAGATGCTCGAGCGCAGCGTCGAGGAGTACCGGCTCACGTTCGACGTGTGCGTTCGTCTGATGCAGACCATCCAGTCGATCCCGCAGCCGGTGATCGCCGAGATCTCCGGGATCGCGACCGCGGCCGGATGTCAGCTCGTCGCGACGTGCGATCTCGCGGTCGCGTCGAGCGAGGCGAAGTTCGCGACGCCGGGCGTGAAGATCGGGCTGTTCTGCACGACGCCGATGGTCGCGCTGACGCGCGCGATCGGCCGCAAGCGCGCAATGCAGATGCTGCTGACCGGCGAGCCGATCGACGCGCGCACGGCGGCCGAGTGGGGGCTCGTGAACGAGGTTGTGTCGCCGGAACAGGTCGATCGTACTACCCGCGCGCTCGCGGAGAAGATCGCGTCGTCGGCCGGCTTCGTGGTCGGGTTGGGGAAAGCGGCATTTTACGCGCAGATCGACCTCGACCAGCCGAAAGCATACGCGTACGCGAAAGAGGTCATGTCGATGAACGCGCTCGCCGAGGATGCGCAGGAAGGCATGGAGGCCTTCGTGAGCAAGCGAAATCCGCGCTGGAAAACGTGACCCGGCGTTCCGGGAAAAACGGGGTTACGGACTCTTAACCGTGGGGTAAGAAGAGCGAGAGGATTTGCAACCCGCTTTTCCAATCATGCCTTCGTCAGGTGTGTGTGGGCAGCGTCCCTCGGGACGCGTACGATCGTCGCCCACACCCGGTAGTAGGGCAACCTGCTACGCGACGGCAGCAAGGCCCGCTTCACGGCGGGTCTTGTTGTTTTTAGGCGAAGAGCCGCTTCCGTGACCTACCGCCGTGTTCTGCTCGCCGTACTGACGATCGGTCTGCTCGCGTGCCTCTACGTCGCCGTGCGGCGCGAACGGCACGAGCACCGCGCGAACCGCGTCGAGATCGTGATGGACGATCAAGACTTTCAGTCGCTCGCGCGCTCGTACGCCTACGACCAGCGCGCGTTTCTCGTCGCGCTCCGCCAAGCCGGCCTGACGTCGCTGGCGGTGCAGGAAGAGCTGGGCGGCCAGGTCACGACCTCGGCGACCGCGGCGGTGTACTCCGGCACCGCGCTGCTGGCGCAAGCGAAGCTGACCGGCTTTCACGATCCCGTCTTCGCGCGGCTCGCGGTGCACGGGATCCGCAACGACGAAGTCTATCTCGTCGCGTACGACGCCGCGACCGCGAGGCGCTATCAACAACAGCTCGCGCTGAAGTTTCCGCGCAGCGTGCGCATCCTGCGCGCCGCGAACCCCGCGGTGTTCGCGATTCGCACGCAGCCCGACTACTTCGCCTCGGTCGGGCTCGGCTTGCCGGAAGACCGCCTCGCGCTCGCGCACGCGCTCGCTCTGAAGCTGGTTCCGCGCTTGCAGAACGACGAACGCTTTCAAGCGCCGCAGATCGACGCGCTGATCGACGGCGCGGCGCAGCACCACGACGCGCACACGGTGATCTTCTTCGGGCTGCGCAATCAGGTGCTGGGTTATCCCGATGCGATCGATGCGACCGCGAACGCGCTGCGCCGCGACAAGCTGAACTTCGGCACCGTCGAAACCTACGACGTGAAGCAGACCCAAGCCGGAAACGACTCGCTGGCGAAGGATCTGCCCGACGCCACCGTGCGCGTGCAGGCGATTGCGAAGCCGGAACAAGACAAGCTGCGTCCCGAAGAGATCGTGTCGCGCTACGATCTCGGCGTGCGCGAGCGCAACGTGCGCGTCGTCTACCTGCGGCCGTTCGCGCACCAGTGGAACGGCCGGTCGATCGAGGCGACCAACGTCGAGCTCGTTCATCAGATCGCGCAGAACATTCGTTCCGCGGGACTGCGCGTCGGCGCGGCCTCGCCGTTCGAGCGTTTCGTCACGCGGCCGTGGGAGATCGTGCTGGCCTCGCTCGCCGTTCCCGCGATCTTGCTGCTGCTGCTGGCGGAGTTCGGGATCGGCGACCGGCGCTGGCTGATCGCGTTCGTCGTCGCCGACGTGCTGCTGGTGCTGGCCGGGTTTGCGATCCATCACGACATGGCCGTGCGCAAAGTTCTCGCGCTGCTCGGCGGGATCGCGTTCCCGGTCGCGGGGTTCGCCGCGATCGCGCCCGCGTTCGCCTTGCCGCGCGCGCCGTCGGCGGGCGCGGCGATCCTCGACGGAATCCGCGTGCTGGCGATCGCGACGCTGGTGACGCTCCTCGGCGCATTGGTCGTCGTCGGATTGCTCTCGACGCCGTTGACGATGCTCGAGATCGACCGCTTCACCGGCGTGAAGCTCGTCCTCGCCGCGCCGCCGCTGATCGCGCTGCTGCTCTACCTCTTCACGCCGCGCTGGGGCTCGAAGCTCACGCCGGCGTCGCTGGCCGAGTCGCCGGTCAACGTGCTGCAGCTGCTCGCCGCGGCGGTGCTGCTCGGCGCCGGCTACCTGGTGCTGATCCGCAGCGGAAACCAGAGCGACATCGCGCCCTCGACGCTCGAGTTGACGCTGCGCTCGCATCTGAGCACGCTCTTGCAGGTCCGCCCGCGCTTCAAGGAGTTCCTGATCGGGTTCCCCGCGCTGATGCTGGTGACGTCGCTCGTCCCTTCGGACCGCGCGCGCTGGGGCTGGCTGTTCGCGCTGGCGATCGGGGTCGGGCTCGGAGACGTGGTCGACACGTTCTCGCACCTGCACACCCACCTCGAGGTCTCGGTGCTGCGGCTCGTCAACGGCGCGGTGCTCGGCGCGATCGTCGGCGTGGTCGCGATCCTCGCTTACCGGCGGGCCCGCTCCTTGCAGCCCCCGCGAGGCGGGACGGAAACCGTGTGAACCCGCGTTTCCTGATCAGTGGCTACTACGGGTTCGGGAATCTCGGAGACGAGGCGCTCTTGGAGGTCATCGTCGAAAAGCTGCGCGCTCGCTGGCCGGGGTGCGAGGTGAACGTTCTGAGCGGCGATCCCGCGGCGACCGCGCGCACGTACGAGGTCGACGCCACGCCGCGGATGGACATCCCGCGCGTCCGCGCGGCGATCGAGCGGGCGGACGTCGTTCTTTCCGGCGGCGGCGGCTTACTGCAGAACGTGACCAGCTTGCGAAGCCTGCTCTACTACAGCGGCGTGATCCGCAGCGCGATCCGCGCCGGGAAGCCGACGATGGTCTTCGCGCAGTCGATCGGGCCGCTGGATTTCTGGGGCCGTGCGATGGTCCGCAACTTCTGCAAAGGTCTGGCCGGCGCGACGGTTCGCGACGAGCGATCGCGCGCGCTGCTCGGTTCCCTGCTCCCCGGGGTCGCGATCGAACGGACGGCGGATCCGGTGTTTCTGTTCGAGACGGGGAGCGAACCGCTCGACCTCGCCGCCGAAGGGCTCGCCGGCGACGACGCGCCGCTGGTGATCGTCTCGGTTCGGAAGTGGCAAGGCGCCGAAGCGACGGCGCAGGCGATGGCGAACGTCGTCGACCGGCTCGCAGCGAAGTACGGCGCGCGGGTCGCGTTCCTACCGCTCGGCGGCCCGCCCGACGCGGAAGCGGCGACGACGATCATCCGCCGCTGCGCTTCGACGCCGGTGCTGCTCCCGGACTATGCGCTGGGACAGGCGGCGCAAGTCATCTCGCGCGCCGCGCTGGTGATCGGGATGCGGCTGCACGCGCTGATCATCGCGGCGCGGCTCGCCGTTCCGTTTCTCGCCCTCCCGTACGATCCGAAGGTGACGGCGCTCCTCGAGGACCTGCGCTATCCCGCCGGCCCGCTGTTCGTCCCCGGCCAGCCGCTCCCGCCAGCCGACGAGCTTGCGCGCCGCGTCGACGACGCGTGGGCCCGGCGCGACGAACTCGCCGCGCACCTCCGCTCGGTGCGGACGGAGATCGAGCAGCTCGCAGAACGCAACTTCGAGGTGCTCAACGAACTCGTGACGCGAACGGTCCATAAGGCAGCAGGCACCGAGCGCTGACGCGCGAACGGGCTGCGTCACGGTGGCGCGGCAGACTCTGACTCTCGGTCGTCTGTTCGACATACGCGTGGGCGTGCACGTTTCGTGGCTCGCCGTTTACGCGTTTATGACGGTTGCGCTCGCGCGAGGTTTGGGGATGCTGCCGCAGCCCGAAGCGTACGCGCTCGGCGCCGTCTGCGCGCTCGCGCTGTTCGGAAGCGTCGTCGCGCACGAGCTCGCGCACGCGCTCGTCGCGCGCCGCTTCGGCGTCCGCACCAACGCGATCACGCTGTTCCTGTTCGGCGGCGTCGCGACGCTCGAGGAAGAGCCCGCTTCCCCGAAAGCCGACGCGCTGATCGCGCTTGCCGGGCCGGCGCTCAGCGCCGCGCTCGCGCTCGGCGGGCTGCTTCCGGTCCTCGCCGTCGACCGCTTCGCCGCGCCGGGCGCGCTGCAAGAAGCGATCGGCTTGCTCGGGACGTACGTCGTCCTGGCGAACGCCGTCCTCGCGGTCTTCAACCTGATCCCGGCCTATCCGATGGACGGCGGCCGCGTGCTGCGCGCATTACTGTGGCACCGCTCGCGCGACCGCGACGCCGCGACCAACACCGCTTCGCGGGTCGGGATCGTCTTCGCGCTGCTCTTTGTCGCCGCCGGCGTCCTCGTCGTCGCCGCGACGCACGACCTCGTCTACGGCTGGTACGCGATCCTCGGCGCTTTCCTGCTCCGCCAAGGCTGGTCGCAAGAGCGCGCGACCCGGCGGCAGCGCAGCGAAACGGAGGCGGTCGCCGCCGCATAGAAGCCGGACCGTTCCGATGTCCGAGACCGTTGAGCGCGATTATCGTGCGACCCTGAACCTGCCGAAGACCGGCTTTCCGATGCGGGCCGAGCTGCCGAAGCGCGAGCCCGAGCGGGTGCGCTGGTGGGCCGAGCACGACACCTATCGCAAGCGGCTCGAGCGAAACCGCGCGCGCGGCGGCTCGCCGTACGTGCTGCACGACGGCCCGCCGTACGCGAACAACGACCTTCACATGGGGACCTTCCTCAACCGCGTCCTCAAGGACGCGCTGGTGAAGATCCACCTGCTCGACGGCGAGTACTCCGACTTCGTCCCGGGCTGGGATATGCACGGGCTGCCGATCGAGCGCGAGACGCTCAAGCACCTGGGGCTCGACTTCCGCAGCGCGGACCCGCTCGAGCTGCGGCGCGCCTGCCGCGAGCGCGCGCTGTACTGGATGAACCGGCAGCGCGAGCAGATGCTGCGAATGGGGACGTTCGGGCGCTTCGACGATCCGTACATGACGATCGCGCCGAGCTTCGAGGCGACGATCGTCGAGACGCTCGGCGACCTGACCGAGAACGACTACTTCTACAAAGGCCTGCGCTCGACGCTGTGGTGCGTCGTCGACGAGACGGCGCTCGCCGAAGCGGAGATCGAGTACAAAGACCACACCTCGCCCTCGATCTACGTCCGCTTCCGCGCGACCGATGCGCAGCGCGGCGCGTTGCTGAACCGGTTCGGGCTCGATGATGACGGGACGCCGCTCTCGATCGTCATCTGGACGACGACGCCGTGGACGTTGCCGGCGAACGTGGCAGTAGCTTTGAAGCCGGATGCGACGTACGGTGTGTACCGCGTCGGCGGCGAGGACGTGGTCGTCGCAGAGCGGCTCGCGGATTCGGTGATCCCGCGGTTCGACAAAGGCGCCGGCGCGCTGCGCGCCGAGGTCGCGGGGAGCGCGCTCGACCGGCTTGCCGTGCGGCATCCGTTCCTCGACCGCGACTCGGTCGTGGTGAACGCCGATTACGTCGAGCTCGATACCGGCACCGGCGCCGTGCACACCGCGCCCGGACACGGCGCGGACGACTTCGAGACCGGTGTGCGATACGGGCTGCCGATCATCAACCCGGTCGACGGCTCGGGTCACTTCACGGCGGAAGCCGGACCGTACGCCGGGCTGCACATCTTCAAAGCGAACGAGCGGATCGTCGAAGATCTGCGCGCGTCGGGCGCGCTGGTTTCGGCGGAGTCGTACGAGCACAGCTACCCGCATTGCTGGCGCTGCAAGAACCCGGTGATCTTCCGT
>DASZGA010000332.1:0-1791 GCA_035939295.1 Candidatus Elarobacter sp. | reverse complement strand
CGCTGTGATCTATGAGGCGACGTCGACCGGCTTCAGCGCGTACGTACCGGATCTTCCGGGCGTAGCGGTCGCCGGGAGCAGCCGAGACGAGACGCGCGAGATGTTGCGAAAAGCAGTAGCCTGGCATCTGGAAGCGTTGATTGCGGATGGGCAACCGATTCCGGCACCGACAACGGGTGCGGAGGAGTTGGAGCTCGGTCCGCAAGCTGCCTGAACCATTGCGGTGGGGTTCAGAAGTGGCGAAGCGCTAGAACGCCGACGACTGCTTCGATCGCGACCAGGACGATGATGACGATCTCCAGGGTGCGGCTGCTGGCGTATTGGGCTTGGTCTTGGAAGACGCGATAGACTTCGGAGACGCTGCGGAGCTTTGCGTCGATCTGGCGCTGCCAGTCGGCTAGGCCGAGGCGGCCGGCGACTGCGCGGTAGAGCCGCGCGTAGTACGCGTCGCCGATGATTTTCAGCGCGTTCGTCGTGCGGTCGGTCAGCTCGAGCACGTCGACCAGAAGAAAGCGAACCTGCGCGGCGCGTTCGGCCGCACCGCGGCGTAAGAAGCGGCCGACGGGGCGGCCCGGCTCGAGACGATAGATCGCGTCCAACTCGGCGTCGAGGCGCGCGTCGTAGGTGCGAAACTCCACCAGCTGCGAGTTCGCGAACTCCAGGATGTCCTCGACGGCTTCGGCGCCGTCGGCCCGGTCGTAGACGAAGGCTGCGTCCCATTGGATCACGGTCAGATCGTCCGGATAGTACGCGAACGCGAGCCGCAGCGCTTCAGCGGCCTCGGCTTCGAAGATGTCGCGGTCCTCGAACAGCAACAGCTTTGCCAGCGACGAACCGAGCTCACCCGTGAGCCGGCTTGCCGTTACCGGTTCGGCGAACTCCTCGACTTCGAGGATGAAGTAGTCTTCCACCAGAGCCGGATGCGGATCGTCCAACACGCCGCCTAACTCGACGAGAACGTCGTCGAGCGCCGCACGCGCCTGCGCTTCGATCGCGGGATCGCCGCGGAGCCGTCGCGTCGCGGCGGCGTATTCCGCCCACGACACGTTGTCGAACGGGACGGTAATCCGCAGCGAGATCACGCCGAAGTCGAAGATCTTCGCCCGCACCGTCGCGCGCGGCGTCTCCAAATCGGGAAGCCGCACGATCAGCGGCACGACCGGATACTGGATGAATTCCGAGCTCGCCTCACGCCGCAACTGCAGCGGCGCACGTGAGACGCCCTCGCCGCGCACGGTGCGCAGCCGGCCCAGATCGATCGTGTCCGCGACGTCGTACACGTACAGCGCGCGAAACGCGCCGCGCGCGATCCCAGGCAAGGGCTGGGTCGTTGGAGCGTACGTCACGCGCGGCACGACAACGGACAATAGGCTCGGAGTTCCGCGGCGAGTGCGCTTGCTTGCCCCTACGTTCCGACCGAACGGCTTACTTGGCAGCAGCGCAACCTTTCGTTAGCACTCGTGGTTGTAGAGTGCGAATGAACGTAGAACGCATGACCCAGCGCGTCCAGGAGGCGCTGAATGCGGCGTACACTCGGGCGCTCGCCGAGCACAACACACAGACGAGCCCGGAACACTTGCTCGCCGCGATCCTGGAACAAACCGACGGTGTCGCAAGCCCCATCCTAGAGAAGGCGGGGCTCGATGTGCATGCCGTCGAGCAAAAATTGCAGGCGGCGCTCGACGCGCTGCCGCGCTATCAGGGCGCGAACGCCGATCAGAGCCACGTCACCGTGGCGCCGGCGCTTTCGCGGCTCCTCGGGAAGGCCGACGACGAGGCGAAGTCGCTGGG
>DASZGA010000331.1:0-4132 GCA_035939295.1 Candidatus Elarobacter sp. | reverse complement strand
TGCTGCCCGGGCGGCCGACTCGGTTGCAGGTGCCGTTGCTGCTGCTGCCATCTCACTCATCAGAGACTAAGGCCTCCGGAGTGACTGCTTCGCGTCCGCATTGTTGCCGTCCCATGACGTTTCGGACGACTCTGACTCATGCCGCGAAGAGGCACGTTCACGTGATCGAACGCGAGGAAGGGAACGCCCATCCCCGTGCGGTTCAGCGTTTCGGCTTCGGTGCCTGCGGTTGGCGCGGAATCTGTGCATCGGCGGCGCCGACCACGCGGGCGATGCGGCCGTCGGTTCGCGGCATGGTTTCTTGCGAATCGCCCTCCGCCGCTTCGGGGAGCTCGACGCGCAATTTCGGCATCGCGTCGGGCTGCGTGTCGCGGATGAACGCGACGATCGCTTCGCGGACGAAGCAGCGCAGGTCGAACAGCTCGGGAGAGTTGCGCGCGCTGACCAGCGTGCGGACTTGCACGGCGCGCTCCGTCACGTCGGTGACCTGCACCACCTGCGTTTTTTTGTCCCACAGCGGCGTGCGCTCGAGAATCTTCGGGATCTCGGCGCGCAGCGCGTCGACGTCTAGCGTCCAGTCCGCGAAGATGAACACTTCGCCGATCAGGTTCGCCGTGCGCCGCGTCCAGTTTTCGAACGGCGTCGTGATGAAGTAGCTGAGCGGAACCACCAATCGGCGCAGATCCCATAGCCGGATGACCACGTAGGTGCTGTGAATCTCTTCGATCCGCCCGTACTGGCCCTCGACGATGACGACGTCGTCGATGCGAATCGGCTGCGTGAGCGCGAGCTGCAGCCCGGCGACCAGGTTCTCGAACAGCGGCCGCGCCGCGAGGCCCGCAACGATCCCGAGCAGGCCCGCCGAGGCGAGCAGCGTCGTACCGATCGCGCGCACTTCCGGGAACGTCATCAATCCCATCCCGACCGCGACGATGATTACGAGCGTCACGATCACGCGGGTCATGATGTCGACGCGCGTGCCGAGCTGGCGCGCGAGCAAGTTGTCCTCGACGTCGATCCGGTGCCGCGCGATCACGACGTCGCCCCACAGCCGTATGGTGGCGATAATCGTCCACGCCAGTGCCGCGATCGTCAGCAGCCCGCTGACGTGTACTGCCGGCTTCGTCCACGACGGCGGAAGGTCGATCTGCGAGGCGACGAGCAGGATCGTCAGCAACGGGAAGATGTAGGCGGCCGGCCGCCGCGTACGGCGCACCACGGCGGCAGCGAACGTGCTCTGCCGCGCCGCCCAGCGGGCGAACAGCCAGTATACGAGGCGATGCGCGACCAGGCCGACCACGATCGCGCCGACCAGCCAGACGACCGCCACGATCGCGTCGAGTTGCGTCTGGTTGATCCAGAAGGTGCGGTTCATTCCGCACCTTCGTACCCGCCCGTGCTCCCTTGCTAGCTGTTCGTTATCTCAAAGAGGAGCGGCTGCTCGACGACGCCGGGCTTCGCCAGCTTGCCGCGCAGCGGGACCGAAGCTTCGAGCGTCGGGCGCCCGTCGAGGACCGCGGCGATCTCGCGCGCGCGGGCGACGACCGCCGGCGGAAGACCCGCCATCCGCGCGACCTCGATCCCGAACGAGCGCGACGACGACCCGGGGAGGACGCGGTGCGAGAACACCGGCGCGCCGCCCTTCGTGCTCTCGACCGCGGTGATGTGGAAGTTCGCGACCAGCGGCCAGCGCTCGGAGAGCGAGACCAGCTCGTGGAAGTGCGTCGCGAACAGCGCCATCGGCGCGCGCGACTCGCGCTCGAGCAGATACTCGCAGATCGCCTGCGCGATCGCCAGCCCGTCGACGGTCCCCGTTCCGCGCCCGATCTCGTCGATCAGCAGCAAGCTGCGGTCGGTCGCGCGGCGCAAGATGTTCGCCGCCTCCGCCATCTCGATGTAGAACGTCGACTGCCCGGAGGCGAGGTCGTCGCCGGCGCCGATGCGCGTGAAGATGCGGTCGACGATCCCGAGCTTCGCCGCGCGCGCCGGGACGAACGAGCCGATCTGCGCGAGCACGACCAACAGCGCGGTCTGCCGCAAGTACGTCGATTTGCCGCCCATGTTCGGGCCGGTCAGCAGGATGAACCGCGCGCGCTCGACGCCGGCGTGCAAGTCGTTCGGAACGAACGACGATCCGAGCAGCGCTTCCATCACCGGATGCCGGCCGTCGGCGATGTCGATGACGCTCTCCTCGGCGAACGAGGGGCGCACGTAACCGCGCTCGCCGGCGACTTGCGCGAGCGAGCAGTAGGCGTCGAGCTCGGCGAGCGCGTCGGCCGTCGCGAGCAGCTCGTCGACGCGCTCGGCGATCCGCTCGACCAGATTTTCGTACAGCGCCTGCTCCAGCCGCAGCTGGCGCGACTCGGCCGAAGCGATCGCGACGTCCAGCTCGCGCAGCTCGGCGGTGACGTAGCGCTCGCCGTTCGCCAGCGTCTGCTTGCGCGTGTAGTCGCCGGGGACGTTCGCGACCTGCGCTTTCGGGACTTCGATCGCGTAGCCGAACGCGGAAGCGTACTTCACTTTGAGCGACTTGATCCCGGTGCGCTCGCGCTCGCGCTCTTCGAGCGCGGCGATCCGGGAGCGCGCGTCGCCGCGCAGCGCGACGCAGTCGGCGAGCTCGGAGCTCGCCTCGGGGCGGATCACGCCGCCGTCGCCGAGCGTCGCCGGCGGCTCGTCGACGAGCGATGCGAGCAGGTCGGCGCGCACCTCGTCGTACTCGCCGACGCGCGCGGCGATCGCGTGCATCCGCGCCGGGAGCGAGGACTCGTGCAGCGCGTCGGCGATCGGGTCGAGCAGCGCGAGGGTCCGGCGCAGCGAGGCGAGATCGCGCGGCAGGACGCGCCGGAAGCGCACTTTCTGAGCGATCCGCTCGAGGTCGAAGCAGCCGTGCAACACGTCCTGCAGCGCGAGCCGGCGCGCGCCGTCGCGGACCAGCGTCTCGACGCAATCGGCGCGTGCGCCGATCGCTTCGGCGTTCACCAGCGGCGCCAGCAGCCAGCGGCCGAGCAGCCGCGATCCCATCGCGGTGCGGGTGCGGTCGATCGTCGCGAGCAGCGTCGCGCGCGGGTTCGCGCCGAGCGCTTTGGTGAGCTCGAGGTGCTTGCGCGTGTTCGGGTCGAGCGCGAGAAACGTCGCCTGGCGGTAGAACTGCGCCTCGCGGAGCGCGGTGCCGGCGCCATGCTGCACGCTGACGCGGCGCACGAACGCGCCGAGCGCGTCGAGCGCGCGGTGCATCGCGAGCGAGGCGTCGAACGAGAAGCCGTCGATCGGCTCGCGCGCACGTTCGGCGACCGCTGCCAGCACGGGCTGGGCGATCCGCGTCTGCGCGTTCTCGAGCGCGCCGTCGAGCGCGGCGCGAATCCCCGCGGGAACGTCGGCGACCAGCTCGGCGGGGTCGAGCCGCGCGATCTCGGCGAGGACGTCCTCGAGCGCCGATTCGCCGTCGAACGCCGTCGCCGCGACGTGGCCGGTCGAGATATCGGCGTGCGCCAGCGCAACGACGTCGTCGTAAGCGGTGATCGCGGCGAGGTAGTTGTGCGCGCCGCGCTCGAGGATGTGCTCCTCGAGCAGCGTCCCGGGCGTCACGACGCGAACGACGTCGCGCCGCACCAGCTTGTTCGCGATCGGCGCTTCGAGCTGCTCGGCGAGCGCGACGACGCGCCGCTGCGCGACCAGCTTCGCGAGATAACCGTCGAGTGCGTGGTGCGGGACGCCGGCCATCGCAACGCGCCGTCCGCCGCCGGCTTCTTTCGAGGTCAGCGCGATCGAAAGCGCGCGCGCGATCGTCTCGGCGTCTTCACCGTATGCTTCGTAGAAGTCGCCGACGCGCGAGAGCAAAATCGCTTCGGGATAACGGTGCTTCATCCCGAAGTATTGCTCGAGCATCGGCGACCACGTCGTGGTCGTCGTCATCCGAGCCGTGACCGCATCCGCCGCTGGTTCCCGAGAGCAGCGTCGGGCTCCCTGTGGAGAACATGGTGCATAGCGCTGTGGAGAAGGGCTTTCGCTCGCTCGCCGAGGAGGCTGTGCGCGTGCGACGCCGCCTGATCGTCACGGTCGACGACTTCGGACTCTCCGTCCCGGTCAACGAAGCGATCGAGCGCGGCCACCGCGAGGGGATCGTCACCGCCGC